>CAZFWX010000021.1:0-29666 GCA_964522695.1 uncultured Desulfobacterales bacterium
CCCACTCGTCCCTCCGGCCCTCCCCTCAAAAAAACCAAGACAGGAGGATAAACCGGCAAACATGGCACTACGCATCCGGCTGGCCCGATACGGCGCCAAGAAACGTCCATTCTACCGCATAGTGGTGACCAACAGTGAAGCTCCCCGGGATGGCAGGTTCCTGGAGATCGTCGGCACCTATGACCCCAACCAGGAACCGGCCGCGGTGACGGTCAAGGAGGATCTTTTGACCCAGTGGGTGAACAGCGGCGCCCAACCCACCGCCACGGTGGCCAGCCTGCTGAAGAAATGGCGGGCGAAAGCCGCAGCCGCCACAGGGGAATAAGCGCCTCCGGCACTGCACCGGACCGGGGATGTGAGTCCGCCTAAGCCTACGACGGAGGTGGCAGAGGATGAAGGAACTCATCAAGTTCATCGCAGAAGCTCTGGTGGACCATCCGGATCAAGTGCAGGTGAAGGAGATCGAGGGACAGCAGACGTCGGTCATCGAACTGAAGGTGGCCAAAGAGGATCTGGGGAAGGTGATCGGCAAGCAGGGCCGCACGGCCCGGGCCATGCGCACGATTCTGTCTGCCGCCTCCACCAAGATCCGCAAGCGGGCGGTATTAGAGATCATTGAGTAAAGGCTTGAAGATAAGCTCTCGCCTCATCACCCTGGGCAAGGTGGCGGGGGCCCATGGGATTCGTGGGGTTCTCAAAGTCTGGTGCGCCGGCGGACCCCCGGAGGACCCGGGCTTCTATCCGGCCCTGGGCGAGGTGATTCTGGGCGGCCGCGCCTATCAGGTGCGGGATGCGGCTTGCACAAGGAAGCATTTGCTTCTGACCGTGGCAGAGATTTGCACCCGGGAGCAGGCCGAGGCTCTGGCCGGCCTGGAAGTGAAGGCCGAGGCGCGACGCTTTCCGCCCCTGCCGCCGGGAGAGTATTATTGGTTTCAGCTGGTGGGGCTGACGGTACGGCGCGTCCGGTCGGGGGAAATTTTGGGGACGCTGGAGGAAATCCTGGCCACCCCGGCCCACGATGTCTATGTGGTGCACCGTGATAAAGGCGAGTTGCTCCTGCCGGCGGTGGAGGACGTGATCCTCAAGATTGATACGGACCTGGGGGTTATGGAGGTGGAGCCGCCGGCGGGCCTGCTGGACCTCTATGCAGATTGACCTCCTCACCCTGTTTCCGGATTTTTTCACGTCGCCCCTGGGCCAAAGTATGCTCAGCCGGGCCCAAGCCCAGGGTGCGGTGCAATTCCGGGTCCTGAATCTGCGGGACTTTTGCAATGACCGGCACCGGGTGGCGGACGACCGCCCCTTTGGCGGCGGGCCTGGCATGGTCATGAAAATTGAACCCCTGGTGGCCGCCATCCGCCAGGTGAGAGCTGAAGCGCCTGGGGTGCGGGTCATTCTTCTGGCCCCCCAGGGGCCTCTCTTTACCCAGGCCAAGGCCCGGGAGTTGGCGGAGAGGGAGCACGTGCTGCTCATCTGCGGCCATTACGAAGGCATGGACGACCGGGTGCGGCATTACGTGGACGAGGAGTTGTCCATCGGCGACTACGTGCTCACCGGGGGCGAGATCCCGGCGCTTGTGGTGGCGGACGCGGTGACCCGGCTGTTACCCGGAGTCTTGGGTGGCGAAGGGGCGACGGACGAGGAATCGTTTCAGGACGGGCTATTGGAGTACCCCCATTTCACCCGGCCCCGGGTCTTTGAAGGGCATGAGGTGCCGGAGGTGCTCTTGAGCGGGGACCACCGCCGCATCGCCCGTTGGCGGCGGGAGCAGGCTTTAGTCAGAACCATGAAAGACCGGCCGGACCTGTTGGACCGGGCCCGCCTGGATATGGATGACAGGCGGTTTCTGGCCAAACTCAAGGACTCGGCTGAAGGATAGGTGAGGATATGGAACCGAGGCTCATGCAACTCTCCCGGGAGCAGATGCGGGCGGACCTGCCCGACTTCCGTCCGGGAGATACCGTGGAAGTGCACGTGCGCATCGTGGAAGGCGACAAAGAGCGCATCCAGGTCTTCAAGGGTGTGGTGATCCGCAAGCGGGGCGCGGCGGTGGGGGCCACCTTCACCGTGCGCAAGGTGTCGTACGGCGTGGGGGTGGAGCGCATCTTTCCCCAGCATTCCCCCAACATCGAGAAGGTGGTGATCCTCACCCGGGGCCGGGTGCGGCAGAGCCGCCTCTATTACCTCAGGCAGCGGTCGGGCAAGGCGGCCCGGATCCGGGAAAAGCGGACCTAACCGGCATGAAGGGGCGCCGGGGCGGCAAGGCGGTGTTTGCTGACCCGGAATCTTTCTGGCGCCTGCAGGGGCTGACCTGTCTGGCCGGGGTGGATGAGGCCGGGCGGGGTCCTTTGGCCGGACCGGTAGTGGCCGCGGCGGTAATTTTTCCGGAAGCTGGGGCGCTGCCGGGCCTCAAGGACTCGAAGCAGCTTGCGGCCCAGGTGCGGGAAGATCTGGCCCGGCAGATCGAGGCCCGGGCTCAGAGTTGGGCGGTGGCTGCGGCCAGCGAACGGGAGATTGAGCGGGCCGGCATCCTGGCGGCGAGCCTGAGGGCCATGGTCCGGGCGGTGACGGCCCTGGCGGTCTTGCCTGACATGGTGCTGGTGGACGGCAATCAGCCCCTGCCCCTGGCCTACCCGCAGCAGCCGGTGGTGGGCGGTGACAGCCGCTGCCCGTCCATCGCCGCGGCCTCCATTCTGGCCAAGGTGCACCGGGACCGGCGCATGGCGGCCTACCATCTGCAATACCCCCAGTACAATTTCCTGGCGCACAAGGGCTACGCCACGCCGGAGCATTTGGAGGCACTACGCGCCTGGGGACCCTGCGCCATTCACCGGCGCACCTTTAAAGGGGTGCGGGAGTGGCTGGAGGAGGGGCGGTGAAGGACTCGCGGCACGGCCTGGGCGCGGCCGGGGAGGACCTGGCCGAGAAGGCGTTGCGCCGTCAGGGGTATCGCATCCTGGAGCGCAACTATACCACGCCTCTGGGGGAGGTGGACCTCATCGCCCGGCACCAGGGAGCCCTGGTTTTTGTGGAAGTGAAGACCCGGGGGCAGAGCCGTTACGGGACGCCCCAGGAGGCGGTGTCCCCGGCCAAGCAGTCGCGGTTGAAACGGCTGGCCGCCTATTACCTCAAAGCCAAGCGGCTGGGCCAGGCTACGGTGCGCTTCGACGTGGTGGCCATCACCGTGGGGGAGGAGGGGCACCAGGTGCAGATCATTCCTCAGGCCTTCGGGATCTGAGCATGGCGGGGCCATCTTCCGGCGGCGCAGCGGGGCAGGCGGGCGTCCTTTGGGTGGTGGCCACCCCCATCGGCAACCTGGAAGACATTACCCTCCGAGGGCTCAGGGTGCTCAAAGAGGTGGACGTCATTGCCGCAGAGGACACCCGGCGCACTCGCATTTTGCTGGCCCACTACCAGATTGCCACACCCCTGGTGAGTTTCCACGCCCACAACCAGACCCGTCGCATACCCGAGATTCTGGAGAGGTTACACAGGGGAGAGAATGTGGCCTTGGTGAGCGACGCGGGCACGCCGGGCTTTTCCGACCCGGGCGCGGACCTGGCGGCTGCGGTCTGGGAGGCGGGTTTGCGGGTGGAGGCGGCGCCCGGGCCCGCAGCCGGGGTGGCGGCCCTGTCCATGAGCGGCTTCAAGGGGGATGTCACCTTCCTGGGATTTCCGCCCCGTCGGGAAGGCAAGCGCCGGGAGTTTTTGGCGGCGCTGGCCCGGGAGCCCCGGGTGCTCATATTGTATGAGTCCCCCAAGCGGCTGGCGGGGCTGTTGGCCGAGATGGCCCAGGAGCTGGGGAACCGGGATATCCTGGTGGTGCGGGAGCTTACCAAGCGGTTTGAAGAGTGCTGGCGAGGACCGGTGGCCGAAGTGGCGGCGCAGCTGGAAGGCCGGGAGGTGAAGGGCGAGTGCACCCTGGTCTTATCCTGCCCGCAACGAAGTGCTCCTGAGGCCGTGGACGTGGCCGGGCGCCTGGTGGCCTTGGCCGGCGGCAGCGGGCTCAAGGGGAAGGAACTGGCGGCGCTGGTGGCCCAGGAATTGGGTCTGCCCCGGCGGCGGGTGTATCAGGCCTATCTGGATCTGAAGGCCGAGGGGAGGCTGCCGTAGGGTAAGGAAGATAGGTCTTTGGTGCGCAGTGTGCCCCCTACAATGACACCCGGGGGCGGGTGCCCCACATAGGTTTTTTAAAGCAGTCGCGCATGAGCCCTTGGCTCACCCGAAATGAAAAAAGTTGGTGGGGCGGGCCTCCGGCCCGCCGCCTTGAGTGACACAGGCTTTCAGCCTGTGGGTCCCACCGGCAAGATGCCGGTGTCACCAAGAACTTTTCAAGACATTAAGTTCAACATGCATACGGCGAAACCCAAGACAGCCAATCTGGTGATGGAACGGGAGTTGTGGGTGGAAAACCGGCTGGGGTTGCATGCCCGGCCGGCGGCGAAGATCAGCGCCCTGGCCCTGCAATTCGAGTCGGTCCTGACCCTGGAGAAAGACGGTCACCGGGCGGATGCCCGGCAGATTCTGTCCATCCTCACCCTGGATTCCCCCATGGGCACGCGTCTGATCTTGCGGGCCGAAGGCCCCGACGCCCGGGAGGCCGTCACCGCCATGGCCCGCCTCTTTGCCCAGAAGTTCGGAGAGACATGACCGGCAAGAATCAGATGTTGCAGGGCATTCCCGCCTCCCCCGGCATTGTCATCGGCCGGGCCAAGGTCTTGAGCGACCGGGGGGAGGTGCAAGCCTCTTTCCGGCTCACCTATACCGAAGAGGAACGGCGGGCTGAAGAGTCGCGGTTTCAGGGGGCGGTGGACCAGGCCCACGAAGACCTGACTCTTCTTAAAGACGAGATTGCTACGGAATTTCCGGAGCACGCCCATCTATTAGAACTGCATCTGCTGATCCTCAAGGATCAGATGCTGTTCGACGAGCCCCTGCGCCTCATCCGGGAGAGCAATCTGAACGCCGAATGGGCCCTTAACCAGGCCTTTGAGAAGGTGAAGGCCCTGTTCCGTCGCATCGAGGACCCGTACATCAAGGGCCGCATCCAGGACGTGGAGTCGGTTTACCGGCGGTTGCTGGGAAACCTCACCGGCAAGAACCCCCGCCGGCATTTCACGTCGCCCGAGCCCATCATCCTGGTGGCCCGGGACCTGTCCCCGGCGGAAACGACCCAGATGGCCGGCTCGCAGGTGGTGGGCTTCATCACCGAGCGAGGCGGCAAGACCTCGCACACCGCCATTGTGGCCCAATCACTGGGAATTCCGGCGGTGGTGGGCCTGGATGACGCCACCCACATCATTGCTCCTGGCGCAGATATCATTTTGGACGGGCTCTCCGGCCGGGTGATTCTGGAGCCGGGGGATGATTTGCGGCGCAGCTACCAGAACCGGCGCAAAGAGTTCGATCTTTTCAAGGCAGAGGTGGCGGCGTTCAGCAATCTGCCGGCGGTGACGGTGGATACGTACCCCACCCGGGTGATGGCCAATATTGAGCTCAATGAAGAAGTGCAGCTGGCCCGCAAGTATGGCGCGGACGGCATTGGCCTGTACCGGACGGAATTTCTGTTTCTGCGCCAGCGGCATGTACCGAGTGAAGAAGAATTGTATGAGGATTACCGGCGGGTGGTGGAGGAAATGAACCCTTTAGGGGTCACCATCCGGACCCTGGACGTGGGCGGCGACAAGTTTCTCTCGCCCCTGGACTATCCCCAGGAGCTTAACCCGGCCCTGGGTCTTCGGGCCATCCGCTTCTGCCTCAAGGAGCAGGGAATTTTCCGCAGGCAGCTGCGGGCCATCCTGCGGGCCTCGGCCCACGGCAAGGTGCGGGTCATGTTCCCTCTCATCTCCAACGTGCGGGAACTGCGGGAAGCCCGCCAGCTCCTGGAGGAGATTAAGCGCGAACTGCGGCGGGAAGGCCTCGCTTTCGATGACAAATTACCGGCCGGGGCCATGATTGAGGTGCCGGCGGCGGTAACCCTGGCCAGGCTGCTGGCCCGGGAGGCGGATTTTTTCAGCATCGGCACCAATGACCTGATCCAATACGCTCTGGCCATCGACCGGGGCAACAAGCAGGTGGCGGAGATGTACCAACCCCTGCATCCCGCGGTGCTGCACATGGTGAGGCACGTGGTGGAGGTGTGCCGGGAAGCGGACATCGCCGTAGCCATGTGCGGCGAAATGGCCGGCGACCCCCTTTACCTCCCCATCCTCATGGGTCTGGGGATCGATGAGTTTTCCATGAATGCCATGGCCATCCCCGTCATCAAGCATGTGATCCGCGCCCTCACTGTGGAAGAGTGCCGGGCCATGGCGGCCCGGGTCATGGAATTGGTAACCGTAGAAGAAATCAATGAATTCGCCAGCCAGGAAATGAACCGGCGGTTCCCCGAGATTTTCCGGTTCGGCAGCGCCCTGAGCGGCGCCATGGTGCCATGAAAAGCGATCGCATCCAGCTTATTTGCCGCAACCGCAAGGCGTATTTTGAATACACCGTGGACGCCATCTTCGAGGCCGGTCTGGTGCTCAAGGGCACCGAAGCCAAATCCCTGCGGCTGGGCAAGGCCAACATTGAAGACGCCTACGCCCGGTTCCGGGACGGAGATATCTACCTCCTGAACGCCCATATCAGCCCCTATTCCCACGCCGCCGGGGAAAACCACGAACCGGACCGGCCCCGCAAACTGCTCCTGCACAAGCGGGAGCTGAAGCGGTTGGCCGGCAAGATCCAGGAACGGGGTTACACTCTGATCCCCATTAAGCTTTACTTTAAAAATGAATACGCTAAGGTGGAACTGGCGCTGGCCAAGGGCAAACGCCAGGCGGACAAGCGGGAGACCATCCGGCGGCGGGAAGAGCAGCGGGAGCTGGAGAGGGCCCGGAAGAAGCGGTATTGAGATTTGGCGTGATGAGTGTTCTCACGCCAAGGTGTTGAAGATAGGAAGCAAACATTTCGGGACTGACATGGAATTTTTCGAGAGGATCGCTGAAAACCGCATTCTGGAGGCCATGGAGGCGGGGCTTTTCGACAATCTGGAGGGCAGGGGCAAGCCGCTGCGTTTTGATGACGACAGCAATGTGCCGTCGGAGCTGCGCATGGCCTACAAGATCCTGAAGATGGCCGACTGCCTGCCGCCGGAGTTGGAAGCACGCAAGGAGATCGTCCGGCTCCAGGACATGCTGGCTGCCATGCCCGATGAGGCGGAACGGCTCAAAACCATGCGGCGCCTCAATTTTTACGTGATGAAGCTGAGAATGACCCGCAAGACCTCCATCGAACTGGAAGAACACGAAGTCTACACCCCCAGAATCCTGGAACGCCTGGAAGGGGCCCGGAAGTGAGGCCCAGACTCGAGCGCCATGAAACTGCGCCTTGATCACCCTCTCTGGCGCCGCTGGGCGCCGGCGGGGATCCGCCGGCTGATGGAACTGTGCTTTGCCACCTGCCGGCTGGAGAAAGTGGTGCCCGAAGCCTCCCGGCAACTCGTGGAATCGCCCCGGCCGGTGCTCTTCACCTCCTGGCACTGCCATCTGCTCACCACCATCATGATCTATTGGCGGCATTATTCCCGCTATGCCCCCATGGCGCTGATGGCCAGCCCCAGCCGGGACGGCGAGTTCATCAGCGAGTTGGCGAGGGGCTGGAATTTCGCCATCTGCTCCGGGTCCCGGCAGAAGGGCGGAGTGGCGGCGGTCAAGGGGCTGGCCGGGTATATTCGGGAGGGGTATCGGGCCGGCCTCATTGCTGACGGCTCCCGGGGGCCAGCTCTGGTGGTCCAAAAGGGAGTTCTTTTTGTGGCCCGGGAGACCCAGGTCCCCATCATCCCGGCGGCCATCGCTTCCAGCCGCAAGATCACCCTCAATACCTGGGACCGTTTTGAGTTGCCGCTGCCGTTTTGCCGCATGGCCATGCTCATCGATGAACCTTTTTACGTTCCCGCCGGCATACGGGGGCAGGCCCTGGAAAACCTGCGCCAGGACCTGGAAGCCCGCCTCAACCGCCTGTTTCTGCGGAGCCAAACTTACTTCTCCTCTTAGAAAAAAATTGTCCCAGGCTCGGAAAAAGCCCCCCTATTTGTTGCTAAGCGTTTGTGATGTGTTACATTTAAGAAAAGATTTGAGGAAGTTCGCAGTCATGCGCATCGAAGATTTGCAAGCCCAGACTCTGGACCAGATTGGCACTCCCGAAGCCAACGCCCAGGCCCAGGAGTTGATGGATAATCAGCAGGTTCACTCCGCCTACCGCATCGGCGAGCGGTTACAGGTGGTGGTGTGGGATAAAGAGCCCCTGCAGGTGGAAGTGCGGATTAAGGACGGTCAGTTGTCGTCGGTGTGTTCCTGCCCCCAGGCCGATGGTGGAGAGATTTGCTCCCACGTTTTGGCCTTGTTACGGAGTTGGGTGCAAGACCCGGGCAAGTTTCTCAACCGGGCTGAACTGCAGGAGCGGCTGAAGAAATATGCCAAGAAAGATCTGATGGAGATCATTCTGGACCTGGCGGACCGGGTGCCGGAAGTGCGGGGAGTTCTGAAGGAAGAGGAACAGGGGCTGGAGGAGATTCTGGAATCCATCGACCATATCATGGAGGAACTGGCCGACGAATCTCTGGAGCAGGCGGATGCGGAGCAAAAATTGCGGCGGTCCCAGAACTGGGCCGACCGGCTGGCCCAAAGCGGCCGTCTGAGCGAAGCCCGGACCATATATTTCTACCTGCTGGATAATATCCTGGCCCAGGAGGATCAAGCTCCGGGCGCCCCGTCATTTTCAGCCGACTTAAAAGAAGAACTCTTTGAGGAATATTGTCAATTCATCCGGGAGGACCGCCACCTGGACCGGGCGCTGGTGCAGGATGAACTGGAGCAGTTGGCCAAACGGTCTGCCGTCAGCAAGGGAGACTTGGACCTGACGGAGGTGCGCCAGGAGGTGTTGGGCGCCGCTTAACCGGATTTAACCGATGGATTTCATTGACCCACCGTCCTTGGGGGCGGTGGGTTTTATTTTTTCAGGAGGTGGGGGCGCGGTCCTAAGGATGGCCTTTTCATAAATGCGCAGGAAAGAGAGGAGGAAGCTCAACACCAGGGGCCCCAGGATGAAACCGATGAGGCCGAAATATTCAATGCCCCCCAGGATGCTGAAAAGGATGAGGATGGAGGGAGTGGAGCGGGTGCCCCGCATGAGCAGGGGCTTGAGCAGGTTGTCGATGCCGCCGATAATGACTATGCAGAAGAACAGAAGCCCCAGGGCCTTGGTCATGGCGCCGGTGAAGAATAAATAGAGGGTGGCAGGCGCCCAGATGATGGCGCTGCCCACCACGGGGATGACCGCCGCGGGGATCATCACCACCCCCCAGAAGGCCGGCTGGGGGACGCCGAACAGCAGAAAGCCCACGCCGCCCAGGGCTCCCTGGACAAAAGCCACCACCACGGTGCCCCAGAGGGTGACCTTGATGGTGGTTTCCACCTCCTTAAGGATTTCATCGTTATAGGAGGTTTCCAGGGGGGAGAGCTTCTTCAGTTCGGCGATAAAATCATCGCCCTGGAGGAACATGAAAAAGGCGATGAAGATCACCAGGATGAAATCCAGGATGAAAAAAGTGAAGCCTTTGACCAGGCCCACGGCGTTGGTGTAAATGAACTGGCTGGCCCGGGTGAGGACCGTTTGCACCACGCTTTCCAGCTTGATCTGCTCTGGCGGGAGCGGCAGTTTGAGGTGGACGAGGGCATTCTCCATGGCGTGGATCTTGGTTTGCAGCCATTGCCAGAGGTGGCCGTCTTTCAAGCCCTTGCCCACCTGACTGGAAAATTCCAGGGCCTGGTTGGAAATGATGCTTATCAGGGTGACGAGGGGCAGGAGAATGACGATGGTGAGAAATAGGCAGGTTATGGCCGAAGCCAGGGCCTTCTGGCCCCGCAGCAGTTTGGTGAGGCCCAGATGCAAAGGCTTGGCCGTGAAAAAGAGCACCAGGGCCATGAAGATGTCCACCAGGTACGGCTTGATGATTTCATAGGAGAAGTAAAGGATGAGGAGAGTGACCGCACCGAAGAATAACCGGGCGAACTGGGTAGGCAAGGCAGGACGGTCGTCCCCCGGAAGAACGGGGGGGATCGTCTCACAAGCTGGCGGCCCCTGAGGGGGAGAGGATTTCTCAGGAGAGGGAACATCGTGCATGATAGGCCTCTTCCAACGGTCTTCAGAGGGAATATACGGCAAAAGAGGGTAAATCCACAAGATGAAAAAAGGACTACCGGCAATGTGGGACCGTTGGGAGGCGGATTGGCGGAAAGGGGAGGGTCAAGGGGCTTGAGCCCTTCTCTGCCTCCCCTTAAGTGGGCGTCTAACGGTGGGGAGGAGGAATGGTGATCTTTTCCAACTCACCGTCTCCATTGATAATGATGAGGCGGCCGGAAGGAAGCTGAAAGGCCCGGGCACCGATGTCTCCGCCGGATAACCCGGGCGGCACTTTCACTTCGGGAAGGTTGGCGACAAAGGAAAACAGCTGCCAGCTCCCGGTGTCCAGTTCCCGGATGGCGCCCACATCGCGAATTTCATAGGTAATTCCTTCCTTGTTCAAGGCATCGGCCAATTCCTCGCCCTCGGCTTGCGTCACCGTGATTCTCATAGCACCCTCCTTGTATTCCGAATTTGTGCTCAATCGCCCGTCCGGTCCCTGCGGGAGAGTCAGACAAGGGGAGGGGGACCGAAATGACGAAAGACCGGGACCCCGGGTCTTTGTCCGCCCATGCTGGCCGCCCTTTCCCAGCCTACGCCGCAGGAAATAGCGGCTCTGCAGCAGTCAAGGCTCACGCCAGGGAATATGAAATCTTGCGCACTTCGAATTGTACGGAGACCGCCGAAACAAGGTGAGGGAGACAACAGGTCAGGGCAGGCGGAGGCCTCAATTTCACATTAAGCATGAGAAAAAGATGATTCAATGGTCAAATGTAGTCAATTCTGGGACGAAATAATTGTCTGGGCGATGATGGGGATGATTGATGAAAGGTTTGCAGGGGCAGGGGCATAACCTGGGCCAGGACACCAGGAGTGGATGTCCTGGCCCAGGATGCAAGACTGCTGGTTTGGTCCGCGGCGGACAGGTATCATCAGTCCCCCAGCTTGATGGCCTTTTGCTGGGTTCTCATCTTGTCCATGAGGAAATCGAAGGACTTGGTGTTAATGACCTGTCCGAACTGGCGCTTATAATTATCCAGGATGCTGACCCCGTCGACGATGACATCATAGAGACGCCAACTGCCCCCCTGATTGTGCATCAGATATTCCACAGGGATGGTCTCGTTGGTGCGGACAATGGTGGTGGCGACCCGGGCCTTGCCGCCCGAAGCATCCTCCTTGCCGTAATTGATGGTTTCCTTCTTGAGGAAATTCAGGACCATGCGGGTATAGGAGTCCTGAAACAAGGAACTGAAGACGGAGATGAATTCCTGGCGCTGGCCCTGGCTCAACTTGCCGTAAGTGGCCCCCAGGGAGTTTTGGGCCATCAGGGGGAAGTCGAAACTCTGTTGGATGATGGCGCGGATGGCTTTGGCCCGGGCCGTTTCGTGGGCCGGGCCCGTCATGGCCGGATTGCTCTGGATGGCCATGACGCGGTCGAGAATGCCACGCACATAATCGGTGGGGGGGCCAGCCAGAGCCGGCATCACCAAAAGCAGTGCGGCCAGGAAAGCGGCCGAAAAAATTTTGAGTGTGGATTTCATCAGATCTCCTTTCGGACGGCTTGGGTAAGCCAGCGCCAGACGCCGGTGATATTGCCGGGCACGGTCTGGCTTGTGGTGTGGGAACGCTCCAGGAGCCGGATAAAGGCGGGCAGCACGCTTAAAGAGGCCAACAGCACGCTCAGACTGCCCACGGTGGCCAGGAGGCCCAGGCTAAAGGTGCCTTGATGTCCGGAAACCATGAGGCTGCCGAACCCAACGGTGGTGGTGAGGGCGGCCAGCAGCACGCCTTTGGCGGTGCTGGCCGGCAAGGTGATGGCCCGGGCCGAAGCCTCCATCTGCCAGCGCACCAGGATGATGATGCCGAATTCAACGCCTTCGCCCAAAATAAGGGGCAGGAACAGCACGTTGGCCTGGTTGAAGGGTATGCCCAGAAGCCACATGAGGTTCAGGGTCCAGCCGGTGCCGACGAACAGCGGCAAGAGGGCCAGGAAGGTGAGCTTGAGGCTCCGGAACATGAGAAGCATAAGGCAGGTGATGGCCAGGAGGGCTATGCCGGCAGCCCACAAGCAGGCGTTGCGGAAGGCCAGGGTAAAGACATAGAGAAGGACCGGGTCGCCCACCACATTGGGGTCCACCCGGCGCAGGTCCTGGACGAACCGGCCCAGGGGCACAGGGTCCCAGATGTCCTGCGCGGGGAACGCCCGGATGAGAAAGTGCCCGTCGGCGCTGACAAAACGCTGACGCACCTCCGGGGGCAGATCTTCCAGGCGGGGGGCGGAGGCATTTAGATTGTCCCGGACCAGTTGCCAATGAGCCTTGAGATCATCCAGGAATTTCCGCTCAAAGCCGGCCAGGCGGGCGGCGACCTGGGGATCAGCGCCGGAATTGAGGAGGGAAATAATCTGGGCCAATAAATCAGAGGCCTCATTCACCTGTGCCCGAGTGGCGCGGACTTCCGGTTTCCAGGCTGCGTCTTGAGCCTGAGACAATTTAAAGCGGATACGGCCCAAGACGCCAGCCAGATCATCGGGTTGTGAGCGCCGGGTGAAGGACGCGGGAAAGTTGACCTGGCTGACCAGCGGCCGCAAGGAATCGAGTTGCCGCCTCTTGGCCTCAACATCGGTGGGCAAAAACGACAGGATGGATTCCACATGGGAAACGGTGGAGAGCTTTCGTAAAGCTTCCGTCTTGGCGCGCAATTCGTCCAGACTGCCTGCCACCATGGTCCCGAAGGACGTGGAATAGCGGGAATCCTTAAGGAGCTTCAGTTCCCAGACGACGGATTCAACCTTCTGGTTTTGCAGGTGCAAAGGGTTGAGGTCAAAAGGAACATGGCGCAGACTCACTCCTCCTAAGGCCATGAGACCCAACCCCAGGGCGACAATGAGTCCGGGACGGTTCCAACTCAGGCTCAGAAAAGGCCGTGGATGACCGGCGCAGTCGGCTTGGGCGGCACCGGGTGAGCAGCGCTCGGTGATGATCACCAGGCAAGGCAGGAGCACCAGGGTAGCCACCAGCATTATCAGGATGCCGAAGACCAGGATTAGCCCCAGCTCAGCCAGCCCCTTAAAGCCGGAGAAGGCCAGGGGAAAGAAGGAGACAGTAGCGGCCAGAGCGGCATAAAAAATTCCCGGCGTGGCTTTTCTCATGGTGCAGCCCAAGTGCTCCGCCCGGCAGCGCTTCAGGTCCGTTTGCTCCTCTTCCAGACGACAGAACCAATGTACGCCGTAGTCGATGGTAAGCCCCAGCATCAGGGGGGCAAAGATCATGGACAGGATATTCAAATGGCCAATGACCAGGCTGACCACGGCAAAGGTCCACAGCAGCCCGATGATGAGGACCAACCCCTCCACCATGGTGCGTTGGAAGCTGCGGAAGAAGAAGACCAGCAGGAGCATCTGGCTGAGCATGGAGAGCCAGGTGGCCAGGGTGATGTCTCCCAGTGCGGAGCCCATTTCGTCATCTTCCAGGGCGGAAAGGCCGGTCACCCCCGCCTGGAGGCCGGGGAAGCCTTCTTTGACCCGGCCGACGACCTGGCGCAGCAAAGCCAGGTTCTTAATGGAGGCGGAGTAGTCGGTTTGCTGAGGAGTGATAAGAAATATCAGGTACTTATCGTTTTCGGTGAAGAAATAGCCTTCCTGACCCAAGTCCTCGAGGCCTTTGGGAAAGAATGTCTTAAAGGCGCTCACTTCGCCGTCGCCGCCGGCGAGGGCATGATGGAACTGCCGCAAGGTGCTGGTTAGAAGCGTAAGGCCGTTAATTTTGGTTTCGCCCTCGTTCTCCTCCAGGTAAGAGGTGAAGAGCTGACTGAGCATGGATTTGGTGATCTCTTCATTGACGACCAGGAAGAAGTTGGTCAGATTCGGGTCTGCGGCCAGGGTGGAGACGATGCGGCGGTGGTTGAGCAACTCTTCCTGAAACCGGGAAAGCTCTTGGGAATTAAGGTATAGGAAGGCCCAATGCTTGAAGCGTTCCGGGTCCACGCGATAGAAGAGTTCGGGGAATTGGACAGGGTACTTCCGCAGTTCCCCAGCCAGGGCCTCGGCAAAGGCAATGGAACGGGAGGGGTGTCCGTTTTCCACCACGACCACCAAGCCGTCCCGGACACCGAACTTCTTGTCGATTTCCTCTCCCAGACGGACGAGGCTCTGGTCGCTGGCCACCAGATCATTGCGGCTGGTCCTAAAGGACAGGGTGGTCAGGGCATAGTACAGCGAGACCGCACTGACGAGCAGAGCAATGGCGACGACCCACCAAGCTCCCCTTGTTAGGGAATGGACCAGTTGGAGGCAACGGAAATGGACTTTGTCAGGCAAAGAAGATTCCTGGGAGGGAAAAGACAGATATCAGGGGATGGCCCCACCCCCCCGCACTCTCGATTCTTCCGGCCGGGCAGTCCCTCCCCAGACTGTCCTGCCAAAGCAACTTACGGCAATTACTAGTATTTTTAGATTTCCGTGCCATTCAGTTTAGTTAATTCACAATTCAGGTCAAGATTAATGTCGTTAGGCCCAACGAAAGCCCGGTTCAGGACCGGCAAGCTGACTGGGCAGGGCGTTGCTTACCTTGCTGAAAATTTTTGGAAATAATTTCGATTTTCTCGGGATATATTTGACTCTGCCAAATATTTTAGCGAAATTCAGCTATTTTTTCCTTAAGAAAGATGGTAGACGCCTTTTATCAATTATTCAGCAAGGCGAAAAGTGGCGAAGCCAAGAGGAAAAAATTTTTAGGCATCCTCTTGAAATGATAAAATTGATATTTATTATTTCTTGATAAGAAGTACTTGCAGGGGACGGAAGAATTGCCTGGATACCCCCGTGAAAGGAAATAAATTGACGGCCGCCGATGTGGTTGTCGCTGGTAGTGTCTGTTAAATATAATCAGGAGGTTCCGTATGTGTTCTTGTGGTTGCAGCGCCAAGCAGAACCAACCCAAAGCCGAGGCTGAAGAGCCGAAGAGTTATGTTTGCATCCAGTGCAACACCTTTAAGACTGCGGGTCCCAATGACCCCCGTCCCGAGTGTTGCAGCAAGCCCATGCAGGAAATGGATTAAATACCACTGATCTTTAACAACTCCGAGGGGCCGCCCAGGCGGCCCCTTTTTTTGCAGTGCTGGCAGGTTTCCATAAATTTTATAAGGCTTTTAGCCCATTCTCATTAAAAAAATCGACCCTGGCGAGAGAAACGGACGGTCGCCGGCAGGCCGTGCAGCAATTTCTCAGGGTCGTTTTGATCCGGAAGGATTTCGGCGATAATGGCCTGCTGGCGGGTCATGTAGTATTTCTGGTATTCCGGAGGCAGGTGTTCCGTGGCGGGATAGAGCTTCACCACCTTACCCGGGATCATGGAACCATCCTTTAAGAGAATGACGGATTTTTCCCCAAGCGTGATGTCCGGCTGAAACTTTTCCGGCAGGAAGGCCTTGACATGGAGTTGCCGGAGGTCTACCAGGGTGACCACGGGTTGCCCGGCCAGCACCACTTCGCCGGGTTGCCGGTTCCTCTGGATGACGCAGCCGCCAGTGTGGGCGGTGAGTTCCACACATACCGCGCCATGAGGGGGCAGGTGCTGCTGGTAGATTTCCTCCAGCAGACGCTTTTCCTCGTGGAGCACCGCCAGGCGCTTCTTGAGCTGACCCAACTCCATCTGTTTGGCCTGAATCTCCAGATCCATTTTCTTGTAGTCGCCATATTTGAGCACATGCTGCTCCAGGAGTTGGCGGGAGCGGCGACGTTCCTTATCGTAGGCGGCGGCCAGGCTTGATTTCAGGGAAAGCTCTTTGGCCAAAACTGCGGCCTCACCGCTGACGCGCTGCAATGATTCCCGGAGGCGGGCGGCGGTTTCCGGGGACCACTGGTCTTGCCCGCGCCGGGTGACGTTGAGGCGGGCCACCACCATTTCAGGAGTAACCTGGTCGCCGATTTCGACGGTGACGGCTTCGATGCGTCCCGTTTCAGAGGATTGGATTTGCACCTCCCGGCCCTGCACCAAGGCCGGGGCCTCGATGTAGATTACCCGGCGCCAGCCCCACCAGCCCAGACTGCCCAGGAGGATCGCCAGGATGGCCAGGTAGATGATCTTCCCCCAGGGAAAGCCCCGCCGTTCTTCTCCTTGCCGGTACAGTGGAGGTGTCTGCGGCAGCTTCATGGCGTCACCCTGGCCAGCCGCAAGCGCTTCAGATCCTGGTACTGGAACAGCGCGAAGCCTGCGACCCGCGGCGAGATCTTTTTATCCACCTCAGACATATAGCGGTCCAAAGCGCCGTTCTCCTGCCCGGCAAAATCCTGGATGTTCAGGCCGATCCACACCGGCTTGCCTTCCTGCCGGCAGAAGTCAAGGAGGGGGTGGAGGGCCCGGACGAGGTGGTCAGGAGTTTTCTGTTCATAGGCCATGAAGACGATCCTGTCGGCGGCGCGGATGATCTCCGGCCACAGTTTGATGCCCTGGCGGTCGAGCCAGACGGGCAGGTCCACCGCCAGGGGCAGGGTGGGCTCCCGGGACTTGACATACCGCAGGGTATCCAGCAGGTAGCGGGCCACTTTGTCTTTCCGGGCCTCCCAGTGGGGCAACTGGTTGATCTCCAGATCCAAGTGGATGGCCTGGAAGCGGGCTGCGGGTGGCACCTGGGCATGGTATGTCTGGATGGCCTTGAGGTATTCTCCCAACTGATGCCGGTTTTCTGGCAACAGCCAGGTGGGTTCGTCCATGAGGGCTTCGATGGCGGCGCCCTGGCGGTAGGCGGCGGTGATGAAGCGAGACATATCCGGAAGGTAACGATTTATATTTTTTATTAATTGGTTGTCCAGACAGAGGAAGAAGCGGGTTATGCGCTTTTCCTGGGTCAGGGCCAAAAGTTCGCCGGTTTTTTGTTCCCGGAAGAGGCGGTCGGGGTGGTAGACCCAGAGAGCCAGAGGAGGATGGTTCGGATTGGACATGTTTTTCCCTGCAGAATGAGAGCTTTGACGCACCTCCTCCAATTGGTCGACACCCAGGGCATACAACAGCTGAAAATAGGCCTTTTCCCGCTCGGCCTCCAGGGCGGCGGCCTCCCGGTGCAAAGACCCGGCCTGATAGCGGGCCGCTAAAAGCTCCAGCGGGGAGGCGGAGGCCAAGACCGTGGGCCGGTCCACCAGGACCTGATGGGACCGCACCCCCTCCTCGGCCACGCGGATCTGCCGGTTCATGACTTTGAGCCGCACCTCCAGGGTTTGCAGTTTTTCCAGGGCTACCAGGACTTCGTTTTCCACGTTGCGGGCCTGGGCTTCCCCCAAAGCAGCTTGGGATTCCGCCTCCTTGTGAGACGCCTCCCGCCGGTGCTTGACCAGGCTGAAAATGGCCAGGGGGGCGGACACTTTCACTCCCAGGAGGGCGCCGGTGCGGGTCCCCAGGACCTTATACTGGTCGATGTTGTAGCGGGCCTCCAGGCTCAGGTCCAGGTATTTGTAAGGGGCGCGCTCGGCCTCCACCTGGGCCTCCCGGATGCGCCAGGAGGTGCTCCCCAATTCGGGGCGGGCCGCCAGGGCCATCTTAAGCAGCTCGGGGTACGAGGGAATCTTGCGGGCGCCTGGGGTATAGGGCGCCAGCCGAAAAGAGCCAGGCGCCAGACCCAGAAGACCAGCCAGTCGGATGAGGCGGGCTTCCCGGGCCCGGGCCGCCAGGGCGGCATTTTCCCGGACGTCCACGAACTGCTGATCCAGGGCCAAAAGTTCCGCAGGCAAAAGTTCCCGATGGCGGAGGCCGGACTGGGCCAGTTTACGGGCGTCCTCCAGAAGCCGGAGCAGGGCCTGGTAGTCTTTTTCCCGGCGGTCCCCTTCCCACAGATCAATAAACAGCTCCCGCACCTGCCATACGGCCAGTTGCACGGCCCGGAGGCGTTCCTGGTCCACCACCTTGGCCTGACAAGAGAGCTTCTCTTCTTCCCCGGGGGCCAGCCCCAGCCTTTTGAGCAGAGGAAAAGACAAGCCGAAATCGCCGTGCTGCTGGATGCTGCTGAAACCCTGCTGGGTTTCGGCAAAGACGGGATTGGTGTTGTACTGGTAGCTGGCCTGAAACTCCGGCCAGTACGTGGCCCGGGCCTCCCGGGACCTGCTTTCGAGAGCCTGGCGGCGAGCCTTGGCCTCGCGTATGGCGGGATGACGGTGGGCGGCCAATTCCTCTACCTGGGCCAGAGTCAGGACCTGTCCCTGAGGTGGAGCCGGCTTTGCGGCGGCGACGGCGACCAACGGTCCGGCCAGGGCTGCCGCCGCCAACCAGGTAAGCCCCAGCAGAACAAACTGCCATTGGCATTTCATGGCCCTGCTTACCATTGGTCGGTCCTCTGCCCCACCCATGGAGGGATGTAGGGGACCCGATAGGTATAGCGGAAAAAGACTTCCCCCAGGTGGGCCAGGAGGCGGACCACCCGCAAGAAGAGGTTCTGGTAAAGGGGAAAGAGCGGGATAAAAGGCAACAAACGCAGGTCCTCCCTTTTTTGGTGGGAGATGGTCAGGGCCACCAGGTATTGGCAAAGGGCAAAGCCCAAATAGACCAGGTAAACGCTCACCAAGATGACCAGGACCAGTTCCTGAAAAATTACATAGAGATAAATGGGGTAGATGATGATGATCAGATTAAGGAGGCCTTGGAAAAACCAGTTGTCCATGCCGGCCAGGAAATTGTTCCAGGTGAAGCCGGCCTGAAAAGGGTTATAGAGACTTTTGTGTTTACGCACGGTGATATTGATGAGGCAGTTGTCCCAGCGGAAACGCTGCCGGACGAGATTCCAGACGGAGCCGGGCAGTTCGGTGAGGCACAGCGACCGGGGGGCAAAGGCGACTTTCCAGCCATATTTGCGCACTTTGATGGTGAAGTCGGTGTCCTCGCCGGTGTGGACATCATACCCGCCCACCTGGTCAAAGACCTGCCGGCGGAAGACGCCAAAACCACCGGAGACAATGCTGAGAGTGCCCCACCAGGCCTGGGAGATGCGGCCGGTGGAGATGGAGGTGAGATATTCCAGGTCCTGGAGGCGGGTGATGACGTTTTGGGCGGCGTTTTTTCCCCGGAGATTGCAGGAGACGGCGCCGACGCGCGGGTCGGCAAACTTTTTCAAAGCCTGGAAGATGGCGTCACGCTGCAGAAGGCTGTCGCCGTCCAGGATGACGACATACTCCCCCCGGGAAAAGGAGAGGGCCAGGTTCTGAACGGAGAACTTGCCGGTGCGCTGGTCGTTGTGGAGCACCGTGAGCCGGGGTTCCCCGGACACCAAGCGCCGGGCCAGGGCCAGGGTGCCGTCGGTGGAGCCATCGTCCACCACGATGATTTCCAGATGGCCATGGGTTTGCTCGACCAGGGAAGCGATGGTGCCGGCCAAAGAATGGGCCTCGTTATGGGCCGGGACGATCACCGTGACCAGGGGCGGGTCATGGCGCAACTGGGCGGTGAAGGCTGTCTCGCGGGCATCGGCTTTTTTCCAAAGGGTGAGGGAAAGGGTGCAGAAGTCCGCCAGCAGGTAGCGGCCGCAGTCGAAGATGAGGAAAGGCCAATAGACTTCCAGGAAGCGCACCCAGGTGAGGTCCGCCAGAAAACGGAGAGCTTCTTCGAAGAGAAAGACAATATATTCCATGGTGTGACGTATGGGGGTGGCTTTCTTCCGGCCTTTTTCTCAAGGTCTGCAAGCCAAGATTTTTAGCATGCTTTTTAACTGCGAACGATTTATCGGAGCGATCTGTTCATAAGGTCGAACATTCCCCGGAAAAACTTTAAGGTTTTTTGAAAATAATTGAAGGGAAGGAAGGGGGGGCAGATTTGCCAAGCCAGATAATCGCCGTACGCCCATGGTAGGGCGCGAGGCATTTTATTGCTAGGGCGCAAAGGCGCAAAAACCGAAGAGCAAGTTATTCAGGGAATTCGGCAATAATTCCATGATTAGCGAAGAAAGCGTGAAAAGATCTCATGGGCGGGCACACCCGCAGCTCAACTTATGCGCAGGCTGGAAGGCCTGGGCTACCAGGTAGGTATGAGGAGTTTCCGGAGAAGCGGTTATTTGGGGGCCATGTGCCAGGCGGGCGAGGGCAGGACCGGAGAGGCATCCCCCAATTCCGTTTGCAGAGCCGGGTTGGTGCGGGATGAGACGGCTGCCTGCGGGCCGGGATGAAAAGACTGGCCGTGGGCCGCAGCCATCCAGGCGGCGGTGTCGGCGATGATGCGCCGCAGGGAGATACGCGGGCTAAAGCCGATGAGGGCCTTGATCTTGCTGATGTCGGGGACGCGGTGGGGCATATCCTCGTAGCCGGCGTGATAGGCCTCAGAGTAAGGCACATGAATAATGTCTGAGGTGGAGCCGGTGACTTCCCTCACGGTTTGGGCCAACTCCAGAATGGAAATTTCATCGGTGCTGCCCAGGTTAAAAACCTGCCCCAGGGCCCGGTCTTCGCGGACCAGGCGGCCCAGAGCCTCGATTACTTCGGAGACATGAACGAAGCAGCGGGTCTGGCGGCCCGAGCCATAGACCGTTATGGGTTCGCCCCGGAGGGCCTGGCCCACGAAGGTGGGGATGACCATGCCGTAGCGGCCGGTCTGCCGGGGGCCTACGGTGTTGAAAAGGCGGACGACCACCACCGGCACCCCTTTTTGCAGGTGATAGGCCAGGGCGAGAAATTCATCGGCCAGCTTGGAGCAGGCATAACCCCAGCGGTTGCGGGAACTGGGGCCCAAGATGAGGTCGTCGTCCTCGCTGAATTCCTGGCGAGGGGATTTGCCATAGACTTCGGACGTGGAGGCGATGAGAATGGGGCGGTTGTAGCGGGCCGCCAGGGACAGAACAGTATGGGCGCCTAGAATGTTGGCTTCCAGGGTTTCCACAGGCTGGTCGATGACCAGGCGGACCCCCACGGCGGCGGCCAGGTGGAAGATCCTGTCAGCCTGGCGGACCAGTTCGGCCATGAGGTCCCGGTCCCGCACGTCTTCGGCGAAGAAGGAAAACCGGGGGTTGGCCTTCAGGGGTTCGATATTGTGATAGGAACCAGTGGAAAGGTTGTCCACAGCCAGGACCCGGCCGCCGGCGGCCAGGAGCGCTTCACAGAGATGGGAGCCGATGAAGCCGGCCCCGCCGGTTACCAGGTAAACCATTGCACCACCTGTGGTCTGAGTATGAGGGAGATATCGGCATTTCCCCGAAAAACTTGAGGTGGGGAGGGACAGGGCAGTTTCTCATGGGCCTGCGGCGCTCCCAAAATCATGGAAAGGTGGGGGCGGGCGTCCCCCCGCCGGACGCACAGGCTAGAAGCCTGCGCCACCATTTATAAAAAATTTTTGGAGCAGTTCCTTTCGGACCTCCGGTACAGCCCTCAGGCATGAAAAGCATCGCTTTACATTTTTTTTGCTTCTCAGCGTGGATCATTTTTCTTGCCGAGGCGCAAAGACACAAGGCAACTGGCCCGGCGAAATTTTGCCGGACAGGGTGGAGGGCCGCCGGTTCAGGGGGGCTGTCCGCCCAGGGTGAGAAGACGTTTCAGGGTGTCCACATCCTGGGCCTGGTGTGGCACGCAGGCCAGATGGAACTGAAATTCCAGGGGGAAGGAGAGGATTTCCCGGCTCTTATCCAGGAGGCGGTCCATGACCTGCTGAGCCCGCACGGCGTCAGAGCCGATGAGCAGGATGAGGATTTCATTTGTCGGGGAGAAGGTGAGAAGGTCCGTCTGACGGATGTGCATGCCGATGATTTCCTCCAATTCCTTTACCAGGGCGATCTTGCCCCCCAACCCCAACTTAGCCTCCACATCCGTCAGGTTGCTGATGGTGAGGCTGATGAGGCTGAAGGGGGTCTGATACCGTTGAGCCCGTTTGGCTTCAAGGTGAAGGTATTTTTCGAAGAAGGGGTAAGAATAAATATTGAGAAAGGAGTCCATGACGCCATTCAGGGTGACCTGGGAGTGGAGGCCCAGGGTGGCGGCTTCCTCCCCCTGGCGGGAGAGCCGGTAGCGATGGACGGTGAACTGCCGGGCCTGGAGCGGGGGGAACACCGCGCCACACTTGATGCAAAGGCAGCCGAGTTGGCCTTCCGGGGAAATCTCGCCGCAGTGGCCGCAGATCACCACCTCCCCCGGCTTGGCATAGTCCACACCGATGGCACGCAGTTCCTTGCCGCACTTGGGGCAAAGGTACCGGCCGCCGTGGACGAAGGCCGTTTCCGGGGCGACGTGGGCGCAAGGATAATGTTGAATGGTGCGGGCCTGTTCCAGACGGGGACTGCCGCAGTGGGGACAGGTTTGCCGGAAGTTGAGGCGGAAGTCGCTGCATTGCGGGCATAGATTGATGACGTCCTCCACTTCGGCCAACAATAGTCCGGCTGCGGTGAGCCGGTTCATTTCCAGGAGGGCGTGCCCGCATTCCACGGCCAAAAGGGCGTCGGCCCAGGGAAGACTGTAGCCACAGGCGGAGCGCTCATCCCGCTGAGGGACGGCCTCGGCAATCCCGCGGGTCAGGATAAAGCGCAGCAGGTTGACTTCCCGGAGAGCCCGTTCGTCCAGGGGTTCGGCAAGGAGGGGCAGGGAGAGGAGATGCCCGGCCAGTGGTTCCAGGTTTCGCAATGCGGTTTTGAGGGTAAAAGCACTGAGGGGAAGGGTGACCGTCTCATCGAAGCAGGGCCGGGGCAAGGCCGGCAGGTCCTGGGGAGAGATGAGAACCAGGGGTCGAAGGCTCAAATCAAGGGAGCGGCGCGTGAGCTGGAGGAAGCGGCGGGCTGCGGACCCGCTGGCGGCGCAGGCCAGAATCACTTCGGCCTGCCGGGCCTGATCCAGCAACAGGTCGGGGCCGGCCCCGGCCACTTTGACTTCGGGAAGGTTTGGGAGGACGCCCATAACCTCCTGATAGATATCGTTGTTATCCACCAGCAGGTATGCAGACCGGGGCAGTTCGGGGGCCAGATAGCCCAGATTGGGGAGGCGTTCGGGCAGCAGGTTTACTTTCACAAAGCACCTCGGATAAGTTTGGGGCCAGGCCGGGTCTTTCCAGGCTGGAAAGCCTGTGCCACCTCTGAAGGCAAAATGCTCCTCACGGCTACAGGTGAGGCAAACCAGGCAAGGCTGGCATCCCTTAGGCCCTTGATATTTGGCCCTGGCGAACCCTTATTGCCCATAGGGATCGGCGGACTGGGGAAAAAACTTAAAGATTTTTTGAAAAAAATTGTCATTGTCCTGAATTGTCTGGGCTGGTGTGGTAACGGCGCCGATCCGATGGACTCGGGCAAACCTGATCTGCACATGTAGTCCGGGTCTGCGCAGGTGAGGACACCTGTGCCACCGACCGTATTGGCTGTGGGGAGGTCTCATCGAAAAAAACCAGACCGACTGCCAAAAGGAGAGAACCGTTGTCCAATAAGCAGGGGCGCACCAGGAAAACAGAGCGGGTTAAAAGGTAATTGGATTTTGGGGCCCAGAGCGCGCGACACCGAGCGGCCGACCCACATGGGAATGAGTATCGTCAAAGGAGATTAAGGGTGAGGGCTGGTTTCTTTAGAAAAAGATCGAGGAGGGAGCTTTCCACATTAGTGATTGACCGGCTTGGATCCCGGAGTAATATAATGGACATGCAGAGGCAGCATGGGGAGAGAAGAGGGATGCCGGAAGCTTTTGTCTTTCCTGGCTCAGACAACTTTCCGTGGGGTTCAATCCGGTATGGCTGATTTTCTGGTGGGACGGACAGGCAGGGGGGCATCCGGGTGAAACGCAAGGCGTTGGTGATCCTGGTCCTGATGGTTGCCGCGGCAGGGGTCGCGGCCTATTACCTGGGATGGGTGAACCGGGCGGGGCCGGCCCATGAACTGCGCCTTGCCGGGCACATCGAGGCCACGGAGACGAACCTGGGTTTCAAGGTGCCGGGGAAGATCAGCGCCATTTATTTTGAGGAGGGCCAGGAGATCAAGGCCGGCCAGGTGGTGGCAGAGCTGGAAAGCGGCGATCTGCGCCAGGAGGTGGCGGTGGCCGAGGGCAAGCTCAGCGCCGCCCGGGCCAATCTGGACCGGCTGGAAAGCGGCTTCCGCCCCCAGGAAGTGAAGGAGTCCCAGGCCGCCGCGGCCCAGGCCCGGGCCGACCTGGTGGACAAAGAGCGGGACTATAAGCGCATGCAGGCGCTGTTCGTGCGCAAGGTGGTGTCGGCCTCCACCCGGGACCGGGCGGAAGCGGCCTATCTCATGGCTAAAGAAGCAGCGCGGCGGGCCCATGAGACCTATGACCTGCGCCGGCAGGGATACCGGCGGGAGGACATCGAGGCGGGGCGGGCCGAGGTGGAAGCGGCCCGGGCCCAGCTGGAACTGGCCAAGACCCGCCTGGGCTATGCCAGGATAACGTCGCCGGTGACCGCCGTGGTGCTGGCCCGGCCGGCGGAACCGGGGCAGGTGGTGGCGGTGGGAACGACGGTCCTCACCATCGGCGACCTGGACCATGTCTGGTTTGAGGGGTGGATCCCGGAACCCGACCTGGCCAAGGTGCGGCTGGAGCAGGAAGCGTTCGTTACTACGGACGCGTATCCGGGAAAAAAATATTCGGCCTGGGTGTCTTATATCTCGGCCAAGGCGGAATTTACGCCCAAGATGGTGGAAACCTACAAGGAGCGGGTGACATTGGTTTACCGGACCAAGATCCGGCTGGACAACCCGGAGCACCGTTTCCGGCCGGGGATGCCGGCGGCGGCGGTGATTGAGTTGCGGTGAACAATCTGCAGTCAGGATGATATCGCAGGCTTTCAGCCTGGGGTGCACAGGTGAGGACACCCGTGCCATCTGGGTTTGGTGGTGGGAATGTACATCTCCTGGAACGCCTAAAAGTTATTGGCAAGGTAGAAGGGGCTTTCTGCGCCAAACAAAAGGCCGGTTGAGTTCAAGTAGTTAATATCGCATTAGTTCAAGGCCAGCGCTTCCACCGGCGAGACGCCGGCGCCACTGAATATTTGGGCGAGTCAGCCTGACTTCTGCTTGTCAGTCGCTCAGGAGCCTACGGATCTCTCAAATTCATATAAAGTCCGGTGGGATAGGCTATCCGGCCTGTGCCGCGCCAATGGCGGGATGCGCTTCGCTTTCCCGCCCCACAAAACTATTCCAGGCAAACCTTTCTTGACCAGACTCCATGACTTCCACACCGGCCATTATCGTTAAGGATCTCACCCGGGATTTTGGCAGTTTCCGGGCTGTGGACCGCATCAGCTTTACGGTGGAGCGCGGAGAGATTTTCGGGTTTTTGGGGCCCAACGGCGCGGGCAAGTCCACCACCATCCGCATGTTGAACGGCCTGCTTTTGCCCACGGCCGGGGAGGGGCGGGTGGCGGGCCTGGATGTGGTGCGGGAAAGCGACCGCATTAAAGAGCAGATCGGCTACATGTCCCAGCGCTTTTCCCTGTATGAGGACCTGACTGCGGAGGAGAACTTGAGTTTCTTTGGGGGGATCTATGGTCTTTCCGAAGAACGCCTGGCCGAGCGCATCGAGGAGGTGCTGACGCTGGTGGGGCTGGAGGACCGGCGCCGGGAGCTGACCCGCAACCTGGCCCTGGGGCTGCGCCAGCGCCTGGCCCTGGCATCGGCGGTGCTGCATGAGCCGCCCATTTTATTTTTGGATGAACCCACCAGTGGTGTGGACCCCATCTCCCGGCGCAAATTTTGGGACCTGATCTACGCCATGGCCGAAGCGGGCGTCACCATTTTGGTGACCACCCATTACCTGGACGAGGCGGAGTTCTGCGACCGGCTGGTACTGATCTACCAGGGCCGGATCATCGCCCAGGGCACGCCGGGGGAGATCAAGGCCGAAGTGCGGGAGGAAATCCTGGCCGCGTTCCCCGATAATCTGGGGGAGGCCCTGGAGGTGGCCCGGAGCCTGCCCCAGATTGCCGAGGCGGCGGTCTTCGGAGACGGCCTGCACCTGTCCGCCCGGGACCCGGAGGCGGCAGAGACGGCCCTGCGCCAGGCCCTGGCGGCGCGGCGCATCTCCCTGAAGGGTTTTAAACGGGTGGCCCCCAGCCTGGAGGACGCGTTCATCGCCCTGATTCAGCGGGCAGAGGAGGGCTGAGCCATGCATGGGGGGCGGATTCTGGCGATCTTTACAAAGGAGCTGATTCACATCCGCCGGGACCCCAGCAGCCTGGTGCAGGTCATCCTGCTGCCGGTGATGCTGCTCCTGCTCTACGGCTATGCTCTGACCTTTGATATTAAAAATGTGCCCATGGCGGTCTACGACCAGGAGCAAAGCCGGGCGAGCCGGGGCTTTCTCAAGGAATTTCAGGGGTCGTCCTATTTTTCCCTGCAACACTTCGTTTCCGGTTATTCGGAGATCAGCGATCTCATAGAACACCGGCAGGTGCGAGCGGCGCTGGTGATTCCCCATGACTTCTCCCGGCGGCTGAAATTGGGAGAGACGGTCAAGGTACAGGCCATCCTGGACGGCACGGATGCCAACACGGCCAATATCATTTTGGGGTACATCCAGGCTGCGGCCGGGGCGTACAACCAGCGGCTGGTGGCGGAGCGGCTGAACCTGCGGGGGATTTCCCGGCTGGAAGAGCCGGTACCCGTGGAGACCCGGCTGTGGTTCAACGAGGACCTGGAGAGCCGGAACTTCATTATTCCCGGGCTCATCGTGGTCATCATGACCATGGTGGGGTCGTTGTTGACCGCGGTCACCATCGTCCGGGAGGTGGAGCGGGGCAGCATGGAGGGCCTGCTGGCCACGCCGTTGCGGAAGTCCGAGCTCATTTTGGGCAAGCTCGGGCCCTACTTTCTCATTGGCATGGTGGACCTGGGCCTGGCCCTGGGCATGGGCGAGTTTCTCTTTGCGGTGCCGCTCAGGGGCAGCGCCCTTTTGTATATTTTGCTGGCCGCAGTCTTTCTGGTGGTGATGCTGGGGCAGGGATTGCTGATCTCGGTGGTCTCGGAGAACCAGTTGCAGGCCTACCAGATGGCCACCCTCACCACCTTTTTGCCGTCCTTCCTGCTGTCGGGCTTTGTCTTTGCCATTCCCCTCATGCCGTGGCCCCTGCAACTGGCCTCCTATCTGGTGCCGGCCCGGTATCTCGTGACCATCTGCAAAGGGGTGTATCTCAAGGGCGTCGGGCTGGCCATCCTCTGGCCGGATGCCCTCATGCTGGCGCTTTTCGCCACCCTGTTCCTGACCCTGGTGATCCGCAAATTTTCCCGGAAGCTCAGGTGAGAGGCATGTTCAGGCGTTTGCGAAAGATCATCAGGAAAGAATTCATTCAGGTGCTCCGGGACAAGAAGCTGCGGCTCTTTATCTTTCTGCCGCCCCTGGTCCAACTGGTCACGTACGGATATGCCATCAACTTTGATATCAAGCAAGTGCCCATGGCCATTTTTGACGAGGACCGCACCGCGGAGAGCCGCAATCTCATCTCCCGGTTCAGCCATTCGGAATATTTTACCATCAAGGAGTATGTGGACAGCGAACAACAGTTGCGGGACCTTATTGACCGGGGCCGCATCACCCTGGCCCTGCGCGTTCCCCGGGATTTTGCGGAGAAGCTTAAGGGGCGGCGCCAGGCCCCGGTGCAGGTGCTGGTGGACGCCACAGATTCCAATGCGGCGCTTATCGTCACCCGCTATGCGGGTTCGGTGGTGGCGGAATTCTCCCTGGAACTGATGAAACAACGCCTGCGGCAGATGGGGGTCCTGGCGGAGCTGGGCGCGCCGGTGGTTATCGAACCCCGGGCCTGGTTCAACGAGAACCTGTCGAGCCGCTATACCTTCATCCCCGGAGTCATCGCCATGGTGGTGATGCTGGTGACGCTCATGCTGACGGCCCTGGCGGTGGTGCGGGAAAAGGAAATCGGCACCATGGAACAGATCCTGGTGTCGCCCATCCGGCCCCTGGAACTGATGCTGGGCAAGACTGTTCCCTTTATCCTTATCGCCTTGGTGGACGTGGCCCTGGTGACGACGGTGGGGGTTTTCTGGTTCGAGGTGCCTTTGCGGGGGAGCCTTTTGGTTCTGTTGATGGGGACTTTGTCGTTTCTCTTCACTTCCGTGGGCATGGGGTTGTTCATCTCCACCCTGTCCTCCACCCAGCAGCAGGCCATGATGGCAGGGACCTTCTTTTTCACCCCGGCCATTTTGCTGTCCGGCCTGATCTTTCCCATCAGCAATATGCCTCCCTTCTTCCAATACCTCACCTATATTAACCCGTTGCGGTATTTTGTCACTGTGGTTCAGGCGGTGTTTCTCAAGGGGGCGGGCCTCGCAGTACTGTGGGCGGAAATGCTGGCCATGACGGGTCTGGGCCTGGCCCTGTTGAGCCTGAGCGTCTGGCGCTTCCGGCGGCGGTTGGGGTAAGGGATAGATTAAAAAAAACTTGTGGGGGAAGGGCCGGGGGAGCGAGCTCCCCCGCCCTCCCTCCGCCCCCCCCTCCCAACCCCCTTTATGAGGGTGAAGATCAAAAGTCAGCAGATACGGGGCAGGAGTTCGCCTTCCGGGGGCGGCAGGAGGCGGGTGGTACCCAGGGCCGTGCGGACCTGGACCCGTCCGGCGGGGCCGCCAGTGACCCGGCCGATGAGTTGGGCCTCGGCGCCCAGGGGGCTTTGCCGCAGGAGCGCCAAAGCTTGGTCCGCCTCTGTCTCAGGCAGGAAAATCAGCATCTTGCCTTCGTTGGCCACCTGGTAGACGTCCAATCCTAAAGCCTCGCAGGCGGCGGCCACTGCGGGCTTCACCGGGATACGGTCCTCGGCGATTTCCAGGCAGACCTGGGACTGGCGGGCGATTTCGTTTAAGGCCGCGGCAATGCCGCCCCGGGTGGGGTCGCGCATGGCATGGATTTCCAGGCCTTGTTCCAAGAGGGGCAGGATGAGGCCGGTCAGTCCCGCGACGTCGCTGCAGATGTGGGCGCCGCTCAAAAGATTCTCCCGGGCCAGCATCACCGTGACACCGTGATCGCCCAATGAGCCGTTAAGAAGAATGGCGTCGCCGGGCCGGGCGCCGGCTCCGGAAAGGCCCGGCCGCAGGATCTCGCCGATGCCCGCAGTAGTGATGAAGACCTGATCCGCGGCGCCCTTGGGGACCACCTTGGTGTCGCCGGTGACGATGGCCACGTTAGAGGCGGCCGCAGCCTCGCGCATAGACTGGGCCAGGTGCTCCAGGGTGTCGAGGGGCAAACCCTCCTCGAGGATGAAGGAGGCGGACAAAGCCACGGGCCGGGCCCCGGCTGTGATCAGGTCGTTTACTGTGCCCGCCACGGCCAAATGGCCGATGTCGCCGCCCGGGAAAAAAAGGGGAGACACCACGAAGGCATCGGTGGTGAAGGCGATACGGGAAGAATTGAGAGTGAGGCAGGCGCTGTCGTCACCGGCAAAGTCTGCGGGCCCGTAGCGGGCCAGGAAAACCTGCTGGATCAGGGCGGCCATCTCCCGGCCGCCGGCACCGTGGCTCATGAGAACGCGGTCCATGATACCTTCCGCTCCGAGATGAGATTGTGGGGGGGGGGGGGGGGGGGGGGGGGGGGGGGGGGGGGGGGGGGGGGGGGG
>CAZFWX010000022.1:0-7895 GCA_964522695.1 uncultured Desulfobacterales bacterium
GTCCTGATGACCCGGGGGGATCATGCGCGCGCCCTGGCTTCCTTCCAGGAATCTCTTCGCCTGCACCGGGGGCTGGCCGGCGAGGCGTCTGGCCAACCAGCCCGGCAACAGGATCTGGCCCGCAGTCTCGGGCAGGTGGGGAAGATGCGCCGGGCCCTGGGAGACCTGACCGGCGCGCTGGAGGCCTTCCGGGAGGAGTTGGGCCTGGCCCGGCAACTGGCTGCGGCCCAACCCGCGTCTCCGGAAAGGCAACATTATCTGGCCGCCTGCCAGGGGAAGGTGGCGGACTTGCTTTTTGTGAAGCAAGACCTGAACGGCGCCCAGGAAGCCTATCTGGAATCACTGGCCATCAAAGAGCAGTTGCCGTGCGCCGATCCCGGCAATGCCGCCTGGCAGCGGGAATTGCTGGTGAGTTATTACAAGCTGGCCGGCGCCACCGAGACAGGGACGCCGGAAAACCGGCACTACTTAGTGCTCTGCCTGAAAACTCTGCGGGGCATGCGGGCCCGCGGCATGCTCCTGGAACAACCCCTGCCCCAACTGTTGTCCCAGTTGGAGAAGAAGTTCGGCTAAATCCATAATTTCCTTATCTTGAAGCCAGACGCCCGGGGCTCCGGCGCATCTCTTTCTCCTGCCCCCTGTCCTTTCCCTCTCCCCACAGCCAGCACCTCTCTGAGACCGTGGTATCCGTCTTGCAAACATCCTCCCAGGAGGGAATCTGACCATGATTGCCGACGTCTTCTCCTATTTCCTCTTGGCCAGCGAATTCGCCTTTATTGTGATGCTTATTTGGGGAATTGTGCAGAAGGTCAGGCACCTCCGGCAACGTCAATGAGGCTGACCCTGACGTTCAGGATTTGCAACGATTGAGAGATTTCAGGATTCAACCTTTTAAACATGCCAGCCGCAATTCTCCCCCCTGGGTCAGAGATGATGGTCGCGGCGTCGATTGGCCCGGAGGTTGGCCGGCGCTCCGCCGAGCCCTCTGCCACTTCCCTCTGACGCCCTGCGACCCGCTGAGCCCCACCAGACCCGCCATCTAACTGCCTTGCCGGGAAAAACTCCTGCCTGACCGTCTTCCCAGATGACAGAAGTCTCAGACGCCCTCGACATCCGCCCAGCGGTAGCTCAAGGTTTCTGCCGCCTGTGAGGATAGTTTGGCCGTCTGTCCCGGATGTTCTGGAAGGGAAGGGGGAAAATGGATAATGATCACCTGAAAAAGGCGGGGTGGCATAGCATGGGCCCGCTCAGGCGGGATCGCCTGCGACGGCTATTAATGAAACGTTTTGAGGGAAGGAGGGAAAACAGCCCATTTGCGCGGAGTTGCCCCAGGACAGTCGGGGGCAAGGATAGGGGTTGCCTGCTTCGGCCAGGCAGTTTCGGAGCCTTTGGCCTGGATGGCCGGATTTCAACGAGGGAGCAGATCTGGCCTGTCTCCGATCGCCGTCGTCCGAGGGCCAATCTGGCGATCGCAGCAGAGGCAGGCTATCAGGCTGATTAAGGGGGGATCATGCAGTTTTCCGTTTCTGGCGTTTCGGGTGTCATCAAGGACATGGCCGCGTCCCTGCGCAATATTTTCAATGTCCTGGTGCGGCCCCTCTGGGTAAATCCCAGCACTGCCAGGGTGAGGGTGGATGTGGAGGCCGGCACCCTGACCACGGTCAGCACCGTCACCTCTGTGAGCCAAGTCGGCGCTTTTGACGCGAAACAGGGGATTCTCACTTCACTGGACCGGACCAATTGGGCCGAAAACGTCCGCCGCTGCATCACCTGAACCGGGCCCGATGGAGGAATTTCTATGACCACGACTCTCAGTTTCAAAGACAGAATTGACCTGCCCGAATGGCGGCCCCTGTCACCGTTGTTTGGCAGCGCCACGGCCGGAGGCTCCTTCGCCCATGATCTCCGGAATGACGGCAGCGCCGACCCTTATCTTTATTGGCTCAGGTCAGCCGCTGCCTTTGATCGCTACAATTCCTTGATGGACGATTGGCAGGCTCTTACCACTCCCGGCCTGGCGGGAACCTTCGGGGCCGGCGCCGGCGCCTGTCTCATGCCGTCCCACGGCCCCCGGGGCACCCTGGCGGCTGGGGCCTCCACCACCAAAGTCACCCTGTCCACGGCCCTGCCCGCGTCTGTGGGGGTCAACCAGCTGGCCAACCGGGGAGACGGCGTCGGCTACAAAATCCGCATCATTGGCAACACGGCAGGGGGCAGCGGGAAAATCGAAGAGCGCACCATCATCGCCAACACCGGGGGCGCCACGCCCACCCTCACCCTGAATTTGGCCCTCTCCTTTACCCCGGCCAGCGGCGACGCCTACGAGATTCTTTCGGGCCGGGTGTACCTGCTTTCCGCCGGAACAACCGCGGCGGGGATCTGGAAATATTACGACATCGCCACCAACAGCTATTCCGGCAACCTGGCCACCACGGGGCTTCCCGCCACCATCGGCACGGACACTGACTTCGTGGGTTTGGATGAGCAGTACGTCCCCCATGACAAGTCCCCCGGGCAAGGCTTTCTGGGGCAACTCACGGCCACCGGGGCGGCCGCGGGGACTCTCACCGGCCAGGCCGCCGGGGGCGACGCCGGAGTGCTGGCCAACGAGTACCGCAACTTCATGGTCCGCATCGTGGAGGACACGGGCACGCCCACGGCCGTGGGGCAGCGCCGGCTGATTTCTTCCCACACCGCCGGACCCTCAGCGGTATACAGCATCACCCCCAACTGGACGGTGACGCCTTCCGCCACAGCCAAGTTCGTCATTGAAAACATCGGCACCACCCTGGGGTTTTCGTCGGCCACCGGCAACGTTTACGAATATACGGCCTATGCCATCGGCGCCCGTTCGGCGGATTCCTGGTCAACCGCCACCTTCGCGGCACGGGGGGCCAACATGGGAGCCGGGTGCGTCAGCGCCCAGAACTTCGGCATCGTACCGGATGCGGACAAGACCTGCCGGCACAGCTACATTTTCAGTTTCCGGGGGGGCAACGTCAACACCCTGGACCTGCTGGATATCGCCGGGGGGGCCACCGGGGTCTGGACCACCGGCCTGGCGTATGGAGGCCAGTCGGCCAATACCCTCTTCACCACGGCCACCTGCGGCGTCTATGCCCCGGCCACTCAGTCGGGCAAATATCTCTACCTGAACCACAACGCCACGCAGCGCAGTCTGCGCTTCGACCTGGTGAATCGCGTCCTGGAGCCCATGGCCTATCTGCGCTACGCCCAGGGTACCGCCTATGTGGGCATGCGCCTGGGGCTGTCCCTGTTTGTGGACGGCTCCACCAAGATGAGCCTGCTGCATCTGGCCGCCTCCAACCAGGCAAACCTCTACCAATTGGCCATACCGAGGTAACCTATGCTTGCCAGCGCGGTCATCATTGGCGACTTCGGGCAACCGGTCACCGGTGGCGGCAGTTATTTCACCGCCCGGGTCAAGCGGGTGGCGGACGGCTATCTGCTGGACTTCGACGACGGCGCTTTTAAAAACTCGGGCTGGACCTCACCCACCGCAGCGTTGAGTGAATATGCGGACCTGCCCGGAACCTACTACCTGGATCTGAACACTGCGGCCTGGGATGACGGCCAGTATCAAGCCCACTTCCTCTTTAACAGCCCGGACGCGGCCCGGGTGGGTCTGGGGAATTTCCTGGTCAAGGGCGGCAAGGAAGTGGCTGCGTATCTGGGTGAGACGATGGCTGTTATCCCCACCAATCCTCTGCTGGCCACCGATGCCCGGCTGAACCACCTGGACGTGGCCGTTTCCACCCGGGCCCCCGAAGCCGGGGGCAACGTGGCGGCCATCAAGGCCAAGACGGACAATCTGCCCGCGGACCCGGCGGACCAGAGCGCCGTGGAAGCGGCCATTGCCGGGGCGGTGGGTCCCCTGGCTCTGGAAGCCAACGTCCAGACCCATATGGCCAGCGTCTTAGATGCCTATGACCCGCCCACCCGGGCTGAACTGACCGCGGACATCGCCAGCGTTCTCAATGTCATCTCAGCCCTGGAGAACATTTCCATTGCCGACATCCTGGCCGCTCCTTTGGGGGACGGCGAGATCCTGAGTTTAAACAGCCTGGGCGATCTGGTGCGCAAACTGTATTGGCTGGCGGCCAACCGGCTGGTAGTGCTCCAGGCTGACGGCAGTTGGACCCTGTACCAGGGGGACGGCAGCACGGCCGCCTGCCAGGGCACTTACCTCAGGACCGATGTGCAGACGGAAAGGAGCGGACCCCAGTGGGCCTGAGAGACGATCTGGGTTTTGTGAGCCGGGGGATGTTTCATGAAGTTCAAGACTCGGGCGCGTCCAGCATCTCCCTTCCCCTGCAGGTGAATCTCCGGCAGCAGAAAACGCTGGAGATTCGCCTGGCAGCCAAAGCTATCGAGGTGGCGATTCATGGCTAACAATTTGCTTCTCAAACAGCAAGAGGCGAAGAGAATCACCCTCACCATCACCGAAGAGGGGGCGCCGGTGGACCTGACCGGCGCCACCCTGACCCTGGGGGTGAAAAAGTCCAAAAGCGATGCGGAGTTCGCCTTCTCCAAAGCCGATGCAGCCTTCAACAAGAGCCAGGCGGCCAACGGCATCATCTCGGTTTTTTTGAGTTCCTCAGACCTGGATCAGGAGGCCGGAGTATATGTAGGAGAACTGAAAATTGCCTTTGCCGACCCTGACGGCACCATTGACAAAAGCGCGGACCTGGGCATCGTCATCGGCCAGGCCGTCACCACCTGAAAAAGGACCGTCAGGAAGGGAGCAGCAGGTCACGGCCTGCCGGCCTGCCTGACCAAAATTCCCGGGATTGGGTGGACATGCATGCTCTCCTGGAGAAGGATCGGCGCGGGTCCCGCCAGGGAGCCGCATGTCCATTTTTTTTATTAGGAAATACGCTCACCACAAGCCATGGAGATGATCAGCCGGCATTGTGTCTCGGAGCAAAGAGACCGTTCAAGACTGGTCCATATTTTGCAGTTAACAATCAAAACAAATCTTTTCGGGAGGACTTTCTGGCAACAGGGACATGGTTCGGCCCACGATGCAGTGACAGCACCTGACCAGTAAACCGGTAAGACGCCCACACGGTTGCATTGGTCAAGCCACCAGGTCTCGACACCCGCATGCCCCTGGCGATTAATGGGGCTTCTCTGCAGGATTGCCTTGCGGGGAGGCGTTGTTTATTTTTCTCACGGGAAGAGAATTTTGGGAGGAGCATTTCGTCAATTTTCTCATGCAATGATAACAGCCGGGGCATTATCACTGCATCTCCCCGAACCCCCGAGTCTGAAGGATATTAGAAGCATCGGTGATTTCTTGAGGGGGACCATGAATCAGAGGCCCTCCCCGCTGCAAAGGCAAAGACCATGTCATTCAGAAAATCTCTCATTTTCTCCATTCTAGTTTTCGCCTTACTGGCCTGGACGGCGTCACTCCAGGCAGCTGTAATCTTTTTTGATGATTTTGACAGCGACAATGGGGGGGCTTTTGACAAAAATTACATGCGGTTTCAAAATTGGCATGTGGGGGCAGGTTACGTTGATTTAATCGGGGTCGGCTCAGAATGGGATTGGTTTGTGGGTAGCAACTACTTATACATAGATATGGATGGATCCGGATTATCCGCCGGCGGGATTGGAACCAGGAAACCCATTCTTTTACCTGGATTAGGAGAATACAACCTTTTTTTTGACCTGGCCGGATCCCAAAGATGGTTCACTGAATCAATGACGTACCGGGTGGTCGACCATAACACCAGGGCCGTTTATGCTACTGGTACGATTACTCTGGATCCTTATGCCCCTTTTCAGCGTTATTATATTCCTTTTACAGTAACCGGCTCCCTGGAAATCGATATCATCTTTTTTGAACCGCCCGGCTCCCCCAACCATATCGGCCTCCTCATCGATAATGTCGGGGTGACGAACACCCCTCTTCCCCCGGGTATCCTGCTTTTTGGCACGGGACTGCTGGGTTTGGGGGTCCTGGGCTGGCGCCGGCAAAAAAGCCGGCAGCCGTCCTGAACCGCGAGCAGTGGCAGGCGGAGCCCCTCCGGCCCTGTCTTTTGGTTGCACGTCCTGCTGAAACGCAGACAGTGCCGCGGGGCGAAGGCCACCCAGTTAGGAAATCCGCATGGCGGCACGTTGCGCCGGCGCCGGCATGTTCAGGAATTACCTGCCTCAATAGGTGGAGCGATAGGCGGTCCACCGGGAGTTGGTGAGGCGGTCCTCGAAAACGACGCGGTCCGGACCCTCAAACGTGAATAACCAGGTTTCGCTCTTGAGCCAGTGCATGGGCCGGCCCAGATAGTACTTGGGCTCATGGTCCTCAATGGTGAAGTGCACGTACCCCTGGCCCACGGTGTAACGGCCCACGTCCCGGGTAAAGAAGCTGCCGTACCGGAAGGTCTTGGTGAAAGTGCCGTTGGGCATGAGGATGACTTCACTGAAAGCCGGGCCCATGGCGGTGATCGTCTGACTGCGCCAGACGCCCACGAGGCTTTGGGCCTGGGCCGGGATCAGCCGCCAGGAGATGCCTGCCAGCAGGACAACAGCCAGGACAACCATCTTTTTTTTCATCTTCACTCTCCCTGAACCCGTCCCCTCCCCTCCCCTGCGATGGCACCCAAACTCGCTATCTTTATCAACTATTTTGCCGTTATATTTTCCATAAATTCAAGGAAAAAGACCCTTTAAAGCGCAATTTCCCGGCTCAAGCCGAAAAAAAGCCCGTTATCTCAGAATCTCAGCAGGAAGCTGTCCCGCCGGTGAAAATCCGGCTGCGAGCCGGGATGCGTCAGGGCCCAATACGTGAGTTCACCGCCCATGCTTTTCAGCACCGCGCTGATGCCCGCTTCCAAATCCCGAACCGGTCCGAGGCCCCCGGGCAACGCCATCTCCACGGTCAGAGTCAGAGACTGGGGCCGCCTGAGACGCTGACACGGCAAGGCGGAAATGGATGGTTCCTCTTCCATGCCCTGCCGGTAGCCGGCAAAGCGAAAGACATTCCAATGCCCGGCGGGCGTCAGGTTGACTTCCCAATACGCCGGCTCATCTTTGGCGGCCAGGAAGATTTCGAAGCAGGTTTCCTGCCAGAGGCCGTGACGGCGCGCCGGGCTGGCCGCCGGATGGGGCAGGGCCAGGTCCGCCAGATGGCCGATGAGGACAAAACGCAGGGCCAGGGCATGGCGCAGGCGGACCAGGCGGCCCGTCAGCGTGACCCGGGGGAGATGGGCCGCAGGAAACGGCTTTAAGGTAAAGGTCAGCTCCGGCACGGCAATTCCCGGATAATGGCCCGGAGCAGCGGTTCCTGGGCTTCGATGCTGCCGGCGAGAGCCAACTGCACCAGGGCCCGGATTAAATTATGCTCCCGGCGCCTGGCCTTGAAGTAGACGTCCCCCTCCAGGTAATCGGTGAAAAACCTCAGGCCCAGTTCAAAGGCGAGGAGGCGCAGGGAATCGTAGAGAAACTCGTAGTCGCCGGCCGTGAGGAAGGTCCGGGCCCGGGAGAGATAGCCCTCCAGCAGGGCCCGGCCCAGGTCCACGTCAAAACGCACTTCCTCCCAGGCTTCCGTCTCTTCTCCCCAGGGGTTGGCCGCCGAACGCAGGCAGTCGCCCAGGTCATAATGGATAAGACCCGGTTTGACAGTGTCCAGGTCCACCAGGCCCACGGCCTGCCCGGTGGCCCTGTCCATCATGAAGTTGTTGACCTTGGGGTCTCCGTGCATGGGGCGCACGGGCAACCGCCCCTGGACCCTGGCGTCTTCCAGAAGGGACGCCAGACCGCGGCGCTCATTGATGAACCGCATGGCGAAGCGCACCTCAGGGGAGGCGGGCGGCGGCTTGGCGGCCAGAACCGCATCATAATGGGCCAGGTAGCCGGGTGTCACGTGG
>CAZFWX010000022.1:7905-29649 GCA_964522695.1 uncultured Desulfobacterales bacterium
GCGGCAGGCAGGTCGCTCACCAGGCTGTGGAACAAGCCCAGGGCAGAGCCCACCTCCCTGGCCTGCCCCGGATCCTTGAGCGTTTCCCAGGAATCCGCCCCATCGATAAAACTCAGGGCCCGCCAGAACGACCCGTCGGGCGCGAGGTAATGGTCCTCCCCTGCGGCGGTCATGAACAGCCGCGGCGTTTCCCAGCGGCGGCCCGGCTCCAGGGGGGCGCTCGCCAGCCGCCGGTGCACATGTTCCGTCAAACGGCGCAGGTTCCCCATGACCAGCCGGGGCTCCCGGAACACCTGGGTGTTGAGGCGTTGCAGGATAAAGCGGGACTCCGGGCCGGCATCGGGCGTCACCAGATAGGTGTCATTGATATTGCCCTGGCCCACGGCCTGGATATGGAGAATGCTGCGGCCGGAGGCAAAGGCGGCAGCCGCCAGGCTGGTAACTTCATGGTTGACGTGATTTACGTCCTGGTTCATGAACGCCCTGACCCGCCGGCGCTGTTCCCGGTCTCGATGACACACAATAACTTCCCGGGCCGGCGGACCATGCCGCCGGACCTTAGGCCACTTCATCAACCTTGGCGGCTGAAGCCTATTGTACCATCATGACCACGGTTCACCAGGCAAAAAGCTGGCCTCCCTTATGACAGTGCGGTTACGTTCCCCGTGGGATTGACCTGAAGATTATGGCTGGCGAAGAGATCTCGTACCGGCTTTTCTGGTATCCGGAAAGGGATGGGCGGCACGCGCCGGAAAAATTGACTTCTGCAGGCATTTACCACATATTATCCTTACATCAGCATTAAATCCCGGTCGACAACGATGCCTGAAACGGGGCAATCCCCAGACCGCTTGCGACAGAAGCCCCACGTTATCCTTTTAAATTGCGCTCCTGATCGGGCAACACTGATTTTGAGGGGATAAGTGCGGGCGTGACCTCCGCTTTTTTTTAAGGAGGGTCCGGAAAAGCCTGGCGCGGGAATATAAGGATAAATTTCCCGGCGAGGCGACAGGTCTTTTCTTTTCCGGTCATGGCCCTTCTGATAAACATATCCGGGGAGTTTCAGCGGAATTATGGCAACGCGGGAGAAAGCCGGCCCGTTGCGCGCAGAATTGCGGCGGCGGGCCAAGGAGAGGCTGGCAGAACTGCAGGCCGGGGACCGGGACCTTTCACCGGAGGACGCCCTGAACCTGATCCGTGATCTCAGGTTGGGCCAGATCGAACGGGAAATCCAAAATGAAGAGCTGACCCGGACCCAGGCCGCTCTGGAAGAATCCCTGTCTCTGCTCCATGCCACCCTGGAGTCCACCGCGGACGGCCTCCTGGTCATCAACCGCCAGGGGCGGGTGGTGAGCTCCAACCGCAAGTTCTGGCAGATGTGGCGCCTTCCCCCGGAAATCGAGGCTGCCCGGGATGACGATGCGGCCCTGGAATTTGTCCTGGATCAACTGGTGGACCCGCAAGACTTTTTACAGAAGGTGCGGGAGATTTATGCCCAACCTGACGCAGAAAGCTTCGATGTGCTTCATTTTAAGGACGGCCGGGTGTTCGAGCGCTATTCCATTCCCCAAAATCTGGATGGGGAAATCGTGGGCCGGGTTTGGAGCTTCCGGGACGTAACCAGCCGAGTCCAGGCCGAAGCGGCTTGGCGCGCCAGTGAAACCTCCTACCGGAATCTCTTCGAAACCATGGTGCAGGGGGTGGTGTATCAGGACCAGGACGGCCGCATCACCTCGGTGAACCCCGCGGCCGAAAGAATTTTGGGGCTATCCCTGGAGCAACTGCAGGGCCGGACTTCCTCGGACCCCTGCTGGCAAGCTATCCATGAGGATGGTTCCAACTTCCCCGGCGACACCCACCCGTCCATGGTCGCCTTGGCCACGGGAAAGCCGGTCCTGAACACCGTCATGGGCATCCATTCACCCGCAACCGGCTCCACTGTCTGGATCAGCGTTAATGCCATTCCCCAGTTCCGGGAAGGAGAAACGCAACCTTATCAAGTCTACACGACCTTCGAGGACATCACCGAACGCAAGCAGGCCCAAGAGCAGATCATGGCGTCCCTCCGGGAAAAGGAGGTGCTCCTCAAGGAGGTTCACCACCGGGTCAAGAACAACATGCAGATCATCTCCACCCTGCTGTCGCTCCAGGCCCGGTATGGCGCCTCCCAAAACCCTGCGGAAGTCTTCGAGGATTGTAAGAGCCGCATCCGCTCCATGGCCCTCATTCACGAGTCCCTGTACCACACGGGAACGTTAGCACGCATCAATTTCCGCCAGTACCTGGAGCAGCTGAGCCGGCGCCTGATGGCCTCCTACCGATCCTCCGCCCAAAACATCAGGGCCACCGTGACCGGCGAAGACATCTATCTGGACGTCAACCAGGCGGTGCCGGCCGGGCTCATCGCCAACGAACTGCTGATCAACGCCCTGAAGCACGCCTTCCCGGGGCAGGCCCAGGGGGAAATTCAGGTGAGCCTTGAGGCGCAGGAGGGCCGGCGGCTCCTGGAAGTCCGGGACAACGGGGTGGGCTTGGCCCCGGACCTAAACCTGGAGCAGCCCAGCACCTTCGGCTGGATGATGGTGATGAATCTGGCCCGCCAGTTGGAGGGGACCGTCACGGTCACAAATGAGGGCGGGACCATCTGCAGGATGGTGTTTTAGCCGGCCGATCCCTTCACAGCAGGAGAACTTCTGATGTCCAGTGCCAAAATTCTGGTGGTGGAAGACGAATGGCTGATGGCCCAGGGAATTCAAGATTATTTACGGGACCTGGGTTATACCCTGGCAGGGTGGGCCGCCTCCGGGGAGGAGGCCCTGCGCCTGGCGGAAGTCTGCCGACCGGATATGGTGTTGATGGACATCATGCTCAAAGGGGAGATGGACGGCATCGAGGCGGCTGAACTCCTGCGCCGCCGCTTCGGCGTGCCCGTGGTCTATCTCACCGCCTATGCCGACCCCCAGACCCTGAACCGGGCCAAGCTCACCGAACCCTACGGCTATATCCTCAAGCCTTTTGAAATCCGGGAATTACACTCCATCATCGAAATCACATTATATAAGTTCCAGGCCGAAAAACGCCTGGCCCATCTCCGGCAGGTGCTGCTGGCCATCCGCGCCGTTGATCAACTCATCGTCCAGGAGAAAGACCGGGACAGCCTGATCCATCGGGCCTGCCAGGTCCTCACCGCTGGCCGGGGCTATGTCCTGGCCTGGATAGCCCTGCTGGACGAGGCGGGCCAGGTTGCCGCCTGGGCCGCTGCCGGAGCAGAGGAGGATACCCGGCCGCTCTGCCAAGGGCTGGCTCAGGGCCAGTTGCCCCGGTCGGGACGCACGGCCCTGGAACAAGCCGCCCTGGTGGCGACTGAAATCTTTGGGCATCGTCCTGGAGATTGCCCCCAGGGGCCTCAAGGCCTGGACCGGGGGGAACTGGTGACGCCTTTAATCCACCAGGGCGTCTGCCATGGCGTCCTGGGCGTCCTTTTGCCCGCGGCCCTGACCCGGGATGAGGAAGAGAGAGCCTTATTCCGGGAGATCGCTGCGGACCTTTCCCTGGCTTTGCACAATCTGGATCTGACGGCCCGGGAGCAACAGGCCCGGCAGGCTCTCAAGGCCAGCGAAGAAAAATTCCGGCTGTTGTTCGACAAGGCCCCCCTGGGCTACCAGTCCATGGACGGGCAGGGCCGGATCCTGGCTGTGAACCAGACCTGGCTGGATACCATGGGGTATGGGGAGGAGGAGGTCTTGGGCGAGCCTTTCAGCCATTTCCTGACTCCCCGGGGCATGGAGCAATTCCAGGACTGCTTCCCCAAACTTCAGGACCTGGGAGAAGCCAACGGGGTGGAGGTCCAAGTCTACACCAAGGATCGCGCCATCCTGGACCTCAAGTTCTGGGGAAGGCTCGCCTGGGATCAGGAGGGCCGCTTCCAGCAGACTCACTGCATCTTTTCGGATATTACCGGGAGCAACCGGATTCAGCAGGAACTGGCGGAAAAAAACCGGCTGAACCAGATTCTCCTGGACGCCTTTCCCTTTATTGCCCTATTGCAGCATCCCGGCTCCCGGGAGATTGTGGCGGCCAATGCTGCGGCCGCCAAAGCGGGGGCGGTGCCGGGAACCCACTGTTACCAGAGCTGGTTTGGGCGTCAGGAGCCCTGCCCCTGGTGCCTCGCGCCCGCCCTCTGGGCCACAGGGAAGCCCCAGCACCGGGAAATGTCGGTGGGCCAGAGCACCTGGGATGTCCACTGGCTGCCCGTCGCCGACGACCTCTACCTGCATTTCGCCTTTGATGTCACCGAATCCCGGCAGTTCAAAGATCAGTATGAAAACATCATCCGCCTCACCCAGGACGGCTACGCCACCACGGACGTCCGGGGCCGGTTCCTCGATGTCAACGACGCCTTCTGCTGTATGACCGGGTATAACCGGGATGAACTGCTGAGCATGGCTATCAGCGATTTGGAGCCCCAGAAAAATGCCGAAAAGATCGCTCGCCACCTGGGAGAAATCATGCAGACGGGGGCTGAACTCTTCGAGGCCCGGCATCGCTGCAAAGACGGCAGGATGATCGACGTGGAAGTGAGCGTCAGGTATCTGCCGTACCGGGGCGGGCTGTTCGTCGCCTTTCTCCGGGACATCACCAGCCGCAAGCAGGCCGAAGCCGAACTGCATCGCTACCGGCACCACCTGGAACATCTGGTGGGGGCGCGCACCGCCGCCCTAACCGCGGTCAATGAGGAACTCAACCGGGAGATTATTGAACATCGGCAGACCGAAGAGGCCCTCCGGGCCAGCGAGGCCCGGTTCCGCGCCATCTTTGAGGGCGCGTCCATAGGCATCAGTCTCATAGACCAGAACGACCGGCTGGTGGCCGTCAATCCTGCCCTGGTGAGGACCCTGGGGTACACCCAGGCAGAACTGGACCAGTTGGGCATTTCCTTTGTGTACAAAGAAGACGTCCCCCAAATCGCCAGGCTGTACCGGGAACTGACCGCCGGCCGGATGCAAGCCTTTACCGTGGAAGCCCGGGCCGTGCACCGGGATGGACGCCTGATCTGGGGGCGGGCCCATTTCACCAGGATCATGGGGACAGATCAGGGAACCTGGTATACTTTGGGGCTTTTTGAGGACATCACCCAGGAAAAGGAGACCCAGGCCGAAATCGCCGCCTACCAGGAGCGCCTCCGGGCTCTGGCCGCGGAGCTGACCATGACCGAGGAGCGGGAGCGGCGCCGTCTCGCTTCAGACCTGCACGACAATATCGGCCAGGTCTTGGCCTTCCTGCAAATCAAACTGGGCTCCCTGCGGCAGGAGATCGCCTCCCCCAAAATCGCCGCGGATCTGGATGAGGCCCGGAACCTGCTCTCCGAGATTATCCGCGCCACACGGTCCCTGACCCTGGAAATGGGCCTTTCCGTCCTGCACGAACTGGGCTTTGCCTCGGGGGTGGAGTGGCTGGGGGAAAAATTTCAGGAGCAGTATGGCTTGGAGATTAAAGTCCATTGCGACCCCTTGCCCGCCTCCCTGCCGTCTTTCGTGAAAACCCTGTTTTTCCGGGCCGTACGGGAACTGCTCACCAACGTGGCCAAACACGCCCGGGCCAGCCGCGTCTCCATCGTGGGCAAGACGCACAACAGTCAGATTCGCCTGGAAGTGGCCGACAATGGTATCGGCTTTGACGTGGCCAACCTGAAAACCGGCCAGGGCTTCGGCCTCTTCAGCATCGCCGAGCGCATCAGGAACCAGGGCGGCACCATAGAAGTCCTGTCCGCCCCGGGCCAGGGCACCCGGGTGATCATCACCTTTCCCGGCGCCGACTAGCAGATCCTGCTGCCGTTACCCCCCCGCGATTTCCCGGTCCAGGGCCTCTGCGGCCTGGCGAGCGTTGTTGATGGCCGCATCAAAGCGGTCGGAACGGTATTGGTCATACAGACCGCAGCCGCAGTCGGCCATTTTGTCAAACACCTGGTTTTCTTCAATATAGGCGATGAGCGCCCTGGTCGCCTGAATCAATGCCTGGGCCTTGTCCTGCACAGCCTGCCTCCTTGCAACCGGCGGGCCTCCCGGACAGACGGGAGAAGCCGTTTGCGGGTGTGATGGTCCACAGCCAGGGAAAGTCCAGACCTCCCTGGCCTTGCCCTCCCCTGCTTCACAAAAATGCTGCCGGAGTTTCTGGCCTTTTATTTTACTCCGGGCCCAGGAGTTATACACCCGGATTTTTCCCGGCATTCAGCAAATCCTTCCAGAAAGGTTCGGATGATTCGGGCAGCAGCCGAGTTTTCAGCCGGGGCAGGAGGGAAACGGGCCCATCTCTCCCTTTTTCGCAGAAGCATTTTCTTATTGCGGATATATTTGTTAATTATTAAAATTTGGTGTTCTGTCTTTTCCCACCGATCACAAGGTGGCACGCCAGGGAGGTGGTTCCCTAACAAAAATCTTGCCAGGGAGGGTTCTGCCCATGAAAAGGGAATTGTTGGTCCAGAATCCGCGGCCGGACGGATACCATTTGATGATGGAGCTTTTCGGCTGCGACCAGGAAAAACTCAATTCCCGCAAGTTTCTCCATAACACCGTCAAAAGCGCGGTCAAAAAAGTGGGTCTGACCAACCTGGGTTCCCGCTTCCACCAGTTCCAGCCTCTTGGGGTCACGGGTTTCACCCTTCTGGCCCAATCCCATATTTCCCTCCATAGCTGGCCGGAGTTCGGCTACCTGGTCCTGGACATCTTCACTTGCGGGGATCAGAACCAGGCCGATCAACTGGCCGGCCACCTCCTCGAACGATTGCAGCCCTCCCGCGTTGACCGCCAGGTGGTGCGGAAGGGTTACCTGTATCCCCGGGATTAAACTCCATAGCAGTTCAGCCAGCCCCGCGACAGAGCGAAAAAGGGGTTGACGCGCCCTTGCAGGGTGGCATAATAACCCTTGTGATTTCTAAGGATGAGGCATGCCTGTGACGAATGCGCGATTGGCCATACTCTGTCTAGCCTTGGTGGGTCTCTTCTGCGGAGGCTTGGGCTGTGACCGGCGAAGCACCCTGGCGTCCCTGCCGGACAGCTCATTTGCGCCGCCGCCGCCCCCTCCCGCGTCAACCCTTGGTTCTGCGGATCAGGCCATTCTCAAGGATGCCGCGTCCGGCGCCCGGGCCTTACCGCCTGAAGAGGTGGTCAGTCTCAGCGACCGTCTCCTGACGGAAGGCAGCAGCACCCTACACGATCCCGAAACCCTGGCCCGTTTGGAAATTCTCCTGCTCAAGACCTTAAAAAATCAACCGAAGGGCCAACGCGCCCGGCTGATGCGCAACCTGGGCATCATTCATTTTTACAACCGCAAATATAAGCTGGCCCTCAATGAATTCCAGGCCAGCAACGAACTCAATCCCAAGGACGCCCGCACTCATTATTACCTGGCCCGGCTTTACGGACAGCAGGGAGGCAAGTACCAGCGCCAGGGCCAGCAGAAAAAGTCAAAGGGGCAGTTCAAACTGGCCACCATGGAGTTGGAACTGGCCCGCAAACTGGAACCCAGCAACCCCCTCTACCGTCAGAATGTCCAACAGATCATTAACCAGGATAAGGGGCAATGAAAATCTCCTGTCCTCACTGCGCCAATGACACCGATTTTTACGAAGTCGCCGAAGGCGTGACGGTGACGACGTTTTACGTCCAGAACGAGGACGGCAGCTTCTCCGCGGTGAGCGACGATTCGGAGATACAGGGAGAGGTGCGCCTCTTCTGCGGCGAGTGCCACAAGGAACTGAAAGAATACCACGAACACTTCATCGACATGCTTTTCTAAAGTATTCGCTTTATTTCCCCAGAAATTTTAGATTTTTCGGCTGCCTCTGCGTTCAGCTCTTCCGCAAAGTCTGCTTATCCGCACCACTGCGGGCATACAGGGCCATATACTCCTCCTGCATGGCCCGGACCTCCTCCTTGCTGACTTTCACCCTCAACTGAACTTCCTCCAGGGCCTGGGCCTGCTCCTGCAGGGTCTGGACCTTCTGCTTTACTTCTGCTGTCAGAGCGGCCTTATCCTGGATGAGCCGGTCCCGTTCTTTTTGCATCTCCTCCAAGGCCTGCTGCAGCGCCGCCTTGTCCTTCAGGAGGTTTTCCACCTGGGCCTTCAGGGTGAGGCGGGCGATGCCTACCGGCAGGGATGTCAGCCAGGCGGTCAGGTCCAGATCTTCGCCGCCGGCGCCTTGCATTCTTCTCCGTCTGAGAAGGAGTGCCAACCCCGCCAACCCCAGCGCCAGCAACCCCGCCCCCAATATTACGGGCCACCTGGGAGCCCAGAGGGAGGGGCTCATCCCGCTTAAGGAGGGCATCTTGATCCCCGGCAACCGGGCGGCAATCCTGGACCAGGCTCTTTGCAGCCGGCCTGCCGGCGCCGTGGCGAGGCCCGGAACATCCAATACCGGGGTTTGCATATGCAGGGGCCGGCCTGCCGGGGAGACCCCGGCCAGCATCAGGCGCACCCGAAAGGGGCCGGGACAGGGAGGCGCCAGGTCCACCACCCACCTTTGAGCCGGGGGCAACTCCAGAAACGCGGCCGTCATGCCTCCGGAGGCGGGCCAGACCAGAACCTGGGCGATCAGGGGGCCGGATACGGCCTCGCGGTCCAGGCTGACCAGCAGCCGCACCACTCCGGGCAGGCTGGGGCGTACCGCAGCAATGGTTGCCGCGGGCCCCGCCTCCTTCCCCCTCTGGGGTTCCGGCGGCCCCGGAATTTCGCCGGAGGTCTCCCTCCCCGCTGCCCAGACCTTGGGAGCGTGTGCGCCGGGCAGCATGAGGGCCAGCGCAACCAGCAGGCTGAAAATCTTAAACCTGGTAGACATGACCGCGCTCAAACAGGGAGGCCTTGAGGCGGATTCCCCCCGGATTTTTCCCGCCATGACGGCTCTTACCCCGAGGATGTGAGTCCCTATTGCCTATATCGAACAATCTCACAATTTCTTCAGGAGCGCGCGCATTTTTCATATAATGAAACTGAAGTGAGGGAATGATAAGCCTTATGCCCACCTCTCTGATCAGCCCCCTCATGCCAATTTTGCTTACCAGGTGGCACAGGCATTCCAGCCTGGGCAAGGCCAGGGGGACCCTCGCGTTAACACAGAGTGTTTCTGGGAAAGGCAACCCGGTCTGAGAGCCATCCATGCCCGAACTGCCGGAAGTGGAAGTCATCCGTCTGGGCCTCGCGCCCCGTTTGCGCGGCCGCCGGTTCACCGGCGTCCATGTGGGACCGTTGCGCCTGCGCGAGGAATCTCCCCCGGAAGAATTCGCCCGGCGTCTGCCCGGCCGCCTGATCCTGGACCTGAGCCGCCGGGGTAAATACCTGCTCTGCCACCTGGACGACTGCGCCACCCTCCTCTTGCACCTGGGCATGACCGGCCGGCTGCTGCTGGGGCCGGCGCCCTTGCCCGCTTTCCCCCATGTGCACCTGACTTTTCACCTGGAAGGCGGTCTGGAACTCCTTTTCCAGGACGTGCGCCGGTTCGGCCAGGCTCTCATCTTCCCCCCCGGGGCGCCCCTCTTCCCTTTGGCCCAGGTGGGGCGGGAACCCTTCTCCCGGACGGTCACCGCCCGCTGGCTGGCGGACCTGGCCGCGGGGCGGCAGCGGCCTCTCAAGAATTTTCTCCTGGACGGCCGCCTCTTGGCCGGCATCGGCAACATCTACGCCAGTGAAATCATGTTTGCCGCCCGCCTCCACCCCGCCAGCCCGGTGGGGGCTTTGAGCCTGGTCCAGTGGAGCAAAATCCTGCGCCATACCCGGCGGATCCTCCAGGCCGCCATCGACAAAGGCGGCACCACCATCAACGATTATCTGGACAGTCGGGGCCAAACCGGTCTTTTCCAATTGGAGCTCATGGTCTACGGACGCACCCAAGATCCCTGCCGGCGCTGCGGCGCGCCCATCGAGCGCCTCAACCAGGGAGGCCGCAGCACTTTTTTTTGCCCGAAATGCCAGCCCCTGCCGGACAGGCAGGCGTGAGGGACAGGGGCCCCCTCGGCCCCTGTTTAAGAACTCTGCGAAAATCATGGAGAACAGCCGTCCCTGCTGTATCTTGCAGGCAAGGGCGCCTGCTCCACATCTTTTTCCTTCTCATTCCCAAGGTGCACTGGGGAACGGGAGTATGTGCCAAACTGAGCTTGGCTGTTTCCTTCTCCCCCCTGGGAGAAAGGGTCAGGCTGAGGGGGAAAACACCTTATCTTAGGGAAAATCGCGGCGGTAATTTTCGGCCAGGACTTGCCAGGGAGTTTTGGCATACACAAAATATTGTGTACAATAAAATGATTCGTCTTATGACGGCATCACCTGATCAAAACGTCCCCAAGGAGACTTTCTATGAAGGCAGGAGCCCCCCTTCTGGCACTCTTTTTGGCCATGGCCCTTTTGGCCGCGCCCATGAGCGCCGCCCAGGCGCAGGGCAAACCCCAGACCACCTGCCCGGTCCTGAGCGGCAACATCGACAAGAATGTCTACGTGGACTACCAGGGCTACCGCATTTACTTCTGCTGCAAGGGCTGCGACACCGAGTTCCAGAAGGACCCGGAGAAGTACATGAAGAAACTCAAGGAGCAGGGGGTGACCCTGGAAAAGTCTCCGGCCGGCGGGAAGAAGTAGCGGCGCCCGGCATCCTGGGAAAATTAGGCCAGGGGGATCCCTGGCCGAACTTTCTTTTGACATTTGAAATTTCCCTGTTATATTAAAATTGTTTAGCGTGTCAGACTGAAAGTTGGGCCCTGAGCCCAGAAAAAAACGGACGGAGATGCTAAATCTTCGGCCGTTTTTTTTCATCTGGCGGCTGTGCGCCCTGCCTTTGGGGCGGGACTATCATGCAGGACATTGTAAGGAGATCGGTTCACAATGAAGGAACAAGGCACAGTGAAATGGTTTAACGATTCAAAAGGTTTTGGCTTCATCTCCCGGGAAAACGGCCCCGACGTTTTCGTGCACCACAGCGCCATCGTGGGTGAGGGCTTCCGTTCCCTGGCGGAAAATCAGTTGGTGGAATTTGAGGTGGTCCAGGGCCCCAAAGGCGCTCAGGCCCAGAGCGTGGTAAAACTCTAAGTTCACGGCCGTAAGAGGGTCAGCACTCCGGGGGGCGTAGAGCTTCCCGGAGTTCTGGCCCAGGTGTTTTTCGGAGGGATTTGTTTGGCACGTAATCGCTACGGGTGGGAAAAACGGGCCAAGGAGATGGCCCGTAAACAGAAAAATCTGGAAAAGATGAGCCGTCGTCAGGGAAAGGCCCCCGCCTCCACAGATGAGGCTGCCACCGAGGCTGCGCCGGTTCCAGAGGCACAGGAGCCCGTCGGTACTACCTGAAAGCCGGCCCCTCCCGAGCCGGCGCATGAGGAAAAAAGATGAGCATGAAGTTATATGTGGGCAACCTGCCCCACACGCTGACCGATGATGAATTACGGACCCTGTTTGCCGACTCCGGCTCAGTGGCTTCCGCCAAAATCATCACCGACCGCGTGACCGGCCAGTCCCGGGGCTTCGGCTTCGTGGAGATGGAAACCAAGGCTGAAGGCCAAAAAGCCATCTCCATGCTGAACGGCCACAGTGTGGAAGGGCGGACCTTGACGGTCAATGAAGCCCGCCCGCAGCAGAAGAGGTCCTTTGGCGGGGGGGGCGGCGGTGGCCGCCGCGGCGGCGGTTACCGGTAACCAGCCGGACCGGAGCCCCAGGTGGCGCCATACCCTGACAGCTCCCCAGATTAGCGGATTCCCGAATAGGAAAAGTCCGGCAAGGGTCTTGGAGGGACAGGCTCCAAGGGGCAGCCACCTGACCTTTCCACCTTTTCGGAAACGATCACCAGAAGGCGGCCCTGGCCGCCTTTTTTCTCTCCCCCCGGCTCTCCTCCATCGGACATAATAGTATGGAAGGACCTCACCGCCATGAAAAGCTATCGCCACGAACTCTGGTTCCATGTGCCGGGACGCCGGGCTTTCCTCAATATTACGCCCCAGGTGGAGCAATGCCTGGCCGACAGCGGCATCCGGGAAGGCCTGGCCCTGGTGAACGCCATGCACATTACCGCCAGCGTCTTCATCAATGACGACGAACCGGGGCTGCACCTCGACTACGAAGCCTGGCTGGAACGCCTGGCCCCCCACGCACCCGTCTCCCAGTACCGCCACAACGACACCGGCGAGGACAACGGCGACGCCCATCTGAAGCGCCAGGTCATGGGCCGGGAAGTGGTGGTGGCCGTCACCGGCGGCCGCCTGGATCTGGGGACCTGGGAGCAGATTTTCTACGGGGAATTTGACGGCGGGCGGCGAAAACGCGTGCTGGTAAAGATTGTGGGGGAATGAAGTAACGGGTAAAATAATAATTTTGGCCTTCAAAGCCATGCCGTTCGGAAAAATGGGGAGGTTAAAGTCAATGAAGATATGTTTCGTGGGGTTGGACCTGCCGGAAGGCAAGGTGAAGTATCAGGACGAGCGCGTGATCAATCTGGACAAGAAATTCGTGGCCAAAAAGGTCACGCCCTTCTATGCGGAATTCGTTAAGGACGACTGCCAGCAGTGCGACGGGTTCATCGTCTCCCGGGAGAGGATCCTGGATCTCCTCATCCTGGACATGGAGAAACTGGAAAACCGGCGGGACCGCACCGCCGATGCCTTTGAGAAGCAGTTATTGAGCCGTTGCCTTAAGTACTTGGAAGAAGAAACGCCGCTGTGCGATGTAGACTTTACTGAAGCAGAATCAGCCCTCTTGAAACAGCTGGCCCCCCTGAGCTTAAAGCCCACCGTCATTGCCGATGCCCCGCCGGAGACCAACGACGCCATCGAGCAGTGCCTGGTCAAAGCCGGCATCGTCTTTTTCTATACCGCCGACAAAAAGGAAGTGCACGCCTGGCCGGTCAAGGAAGATTCGGACATCGTCACCTGCGCCGGCAAGATTCACTCCGACCTGGCCCGGGGCTTCATCAAGGCGGAAATCGTCAGTTATGAGGATTTAATCAAAGTCTTCAACTGGCAGGAAGCCCGCTCCAAAGGCCTGGTGAGGCTGGTGGACCGGGACTACACCATAAGGCCCGGGGATGTGATCGAGATTCGCTTCAATGTCTAGCGTCAGACCCGGGGTACATCCGCAAGGAGAGGTAATGCCCCGGGTTACACAGGGACGGGCGGGATCAATTCTGCGGATGCGGAGCCTTGGGCACGTAATCGAGAAGAAAATCCTTTAAGACCTGGGCGGCCAGCCGGTTGCCGGCAATATTCCAATGGCTGTCCCGGGGCCGGTAGAGTTTCCGGTCAGTTACCTTGGCAAAATGCCCGTATAAGTCAATATGGCTGATTCCCAACCGATCCAATTCCTGTGATAACAATCTATTCGGCAAGTCCATGTGCCATGGATTTTTATCGTATCCTGCATAATATGCCTGATAAACTTTCTGTTGCAACTCTTTATCTAATTGTATTTCATCAGGAATAATGACAACAACGAATTTGATATGATTCTTGTCGCAGACATCTTTCAATTCTTTCATATAATGAACCACATTATTAAGCAACCATGAAAATCGGTAGTTCTTATCCCAAAAGATGAAGCTACGCTTTCCCTCTATTTTCAGATACGTTTTCTCATCAAAAGCCGGGCAATCGTCGCAATACTCCCCTGCTCCATGCACCACCTCACCGTCATAATCCATCCAGGCGGTGATAAAAGCATACATCAAGGATGCCACGTAAGAATACGTGTAAATCTGCCGCTCCCCCACATCCAGAAAATCATTGCCCACAAAGAACGACAACAAGAGCATATCCGGCTTCAGGGGCAATCCTTCGTTGACAAACAATGACAGGTATTCCCTGGGGCCGATCCCGGGGATGCCCATGTTTAAGACTTCTACACACTTACCTGCTTGTTGTAATTCTGATTCCAACAATGTCAGGTAGTTGTCTTTGTACGGCACCACGCCGAAGGCGAAGGAGTCGCCGAGGCCAAGAATACGATAGACCCCCGGTTTCTTGTCCCCAAACTCCCTGTCTTTAAAACCCTGGGAATTCAAATGAAAACCATAATCCGGGGCGTAAGGCCGGCCGCGATAGCGGTTATAGGAACTATCATAGAAAACAAAACTGGGTTTGACGTAATGGTACATCCTTAAAGAAATTTCTCCCAAGAAAAATGAAATACTCACAATGATTATTATATTCCACAAAGAAGCCCAGAGAGTCTTGTTCGTCATAATCAATTACAACTCACACTTCGCTACTGTCTGACAGGGATTTTTTACCACAAAGGCATAGACTTCTCAAGGCGAGGCCCCGGCCCGGCTGTCACTCCTGGCGGGCAGGATGGGCAAGACGCCCCAGGATGTGCGCCACCAGGGCCTTGAGATCGTCCAGGTCTGCGGATTTTTCCAGGAAGGCGGCGTCCCGGGAGACGGCCAGGTGTTCGGCCACCTCCGTGGCGTAGGAGTAAATGATGGTGGGCAGAGACGGACCCTGGTCCGAAAAGTGCGCCCTGTCGGCCAGTTCCTCAAGATAAGGGATTTCCAGATCCAGGACCAGCAGGGCCGGCGGGTCCGCGGTGTTGAGAAACTCCCACGCCTCGTGGCCATCCTTGGCCGCCAGCACGCAGTAGCCTTCTCCCACCAGTTCCCGGCGCAGCAGTTCCCGGACGTGCCGGTTGCGTTCGGCAATGAGGATGGTCAGGGGTTGGCCCACGGTCTTGCTCCCTCGCCGCCCTGATTTGCAACCTCAGTGCCAATCTTTCCGCCTCATTGCTATGGGGGCCCGCCAGGGCCGTTTTCCGGCCAGAGGCGCCGCCCTCCCGGTCCCCGGTGGAGTAAAGGCGGATCACCTCCCCCCGGGAGACCAGATACCGGCGGTAATGGCCCTCAATCTCCTGAAGAATCTCCTGCATGGGGCCGGTATACCCCAATTTCTTGGCCTGGGACAGCCAGGTTTCAAATTTCTTCTGAAAATCGCCCAACTGCTGGAGCCACTGCTGATCTCCGTCCAGGAAGAAATAGGTGAGGTAGCCTTTCTGCTGGAGAAGGGCGGTCTCCAGTTCCTCCGCCGCCTGAAAGGACGCCAGATTTTTGTCGATGAGACCGGTGAGCAGGGCATCGGTGGCCCGGTTATGCCAGACGGTCACCAACGCGCCCGCCAGGGTGGTGAGCACCAGCGCCGCCAGGATCAGGAGAATGCGGGCCCGCAGGGAAAGACGTTCCACATGGGTTCATGTTCTGTCAGAAATCATCGGCCGTTCGAAGACCGCTGCGGCAACTGTACGCCAATTATCGTTCCTTGGCAATGAGTAGTGCTTATCGGGACGGTCCGGTCTTACTCCCCGTACATCACGAACGCGGCCCAGAAGAAGGGATGACCGTATTCGCCGCCCTGGAGGCTGAGTTTGGCGGCGCGCAGGGCTTCTTCCTTGTCAAGGCCCCGCTGAATCAGGTTCTCATAGAACCGCACCATGAGTTCCCTGGTGCCCTCGTCGCTGACGCTCCAGAGGCTGACCACCACCGCGGGGCTGCCGGCATACATCACCGCCCGGGTCAGGCCCGTCACCCCTTCCCCTCGCTTCACAGAACCCAGACCCGTCTGGCAGGCGGAGAGCACGACCAGAAGCGCCTGGTATTTGCAGTTCATGATCTCCCCCAAGGTGAGGAAACCATCCTCTTTGCCATCCGGCACCTGGCTCAGCACAATGGCCTGAAAATCCGCATTGAGAATGCCGTGGGCCGCCAGATGAATATAGCCGTATTGGCGAATTGAATCTCCCTTGGCCAGTTCCTCCTTGGCGTCCTGGCGCAATTTCTCCTGGTGGCCCTTGCCCCCGGCGGCAAAGATTTGGCCGATGCGCGCCACCTCCTGGCCGGTGCCTTCCAGCCGGCACAGGGCGCAACCCGCGGCCACGACTTTGCGCCACACCCCGCCCCGTTTCCCCGGCTCCTGGGACCCGGCAGGGGAGCCGCCCCGGTCTTCGGGCTTGCCCTGGCGGAAGTTCTCGTAGTCGTAGACCGGGTCGCCGAAGCCGATGAAACGGTCGCTCACTCCCTCGCGGCGGTATTGAGTCCGCAGCAAAGCCAGCACCGAGGCTGACTGGACATACTTGATGCGGTTTTTTTCGAGCAAAAAACCCTGGCCGGCCGCCTCGGGAACCACCAGCATTTCAAAGGGCAGCCGGGCCAGAACGCCGTCCGGGACAATGATGAGGGTCCGGTTGTCCAGCCACCCGGCCACGGGCGCCAGCAGCAGTTTATGGAGTTTTTGGGCGATGGTCCGGTCGAAGTCCTTGCCCTGCCTTACTTCCTCCCCCACGTTTTTCAGAAGCTGGCTCACCTCATCCTGAATTTCCCGGTCGCTGTCAGCGATTTTGACCACTTCATAGCGGCCGGGGGTGATGATAAAGGCATACACCCCCTGGGGCGACAGAAAGTACTCCAGCAGGACTTCATCCTGCCGCAGGACTTTTTGCTGCAGGTCAGGCAAGTCAATGGGTTTGGGATATTGCACCGAGGCGTACAGGGGGTTTTGCAGACGGATCTGTTTCCTAAGCGCCTCCAGTTCCCGGGTCAACCGCTCCTGTTCGGCGGTCAGGGAGGCGATCCGGTCCTCGGGGGGCGGCTTTTGCTTATGGGCACTGATAATCTCCCGGCTGACTTTGGCCAGTTGCTCCTCCAGATGGTCCCGCTTCTTCTTAAGGGGCGGGGCGATGCCCTTGGCCACATCAACCCGGGCCTCGGCCAACTGGTCCAAAAAGACCCGGGCCTTTGTGCTTTCCATGGAGCGGAAGGCCAATTCCGGCCGCCGGTTTGCCAGGAAGAACAGTGTGGCTTCCTCGTAGCGGTGGTAAACCTTCTCCAGGAAGGCCTGCTTGAATTCCAGGAACCCGGCCCGGCTGCGGACCTTTTCCAGGCCCTTTAGCCCCTCTTCATATCGGCTGCTGGCCTCCTCCACCTTGCCCTCTTTGGCGCTAGTGTGGGCCAGGTGCAGCAGGGCCAGGGCCTCCATCTCCTTGTCGCCCATGCGTACCGCCAACCGGTGCACCTGTTCATAAGCCTGGCGGGCTTCCCCCCACCGCTGGCGGGGTTCGTGGAAATGCTGGGCCAGGAGGCGCTGGGCCTGGGCCAGGGAATAGAGGTCGCCGATGCCCTGCCAGAGGTCAATGGCCTGGCGGAAGGTGGCCAGCCCCTGGGCGTCGTCTCCTAAAAGTCCCTGGGCCAGGGCCAGGTAATGCAAGGCCAACCCCTGCCATTCCTTTTCCTGCATGGCGACGGCCATGTCCAGAGCCTGCTGGGCCCGGGCCAGGGCTTTGCGCCACTGCGGGGTGGCCTCTTCTCTGGGCAACAGCGTGCCCAGTTGGCGATGGATCAGGGACAGGGTCCGGAGCACATACCCCAGCCGCCAGCGGTCCTTTACCTGCTCGGCCGCGGCCAGGGCCTGCTCCTCGTACTCCAAGGCTTCCCGCCAGAGTTCCACGGCCTGAGCAGTATTTTTCAGGGCCATGGCCTGTTCCGCCAGTTCCGCCAGGCAAATGCCCAGGTGGTTGAAGGCCCGGGCCCGGGCGGCAGCCTGGGCGGCAGGCGCAGCGATGCGGTTGGCCTGTTCCAACGCCAGCCGGTGGTGCTCCCGGGCCTGGCGCAGGTCACCCAGACGGCGGTGGCAAAAGCCCAGGTAATCCTGAAATTGCGCCACGTACACCGGGTCTCCCACCTCCTGGGCATAGCTCAGCGCCCGGCTGTATTCCCGGTAGGCGGCCTCAAAGTCGCCCTTGGCCACGTGCACGTCACCCAACTGGCGCAGCGCCCGCCCCGTCTCGGGCCAATCTTCGGGAGCGCGCAGAATTTTGAGGGCGTGGCGATAAAGGGCTGCGGCCAGGCGCTCATCTTTCTGGCGTTCGGCCACGTCCCCCAGGTCAATGAACGCCCGGCCCTGTCCAAAGCGGTCCCCGGCTTCCCGGGCCACGTCCAGGGCCCGCTGATGGGATATCCGGGCCGCCTGGTATTGCGCCAGCCGCCGCTCCGCCTGACCCTGGTAATGCAGCACCTCTCCCTCTCCTGCCACGTCCCCCACGGCCAGATATGACATTGCCGCGATCAGCGTTCGCACCCCCACATCGCCATACCGGCCCTCGTCAAAGGCGGTGCGCCCCAACCCGGCATCGGCGTCGGCCTGAACTTTGCGGGCGTGCTGCTCAACGGACCAGGAGCGGGAGCGTTGCACCAGGCGGGTCAGAAAGCGGGAGCGGGACAGGCGGCTTAAGGCCGCGGCCACGTTCAGTGATTCCCGGGCTCCTCCCTTATCCCCCTCAATGGTCTTTCGGGAATACTCCGACAGGCAACCCAGGACCACGGGGCGCCACAGGTGCGGGTGGCTTTGCGCCAGGGTGCGCATCCGACCTGCATCCTTCTGGCGCAGCGCGGCGCTGAACTGCTCGCGCAAGGCTGCGGCGCTCAGCTTCTCGGGGAAAGGGCCGGAAGTGGCGCCGGCAGGAGGCGGCAGCAGGGAAATCACCAGACAGCCAGCCAAAAACAAAAAGAGTTGCCATGCTTTACACACAAAAAAGCCGCTCCTTTGTGCTGTTGTACGTCCCCGGCAGAAGGCCCAGAGATTTTGGGCCTTCTTTTTCATGCATAGCAGTAAACCGGTTGTTCTTCAAGTTTTCTGGGAATATGGCCGCGCGGGTCATAGCCTTGCCAATGATGGGCGGCTTCCGCCAACCCGTCCCCATCCCCTCCCCTTTCTTTCTCACTCATAACACTATCCCGACTGGCGCCCCTGTGATGAAAATGCTTGACAGATGGGCCTCGGTCACGATATGACCAGATGGTCACATGAAATACTTTGCTTCCCCGAAAAGCCCCCCGGCGGACGAAACCGTCCTCCCCACCTTCCTCAACCTGCCGCCCGACAAGCAGGAGCGGGTGATGGAGGCGGCTTTGGCCGAGTTTGCCGACAAAGGCTATCCTCAAGCCTCGCTCAACACCATCGTGGCCAGCTCCGGCATCGCCAAGGGGTCCCTCTATCAGTATTTCCGGGATAAAAAAGGCATCTTCCTTTATCTTTTCGACTACGCCATTTCCCTGGTGCGCCGCACCCTGATGGGGGTGAAGGAGGCCACGGTCGACGACGACTTCTTCACTCGCCTGGAAAAATCCCTCTTGGCCGGCGTGGCCTTCATCCGCAGCCATCCCCGGCTCTACGGCCTCTATCTGAAGATTCTCTTTGACCGCCACGTGCCCCGGCGGGACGAACTCCTAAGATCCGTGCGGCGCTTCGCCGCCGACTATCTGGATTCCCTTTTCCGCCAGGGGTTGGCCCGGGGCGACTTGCGGCCCGATCTGCCTACCCCCACAGTCATTTTTCTCTTGGACGCCTTGTTGGACCGCTTCCTCCAGGCCGCCTCGGTGCCCGCCTTTGACGTCACCCTGGGCCTGGACCAGGCCGGCGCAGCCGAACTGCACCAACGGGTCCGGGAACTGGTGGCCATCCTGCGGCACGGCCTGGGGCGGTAATTTTTTTGGAGATTGCCTGACCACCTGGTCATGTAAGACGAAGGAGATTAATGCATGAGCCCTTTCAGTTTCTGCCGCGATCCCAAGCTTCTGCCCCTGCATGACAAAGTCCTGGCCGGGGAGCGCCTCGATTTCGCCGACGGCCTGACCCTCTACCAGACCCATGATCTATTGGGCGTGGGGCACCTGGCCAACCTGGTGCGGGAGCGCCTCCACGGCAACCGGGCCTATTACATTTATAATCAGCACCTGAATTACTCCAATGTCTGCGTCAACGGCTGCCGCTTCTGCGCCTTCGGCAAGGAGCAGGGCGATCCTTTGGCCTACGAAATGACCCTGGAGCAGGTCTTTGATAAAATCCGGGAGCGTCTTGCCGAGCCCATCAGCGAAATCCACATCGTCGGCGGCCTCCACCCGAGCCTCCCCTTCGACTACTACCTGGACATGCTCCGAGGCATCAAGGCCATTCGCCCCCAGGTGCACTTGCAGGCCTTTACCGCGGTGGAAATCGCCCACCTGGCGGACATTGCCGGCCTGCCCGTGGCCGATACCCTGGCGGCTCTCAAAGACGCTGGCCTGGGGTCCCTGCCCGGCGGCGGCGCCGAGGTCTTCAGCCCCCGCATCCGCCACCTGCTGTGCCAGAAGAAGCTTTCCCCGGCAGGCTGGCTCTCCGTCTGCCAGACTGCGCACCAATTGGGCCTCAAGACCAACGCCACCATGCTCTACGGCCATGTGGAAACCGCCGAGGAGCGGGTGGACCACCTCTTGCGCCTGCGGCAGGCCCAGGACGAAACGGGCGGCTTCGTCACCTTCATCCCCCTGGCCTTCCATCCCCAGAACACCGACCTGCCGCAGCTTTCAGAAACCACCGGCTTCGATGATCTGAAAAACCTGGCCGTGGCCCGGCTGCTGCTGGACAACTTCCCGCACATCAAGGCCTTCTGGATCATGATCGGCCCCAAAATCGCCCAGTTGTCGCTGGCCTTCGGCGCCGACGACATCGACGGCACGGTGATGGAGGAGCGCATCACCCACATGGCCGGGGCCCAGACGGCCCAGGGGCTCACCCGGGCCCAACTGCTGCACCTCATCCGGGAGGCGGGCCGGGAGCCGGTGGAGCGGGACACCCTGTACAACGTTATTGCCGCATGATGGGCAAGATGGCCCCCCTCATCCACAAGGCCGCGTCCGGCGCACGCCTGACCCCGGACGAGGGCCTGGCCCTTTTCGGCCTGGACCTCCTCACCCTGGGGAGGCTGGCAGACCTGCGCCGCCGGGCCCTCCACCCCGAGCCCGTCGTCACCTACTCGGTGGACCGCAACATCAACTACACCAACGTCTGCGTCTCGGGCTGCCGCTTCTGCGCCTTCTACCGCCCGCCCGGGCACCCCGAGGGCTACGTGCTCTCCAAAGCGGAGCTGGGCCGCAAGCTTACCGAAACCCTGGACCTGGGCGGCTCCGGCATCCTGCTCCAGGGCGGCCTCAACCCGGACCTCCCCCTGGCCTTTTATGAAGACATGGTGAGCTTCATTCGCAGCTACGGGCTCCATGTGCACGGCTTTTCCCCGCCGGAGATCGTCTACCTGGCCGGTCTGAGCGGTCTCACCGTGGCTCAGACCATCCACCGCCTCATCCTTGCCGGACTGGGCTCCATCCCCGGCGGCGGCGCCGAGATTCTGGCGGCCCCCGTGCGCCGGGAGGTTTCCCCCCACAAGTGCACCGCCGATCAGTGGTTGGAGGTCATGGAAACCGCCCACGGCCTGGGCCTGCGCACCACCGCCACCATGATGTTCGGGCACCGGGAGACCTTGGCCCAGCGGTTGGAGCACCTGGCCAGGATCCGGGACCTGCAGGATAGGACCGGGGGCTTCACCGCCTTCATCCCCTGGAGCTTCCAGCCCGGCGGCACCGAACTGGGAGGCGCCGCGGCCGGCGCGGTGGATTACCTCAAAACCCTGGCCGTCTCCCGGCTCTTTCTGGACAACGTGGCCAATCTGCAGCTTTCCTGGGTCACCCAGGGGGCCAAGGTGGCCCAGGTGGCCCTGGAATTCGGGGCCAACGACTTCGGCTCCACCATGATCGAAGAAAACGTGGTGGCCGCCACCGGCGTCACCTTCCGCCTCTCCCGGGAAGACATCACCCGCCTCATCAGCACCGCCGGCTACATCCCCGCCCAGCGGGACCACCTCTATCGGCCGGTGGGGGTGAGCGGGGGAGGGGGCCAGGGGAGGCAGACCCCGGCCCCCTCCCCCCATCCCTGG
>CAZFWX010000023.1:0-29641 GCA_964522695.1 uncultured Desulfobacterales bacterium
GGCACACCCCAAACCACCCCATCTCTCTTTTGTGGGGTAGCCTGGGAGATAGGACAGGCCCTGGTGGCGCAGGTGTCCTCACCTGTGCAAAACCCTGACTGCCCCTGTCACCCTGACTCTGGCAGGATCACCCATCCCATGCAAAAATCCGCCCCCCTCTTTGCATCCCCCCAACCCCTGGCCGCCCGCCTGCGGCCCCGCACCTTGAGCGAATTTGTGGGCCAGGAGCACCTGGTGGGAGAAGGCAAGCTGCTCTGGCGAGCCCTCAAGGCCGGCCGGCTTTTCGCCTCCATGATCTTCTGGGGCCCCCCGGGCTCGGGCAAGACCACCCTGGCCCGCCTCCTGGCCGATGCCCTGCACTGCCGTTTCGTCAGCTTAAGCGCCGTCATGAGCGGCGTCGCCGACCTGCGCCGCGTGGTGGAAGAAGCCCGGCGCCTCCAAACCACTGGCGCCCGCACCGTGGTGCTCATCGACGAAATCCACCGCTTCAACAAGGCCCAGCAGGATGCCCTGTTGCCCCACGTGGAAGAAGGCCTGCTGACGCTGGTGGGCGCCACCACCGAAAACCCCTACTTCGAAATCATCGGGCCCCTTTTATCCCGGGCCAAAATCTTCATCTTCCAGCCCCTGACCGAAGCCGAGCTCACCATCATTGTCCAGCGGGCCCTCACCGACCGGGACCGCGGTCTGGGAAGTCAAAAAGTGACACTCACCCCCGAGGCCCTCTCCTACCTGGTGCACATGGCCGGCGGCGACGCCCGCCGGGCCCTAAACACCCTGGAGCTCGCCGCAGGCAGCACCGGCCCCGATGTTGCAGGGGTCATTACTCTGGACCTGGAGGTTATCCGGGAATGCCTGCCCCGCCGGGATCTCCTCTACGATCGTGACGGCGACGCCCATTACGATACGCTCTCCGCCTTCATTAAGAGCGTGCGCGGCTCCGACGTGGACGCCGCCCTCTACTGGCTGGCTCGCCTGGTCACCGCCGGCGAAGACCCCCGCCTCATCGTCCGCCGCCTCCTCATCCTGGCCGCCGAAGACATCGGCCTGGCCGACCCCCAGGGCCTGGTGCAGGCCGTTGCCGCGGCCCGGGCCCTGGAATGGGTGGGACTTCCCGAAGCCCAGTACCACCTGGCCCAGGCCACCATCTATCTGGCCCTGGCCCCCAAGAGCAACTCCACCTCGGCTTATTTTAAAGCCAAGGCTGCGTTGCAGGAAAAAGGCCTCACCCAGGTGCCCACCCACCTCCAGGATGCCAGCCGGGACGGCCGCGCCCTGGGTCACGGCCGCGATTATCTCTATCCCCACGATTTCCCCGGCCACCATGTCCCGCAGCGCTACCTCCCCGAGGACCTGAGCGAGGCCGCCTTTTATGAGCCCGGCCCCGAAGGAGCGGAGCCCGATCTGGCCCGACGCTGGCAACATCTCCGGAAAAAAAAAGAGGACAATCCCCAGTCCCCGGGTCCTGGACAAACGCCATAAGAATTATTATATTTGCTCCAAAGGGGGAGCGCCGACGCGAGGAGGTGCTGCCTGTGAGCCGTATCTTGGTGGCGGACTCGGAGCCGCACATCCGCCTGTTGTGCCTGGAGGAACTTCGGGACGAAGGCCACGAGGTGCAGGTAGCCGGAACCGGCGGGGATGCGGTCCGGCTGGTGGATTCCTTCCATCCCGACGTGGTTATCCTTGAGGCTCTGCTCCCGGATATGCCCGGTTTCGAGGCCGGACGCATTGTCAAGGGGACGCGCCGGGATACCAGAATCATCCTGTACTCCCACGGCCAACCGCCCCGTAACCTGGACGCCTGGGGGGCCGATGCCTATGTTTTCAAGTCGGCCGATCTGGAGCCCCTGAAAAAAACGGTTCGCAATCTCCTTTATAACTGAGGGGAAGGCGGGAACTCAGCCCATCCCTCTTGCTGAAAGCTCCCCCTCGGCGGGGAGCTTTTCATTAACAGTTGCTCATTGACCTTCGGTCGCTCCTGAGAGCCTGACAAGCCCGGTGGGGCGGGCCTTTGCGCCCGCCTCACTTGGCGGCAAAGGCGTCAAGCTGGATGTCACGCCGGCAAAATGCCGGTGCCACCAAAAAGTTTTCAAATTAAGACTGAATCTTTATTCTTTTCAAAAGTTTGTGAAAATGACATGATCCATGGGGTATAGAAGACCCCTCCGGTATCCCAAACCTTTGCCGCTCGTGGAGGAATCCACCCATGGCCATCATGGAGATAAGCATTATTCCCTTGGGGACCGGACAGGTCAGTGTCGGCGGCTTTGTGGCCGATCTCGTCCGTTATCTCCGTCAGGAAGGCCTGCCCCACCAGCTCACGGACATGGGGACGCTGGTGGAGGGAACCCCGGCGCGCCTCCTGGAGGTAGCCGGAAAATTGCATGAACTCCCCTTTGCCCAGGGGGTCAAACGCGTGGTCACCCGCATCGTCATCGACGACCGCCGGGACAAGGCCGTGGCTCTGGGCGACAAGACTCGCGCCGTGGAGGATCGTCTCAACTAGTCATGGCTGGCAATCGAAAAGATTATTACCAGGTCTTGGGTGTGGCCCGGAACGCCTCCCCCGAAGAGATCAAAAAGAAATACCGGCAACTGGCCCTTAAATACCATCCCGACCGCAATCCCGGCGACCATGAGGCCGAGGAAAGGTTCAAGGAGGCCGCCGAGGCCTACGAGGTCCTCCATGATCCCGAAAAGCGCCGGCTGTACGATACCTACGGCCACGAAGGCCTCTCCTCCACCGGCTTCACCGGCTTCCGGGACTTCTCCGACATCTTCCGGTCCTTCTCCGATGTCTTCGAGGACCTTTTCGGCTTCGGCGATTTCGGCGGCCGGGCCTCCGCCGCTCAGGTGGGCAGCGACCTGCGTTATGACCTGACCCTGGACTTCCTGGACGCCTCCCTGGGCACCGAAGTGACCATCGAGGTCCCCCGGGTGGTCAACTGCCGCATGTGCAGCGGCAGCGGCGCCAAACCCGGCACCCAGAAAGTGGCCTGCCCCCAGTGCAATGGCCGGGGCGTGGTCACCCGCACCCACGGCATCTTTCAGATTACCACCACCTGTCCCCGCTGCCAGGGTCTCCGGGAATTCATCGCCGAGGCCTGCCCCTCCTGCCAAGGCGAAGGCCAGGTGCGGGAAAAGAAAAAACTCAAGGTCAAAATCCCGCCGGGGGTCGATCAGGGCACCCACCTGGTCATGGCCGGGGAGGGCAACGCCGGCCGCTTCGGCGGTCCTCCCGGCGACCTCTACGTCATCCTCAACGTCAAGCCCCACGAGCGTTTCCGCCGGGAAGGGTACGATCTGCGCCTCCAGGTGCCCATCTCCTTTGTCCAGGCCGCCCTGGGCACGCGCGTGGAGATTCCCACGCTCAAAAGCACCCGGGAACTGGTCATCCCTCCCGGCGCCCAGCCCGGCGAGATTATCCGTCTCAAGGGGGAGGGCGTCCCCTACCCCCGGGGGGGCCGCCGGGGTGACCTCCTGGTGGAAGTGAAAGTCGACATCCCCCGGGAACTCACCCCCCGCCAGGAGGAGCTCCTCCGGGAACTGGCCCGGGAAGAAGGCTCCGCCGCACACGACGGCAACTCCTTTCCCCGCCGGCAAGCCGGCCAGAGAGAGGGTCTTTTCCAGAAAGTCTGGAACGCCGTCAAGGAATGGCACAATAAATAATTCCCTTCATCGCAGGTGAGCCTCTAAACCTTTTGGGGAACGTATCCCACTCCCCTCGCACGGATAGATAGGTTAGCCAGAAAGTCCAGAAGAGCTTAGGGTGGTGCAGGTGTCTACACCTGTGCAGTGTAAGGTGCGCACTGCGCACCATTACCTTTGGCTGGCCACGCGCAACCATTTTTTCTTGGACATCAGGTACCCCGATAATTATAATTTTCACAAGGACTGACCCATCCCTGAAGGGTCAAGAGGCGGTGTCCATTGGCTTACGACCTCAACATCCTCATCGGCGGCGCCGCCGGCCAGGGAGTCCATTCCATCACCGGACCTCTGGCCAAGACCCTCGTGCGCCACGGCTTGGCCGTCCACACCCTCCAGGACTACCAGTCCCGCATCCGCGGCGGCCACCTCTTCAATAAGATCCGTCTCGCCGATGCCTCTCTTCGCTCCTCCCGGGAAGGCGTCGATCTTCTGGTAGCCCTCAACCAGGAAACGGTGGCCCTCCACCTGGAGGAGCTTTCGCCCCGGGGCGTCATCATTTATGATGCCGATGAAGTGAAGGATCTCCCGCCGGGCCGCCGGACCCTGGCCGTCTCCCTGGACAGCCTCCTGCCCGGCACCAAGGCCGGGGAAATCGCCGTGAACGCCGGGGCCTGCGGGGCCATCCTCGGCCTTCTGGGCATCCCCGTGGCCGGCCTGGTGGGCCTCCTGGAGGCCGCATTCGCCGCCAAGGGGCCCGAAGTGGCGGGTTGGAACCGCCTGGCGGCGGAGCGCGGCTTTGAGCAGGCCGCCGCCCAGGGCTCGCCCTTCCCCGCCTGCCCGGGCGCGGCCCCTGCCGCCCCCGGTCTCCTCCTCAGCGGCCACGAAGCCATGGCTGTGGGAGCTCTGGCTGCGGGTCTCAACTTTGTCAGCGGCTACCCCATGACCCCCTGGTCCAGCCTGTTGAATGCCATCAGCCAGCGCGCCCCCCGGTATGGGGTGGTGGTGGAGCAGGCCGAAGACGAAATCGCCGCCATCAACATGGCCATCGGCGCCTCCTTCACCGGCGCCCGGGCCCTGACCGGCACCTCGGGCGGGGGCTTCTGCCTCATGACCGAAGCCGTGGGACTGGCCTCCATGACCGAGACCCCTTTGGTCATCGTCGTGGCCATGCGCCCGGGCCCCAGCACCGGCCTGCCCACCCGCACCTCCCAGGGCGATCTCCATTTTGTGCTCAACTCCAGCCAGGACGACTCGCCCCGGGCCATTTTCGCCCCGGGCGACCCGGCCCAGGGGTACGCCATCACTGCCCGGGCCCTGAACCTGGCCGACCGCTGGCAGTTGCCCGTCTTCATCCTTACGGACCAGTATTTCGGCGACAGCCAGTTGACCCTGACCGCAGCCGACTTCCCCCAGGTCTCCGTGGAGCGCTTCCTGGAAACCGGCCCCGCCGCCTCCACCTATGAGCGCTACGCCATCACCCCGGACGGCGTCTCTCCCCGGCGTCTCCCGGAAATCGGCGGCCCCCTCGTCGTCGCCGATTCAGACGAACACACCTCCGACGGCCACCTCACCGAAGATCTGGACGTGCGGGTACAGATGCAGGACAAACGCCTGCGCAAGCTGGACGGCCTGCGCCGGGAACTGCACGGCCTCACCACCGCCGGTCCCGCCGACGCGCCGGTGACCCTCATGTGCTGGGGTTCCAGCCTGGGACCCGTGGCCGAAGCCGTGACCCGCTTGAACCAGGACCAGACCCCCGTACGCCTGGTGCATCTGAGCGAGCTCTGGCCTTTCCCCCGGGACCCGGTGACCCAGGCCCTGGCCGGCGCTAAAAAAATTATCCTGGTGGAACAAAACGCCTCCGGCCAGTTGAACCGCCTGCTGCGCCAGGAAACTGGCCTCACCGCGGCTCACCTGCTACCCCGTTACGACGGACGGCCCTTCACCCCGGAGTTTATCCTCCGGGGCCTGGCCGGCCTAGTGTGAGGAACGGCCCATGCTGCCCCTTGACCTCTATCAGGGAATCGAATCCGCCTGGTGCCCCGGCTGCGGCAACTTCCCCATGCTCAAAGCCTTCAAACAGGCTCTGGCGGAACTGGAAATCCGCCCCGGCGAAATCCTCGTCGTCTCCGGCATCGGCCAGTCCAGCAAGTTCCCCCATTATCTGAAATGCCACACCTTTAACGGCATCCACGGCCGCACCTTGCCCGTGGCCACCGGCGCCCGCCTGGCCAACCACCGCCTCCGGGTGGTGGCCGTGGCCGGGGACGGCGACTGCTACGGCGAAGGCGGCAACCATCTCCTGGCCGCCTTCCGGCGGAACCCCGACGTTACCCTGGTGGTCCACAACAACCAGGTCTACGGCCTCACCAAAGGCCAGGCCTCCCCCACCAGCGATCAGGGTTTTAAGACCCTGATCCAGCCCCGGGGCGTCCCCTATCCGCCCCTGCACGCCCTGGCCCTGGCCGTGGCCCAGGACTGCTCCTGGGTGGGCCGCGGCTTCGCCGGCATGGCCGATCACCTCAAGGATCTCTACAAGCAGGCCATGAGCCATCGGGGCTTCGCCCTGCTGGAAGTGCTCCAGCCCTGCGTCTCCTTCAATAAAGTCAACACCTACCAGTGGTATCAGCAGCGGGTCTACCAAGTGGAGGACACCCCGGATTACGACCCCGAAAATGAACTGTGGGCCTACGGCAAGGCCAAGGAATGGGGCGACCGCATTCCCATCGGCGTCATCTACCGCCGCCCCCGGCCTCTGTTGGAAGAGGCCTTCCCGTCGTTGGCCGCCGGCCCCCTGGCCGGCCAGGTGGCCCCCCGTCCGGTGAAAGACCTTTTAAACGATTTCTTTTGACATCCGACGCTGGACGTGATATCTCGGCTATCGCTATTTGAGAATTTATTCTCATGTAATCGCCTGTAATCGCCCAAAACATGAGGAGATGCCGTCATGGCAGACCAAACCTCTTGGGAAATCTTGAAACAACCCAACCACATCATCCTCTGGGAAGAATATAAAGGCCCCATGGAGCTGCTCATCTATCTCCTCTCCTGGGGGGTGGAGATCGGCCTGGCTTTCACCGTGGCCATCATCTATTTGAGGACCTGAAACCTTGGCCCGCCCCAAAGGTGGCACCGTAGTGCCTGGAGAAAATAATTTCCCCATTGACTACCTTTGTTGCCGGCTTTAAGCTAAAATTATAGAATAATTCGCTAGACTCCTGGCCCGACTCCTCCCAGCGGGCAAGGACAAAAAAAGCGAGGGAACCTGGAACAGGAACCCACCAGACCTGGGGGTTACCTTGAGGTGCCGGCGAAGCATGCCCGTCAAGGAACCATGCTCATGGCCAGGGAGGTGCGGGAGACTATGATTAATGAACTGTTAGCCCCAGGCGGCAGCCTGGAAATGGTGGAAGGAGTTTTTTCCCACGGCGCCGACGCCGTCTATGTGGGCGCCAAAGGCTTCAGCCGCCGCAAGTGCGCCTGGGAAATGGAAGACCGCCAGATCGGCCAGGCCGTGGACATTGCCCAACGTTTCGGAGGGAAGGTCCGGGTCGCCCTGAACGCCGAAATCCCCCAGGAAAAACTCCCGCTGGTCCTGCACAAGGTGGAAAAGTACGCCGGCTGCGGCGTCGAAGGGGTCATCGTCAAAACCCCCCTGATTATCCAGGAAATCCACCGCCTCTTTCCCCAGCTCACCATCCATGTCAGCGTTGGCGCCAATGTCCAGACCTCCGAAGAAATGGCGCGGTTCAAGGCCTTGGGCGCCACTCAGATCGTCTGTTCCACGGAAATTAACACCGTGGCCAAGTTGGCCCGCTTCAAAACCGATGCCGATGCCTTGGATCTGAAAACCGAGGTTCTCGTCCACGGCAACCGTTGCATCGGCGGCGTCGGCAACTGCCTCTTCCATGAACTCATCGCCGACAGCTACATCCGCAAAGTTTACCACGACGAAGACGGCAACGAAATCGTGGAATACGAAGGCTGGCCTGACCGCAGCGGCAGTTGCTTCCGCATCTGCCTGCTCACCGACGAGCAGCGCCACAAGGTGCTCTCCCGCCGCGGTCATCCCCGGGAATTCATCGACTCCCTGAACGACCGCATCCGGCGGCATCCCAATGTGGCCTTCGCCATCCTGGGCGATGAACTGAAGCAGTATCTCGACCTGGGCATCGCCACCATCAAGGTCCAGGGCCGGGAATACGCCGTGGCCATGATCTCGGAGATGATTCACTGCTACCGGCAGCTCATTGACGCCCACGCCCGGGGCGAGGACATCAACAGCACCTCCTATCTGCCAATTCAGGAGCGCCTCGACGAAATTGTCCGGGAGCGGGATCAGGCCCGGCTCCAGAAAACCGCTGAACTCCACCGCCACATCGTCGGTCTCTGATCAGACACTTTTCCGAAAATCGCCAGGCCGGGACATACTCGCCCGGCCTGTTTTTTATTTGGCGGCTTCCTGCGCCCTGGATGCCAATAACTTCCATGGTACTTTACAATCGAACGCTGGCTTGACGCCGGCATCCCGCCGGTGTTGTGTCACCACCCGGGCGTTACCCCCGGAGAAAGCCCCCGGTGGCACAGGTGTCCTCACCTGTGCTCCTTTTTCTCCCTCTCCCCCACGGGGAAAGGGGAGGGGTGAGGAGCCCTCCCCTGCATCCTCTTCAATTATTTTCTTCCCTTTGCCGTCATTTTTGTAAGTTTCTCCTTTTCATGCTCCCCTAGCCTGCCTTATAATGACGCGGGTTTTTGTTCACAACCTGGCCCCGGTGACACGATTTTTTCTCACAAATTTCCCCGGGGCGGGGTCTAAAGATCAGCACCCCTGTAGCTGAAAGCATCACTGGATGGCCAGGCCCGCACCGCGCCGGCCGGATAACTCTCAACCCCTGAAAGCGGGTAACGCACTCGCCGTTTTTCTGGTCCGGTGTTCCCGGGAACACCTCACTGAGCATGAAACAACCCTTGCTTTCCCGCTGGCTTCCTTCTCCTGTGGCGGTGCTGGGCCCCTTGCTTTTCGGCCTCATCGCCTGGTCCTGTTTCTTCAACCTGGCCAATTTTCCCACCATCTGGTGGGATGAAGCCATCTTCTCTGAAACCGCCGCCAATCTGGTCCAGCAGGGCCGCTACGCCTTCACCATTCAGAGTCCCGACCAGCTCTGTGATTTCGACTATCGCATCAGCGCCGGGCCTTCGGTCATCCTGCCCGTGGCCCTGTCCTACCGCCTTTTCGGCGTGGGTCTGATGAGCGGCCGCCTGGTGGCCGGAGCCTACCTCTTCCTGGCCTTCCTGGCCCTGTTCCTGGCCGCCCGCCGCCTTTGGGGACCGGCCGTGGCCCTGGCCGCGGTAGCCCTGGCCTTTGTGGGCACGGACGCCCTCTATTGGGGACGCTCGGTTCTGGGCGACCTCCCGGCCCTGGGACTTTTCTTTCTGGGCCTGTGGCTCCTTATCAGGGCCATCCAGGACAATTCCGGGCCGTCCCTCTTCGGCGCGGGCGCCTTCCTGGGACTGGCCTTTGCGGCCAAGGAATTCTATGGCCTGGCCTTTCTGCCACCCCTCTTTGCCCTGCTCTGGCACAACCGCCGCTTCGGCAGCCCCTTGTGGCTCCGCCTCTTTATCTATGCCGCTGGCCTGTCCCTGCCGCTTTTTGCCTACCTCCTCCTCAAAATCTTTATCCTGGGAGGAATAACCACTGCAATCCTCCATTTTCTGGAGCAAAAGGCCCTCCTCTGCCACGAATTCTTCACCCCCCTCACCATCGGCCGCGTCTATTCCGAAAGCTTCGCCTACCTCCTGGGGCACCCCCTTTTCTGGCTCGGTGTTCTGGGCATCGCCTGGCATCTCAAGACAAAGTCATTTTCCCTGGGAACCGTGCTCTGGACAGGCTATTTTCTCCTCTGGAGCCTCGTCTATCTCACAGCCGTCTACTGGCAGCGCTTTGCCCTGCCGGCCCTCTTCCTGGCCAGCCCCCTGGCAGCCCACCTGCTCGGCCAGGGCATGGCCCGGCTTGCCGCTGCCCTCTCCTCAAAAGCGCGGCCCTGGGCCTTCGCCGGCATGGCCGCCGTTTTTCTGGCCCTGTTTTACCCCTTGACCGGATTTGACAATATGGCTGCGGTGGCCACCTACCGGAAAAATCCCCCCGAACAGTTGGTCCAGTACCTGCGCCGCTACGTCCCGGCCAGATGTCTCATCGAAACCCCGGAATACGAACTGCCCTTCCTGGACGACAATCATCGCTTCCACCTCATGCCACCCTTCTTTTTCGTGGAGTCCACCCCTGAGAAGGTGGTCCTGCTCAATCCCCGGCGCCTCCCCTACGACTTTAACGAAGTGAAGGCCGATTTCCTCATCCTGGGCGCCTTCGGCAAGAGCGTCTTCAACCAGGTCTATTCTCCGGCCCGTCTGGCCCGCCACTGGCGTAAGGTCGGCCAGGTTGATTTCTACGATATTTATGTCCCCCGGTACCGGGGTGCTAAGTGGTGGAAACAGGGGCGGCCCCTGCTGGTCCAAACTCGCCTTTCTGCACCCCCTGCCCAGGTTCCTCTTACCCATGACCGCCTCCCCTCCGACCCGCCAGTTCCGATCGGTCCGTGACTTCCGCCGCCGTTTTCAGGAGCTGGCCCCCGGCGATCTTCTCTTAGGGCTTTTACCCCTGCGCCTTGGGGAAGAGATCAAACTCCTGGACCTGGCCCTGCGCGGGGTCATTCTCTTCCCCTCCGCCCTGGCCCAGCTCCTCAGCCGCTCCAAGGTGGCCCAGGCGGAAATCCTGACCGAATTTATGCTCCCCTCCACCTTCGTGGCCTATGGCCTCCCGGACCTCACTGCCCATGCCCCCCGCTTCCCTGCCCGGCAGGCCGTAGTGAGCAAGCGGGATCAGGCCCACCTGGGCCAGGGCGTCAGCCTCTGGCCCTCCCTGGAAGCCCTGCACAGCCTGGGCGCCCTCCAGGGACTCCCTTTCCCCCTGGTCATCCAGCCCTTCCTCGACAACGCCCGGGACCTGCGGGTGGTAGTGGTGGGCGACTATGTGGAAGCCTATGAGCGCGTCAACCCCCATGGCTTCCGCAAAAATATCTTTCAGGGAGGCTCCTCCCGCCACCTCCATCTGGGACCTCAGGAGCTCGATTTCTGCCGCCGGGTCATGGCCCGGGGGCAGTTCGTTTATGCTATACTGGATGTGCTGGTCAGCCCCGACGGCCTCCCCTATCTCTCGGAAATCAGCCTGAAGGGAGGCCTCACCGGCTCCCGCCTGGGCCAGACCGGATTCCGGGAGCAGGTCAAGCGCCTGGAAGAGGAGATTCACCGCTCATGGGCCGGCTCATCGATGATCCCCGGCTGAGGAACAGGACCTGCGTCTTCCGGGACCGGCAGGACGCCGGCCGCCATCTGGCCGAAAAACTGGGTGAGTTGCACCCCGAACCGCCGCACCTCTTCGCCATCCCCGCCGGCGGCGTCCCCGTCGCCGCCCCCATCGCCGTCCGGCTGGCCGCGCCCCTCCACCTCATCATCGTCCGCAAGATCCAGCTCCCCTGGACCACCGAGGCCGGCTTCGGCGCCCTGGACCCCGATGGCCGCGCCGTCTTCAATGAAGATCTGCTGGCCCGCGCCCGTCTCTCCCCCGAGGCTATCCAGACCCAGGTGGCCAAAACCGTGGCCACCCTGAAACAACGGGAAGAGCGCCTGCGCGGCTCCCGCCCCTACCCCGATCTGACCGGCCGCCCCGTCATCATCGTGGATGACGGCCTGGCCTCGGGCTATACCATGCGGGCCGCAACGCGGTTTCTCAAGGAGAAAAACGCCGGCCCCCTCACCGTGGCCGTTCCCACCGGCTCCCTGGGAACAGTTCATGATTTTCTCCCCGAAGTAGATACCCTGGTCTGCCTCAACGTCCGGGCCGGCTATGCCTTCGCAGTGGCGTCCGCCTACGAAAACTGGTATGATTTGGAAGAAGCGGAGGTTTTGACAATCCTGGCCTCCCTGCCCCCTGAACTGCGGGGTTAGCCGGCAGGTCCGTGGACCCCGGGCGCCGGCCCTACAATATAATTTGTGGGATTACCTGCAGAGGCTTCCCGGTTCGCCCTGCCGTTTTTTGGTGGCACAGGCTTTCCAGCCTGTGGTGGCCCTGGGGCAACTGCCTCAATTTGGATCGCATGACCAGACATCTTTCCATTCCCCCCAGTCCCATGAACTCTACTGAACTGCACGGGCTGCCCCCTTCCATACCTTGGAACCGCCTGGGCTTCGATATCGACGGCGTGGTGGCCGACATCATGCGCACCTTCCTGGATCTGGCCCGGGAACGCTATGGCCGCGGCCATCTGCGCTACGAACATATCACCACCTTTTACCTGGAAGATTGCCTTGACCTGGAGCCCTGGATCATCCGGACCCTGATCCGGGAACTCATCGACCGGCCCCACGAACTTCCCATTGAGCCCCTGCCCCAGGCCGTGCCGGTCCTCTCCCGGCTGGCAGAAGAGCACCCCCTGGTCTTCGTCACCGCCCGGGACCGGGCCGAGCCCATCCAGCGCTGGCTTAACACCGCCCTGGCCCCCGTTCCCTCTCGGGCCATCTGGGTCATGGCCACGGGCGACCCAGACGCCAAGATCGGCTATCTGAAAGCCCACGCCATCGACTACTTTGTGGAAGACCGGCTGGAAACCTGCTTTGACCTGGCCAGGCACGGCATCACCCCCATCCTCTTTGCCCAGCCCTGGAACCGCCAGCCCCACCCCTTCCTGGAGGTGGAAAGCTGGCCGGAACTGGCCCGGCTGCTCTTCGAAGAGGATAGGCAAACCCGTCACCCAGCCCCAAACTTTGGTCCATCCCCCATCACCCGGGAGATCTGAGGGAGGCGCCTGCCGGCCAGGGCCTCGCCGCCGGGGCCGGCGCGCAGCCTCTACTGCAACTTTCTTGATTTATTGACTATGTTTCCGGCTCGACTGAAACGTCTCATGCTGCAAGCGGTGCAGGGCATGACCCTGGGCACCCTGGCGCAGGTCCTGGTGCGCAACCGCCTGCAGGTTGACTGGCGCTGCTGGGACCGGTTTCTCTATCTCACCGCCCTGGGCTGCTTCAACTCCGTCATGGCCCTCTTTGAGAAGCGCTGCAATCACTACAAAATAGAGGGCCTGGACCTAGTGGCCCCTCCCGTGTTCATCCTGGGCCATTGGCGCAGCGGCACCACCCACCTGCACAATCTCCTGAGCTTGGATGAAAATCTCTATGCCCCGTCGGCCTTCCAGGCCATGTTTCCCCACCACCTCCTCTACAGCAAATCTTGGGGCGCGCCCCTCTTTGACCGCTACGCCCCCAAAAAGAGGCCCATGGACGATGTCGCCTTCTTTGCCCACGCCCCCCACGAAGATGAATTCGCCCTGGCCGGCCTCTGCGCCGTTTCCCCGTATCTGAGTTTTCTCTTTCCGGTCACCGGCGACCTCCCCTTTTCCTCCCTGGACCCCTTAAAGCTTCCCCCCGGGGCCCTGGACCGCTGGAAAGCCGCCTTTATCTATCTCCTCAAGAAACTTACCTTTCATAAGGGCAAACGCCTGGTCCTCAAGTCTCCCCCCCACACCGGCCGTGTCCGGGTGCTCCTGGACCTTTTCCCGGAGGCCAAGTTCGTGCACCTTGTGCGAAATCCCTACGAGGTCTTCCTTTCCACCCGCAAGCTCTGGTTCACCTCTCTGGCCGCCAGTCATCTCCAGATCCCTGAACCCGGTTTGGTTGAAGAACGCATCTTTTCCTGGTATAAAGAATTGCACCACCTCTATTCCCGGGACCGCGAACTCATCCCCCCCGGCAACCTCATGGAATTGAAATATGAGGACTTGGTCCGGCAGCCCCGGGAAACCCTGTCGGCTTTGTACGAACGCTTAAACCTGCCCGGCTACCCCGCCTTCTGGGAGCGGGCCTCGCACTACCTGGATTCTCTCCGGCATTACCGTCCCGGTCATTACCGGATCGATGCCGCCACCCGGGAAAACGTGGCCTGCCATTGGGCCCAGGCATTTGCGGCTTATGGCTACCCGCTGGACCTCGCCGAGGCAAAAAATTGCCTCTGACCAGGGAATCCCTGATCTATCAGTAAGGAAAACCTTTACATTCTTTTGTGAAGAAGTTTAAACTAACGGTAACTTTGTGCCGACGCAGAGAAAGGGCGGCAAGGATGTATCCGGGCGAGAGAAATCTTCTGTGGTGCAGGTATTTATTGCCAAAAGACCTTTTTTTTGGTAACATCCGTATCCCAAACGAATCAAATTAATAGAACCCAAATCTATGCCGAGAACCCCACTCCAAGATCGTTGTCAGCCATTTGCTCGCTTTGTGCGCGGATATAAGGCTCAGGGGATCTATCCCTACTTCCGCCCCATCTCCCGTTCCTGGGGGACCGAAGTGGAAATGGGCGGACGCCGGCTCATCATGATCGGGTCCAACGACTACCTGGGCCTGAGCCATGAACCCCGGGTCATGGAAGCCGCCACCAAAGCCATGCACCGCTGGGGCACTGGTCCCGGCGGCTCCCGCTTTCTATCCGGCAACCTGACCTTGCACGAAATCCTGGAGGACCGGCTGGCCGCTTTCATTGGCAAGAAAAAAGCCATCGTCCATGTCACCGGCTTCAGCACCAACCTCGGTTCCATCGCCTGTTTGCTTACTCCCCAGGATGTCATTCTCTGCGACCGGGAAAACCACGCCAGTATCTTTGAAGGCTGCCAGGCCAGCAAGGCCCGGCTCATGCCCTTCCCCCATAATGATGCCGACGCTGCCGGTCAAAAGGTGATCGCCGCCCGGGAGAAGTATCCCGAGGGCGTTATCTTTATGATCACCGAAGGCGTCTTCAGCATGTCCGGGGACGTAGCCCCTCTTACCGAGCTCTTGCAGGTCAAAAAAGAAGTCCCCGATCTGCTCTTCTATCTGGACGATGCCCACGGCATCGGCGTCATGGGTCCGGGCGGCCGGGGCACCGCCGAATATTTCGGCCTCACCGACGAAGTGGATTTCATCATGGGCACCTTCAGCAAGGCCCTGGCCTCCATCGGCGGCTTCATCGCCGGCGATGACGAGGATGTGCTGGAGTATGTCCGCCACCACTCCAAGACCTTGATCTTCTCCGCAGGATTGCCGGCCAGTTGCGCCGCCACGGTGCTGGCCTGCATCGATATCCTCGAAGCCGAACCGGAGCGGGTCGCCCGTCTCTGGGAAATCAACCAGAGAGTCCGTACCGGGTATCAGGAGATCGGCCTCCTCTGCCCCGACGCTCCCAGCCCGGTCATCCCCATCCATATCGGCTCCGAACTTAAGGCCGGACTCATCGCCGCCGAACTCTTGGAACACGGCATCTTCGCCCTTCCCGCCATCTTCCCTGCCGTCCCCCGGGGCAAGGCCCTCATCCGCACCGCTTATATGAGTACCCATCTGGACAGCCAGATCGATTACGTCCTCGAAGTCCTGGATCAGGTTGCTCGTAAGCACCGCATCATGGCCTCTGATCTGGCCGAAGGCGGGGATTACTTCCGCACCCGGGGCGTTTCCGCCCTGAGACCTGCGGCCGAAAACTCTCCTGTCAGCCTTGTCAGCAAGTGACGTAGATTTCGGGGGTTTGTACAAGTGAGGCTGGACGACCTCCTGCGCATCAGCATCCGCCAGGTCATCCGCCACCGCCGACGCTACTGGGGCGTAGTGCTGGCAATCACCTTGGGGGTGGCCGGATTCATCACCGTCATCACCATGGGCCGGGATGTCAAGCAGAACTTCAACCAGAACCTGGTTCTCATCGGCGGCGTCACCATTATCCGGTGCTCCTTCGATAACGACCGGGACCGCCTGGCGCGCCGCTACTGGTTCCACACCCAAACCGCCGCCGCCATCAGTAACATCCCCGGCGTCCAGGCCGTCAGCCTGGCGGGGTTTCGCCCCGCCAACGCCTCCCGCCAACAACAGCAATTTCACTTCATGGTGGTGGCCATAGACGATAACTTCTGGAAGGTGCGCAGCTTCTGGCCCACCTCCGGATCCCTCATCAGTGTTGAGGATATTCTTCAACGTCAGCGGGTTTGCGCCCTGGGCGCCAACCTGGCCCGGAAAATTTTCGGTCATGGGGACGTGGCCGGCAAAACCCTGGAAATTGACCATGAGATTTACCAGGTCACCGGCATCGTGGGCGGTTTGGCCGAAACTGGACTGGCAGACTTTGCCTTCATGCCCCTCACCACGGCCCAGGACCGCCTCCCCGGCTTTACCCTGGCTGACCGCCTCTACGTTCGCTGTCGCACCTGGGACGACGTCCCAGAGGTGGCCAAGGCTATTCCGGCCGTGGTCCAGGATAATCAAAACGCCGCCAACCTGCAGGTGGAAGTCTCCTGGGAGGCCCTGGCCCATGTGCGGAAGGTGGCCTTCTGGATTGAATTTTTCGTCTATCTGTCCGTCACCGCCACCCTCATTCTGGGCGGCGTGGGCATCTGGGTGGTCATGATGGCTGCGGTGCGCTCCCGCACCCGGGAAATCGGCCTGAAAAAGGCCATGGGCGCCGAAGACCGGGACATCCTCTCCCAGTTCCTCACCGAATCCCTCTGCCTCTCTCTGGGCTCCGCCGTCATGGGCATCGGCCTGGGCCGCCTCCTTATCGAAATCACCAGCCGGCGCATGGGCATCCGGCCTCCTGAGGAACTTTTCCTCACCTGCCTGGCCTTGGGCCTCCTCTTCGCCCTTGTCCTGGGGTTGGGCGCCGGCCTCTATCCATCTATCCAGGCCAGCCGCATGGAGGTGGTGGCTGCTACGCGCTATGAATAGGTCAGCCTCTCCCCTGGTTGAGGTTTTGGGCGTCACCAAGACCTACAGCAACGGCGCCGGCGACATCCCCGTGCTCCGGGATGCCACCTTTAGTGTCTATCCCGGTGAAATGGTTGCGGTCATGGGTCCCTCCGGCTCCGGCAAATCCACGCTCCTGTATATCCTGGGCCTGCTCCTCCAGCCCACCAGCGGCATCTACCGCCTGGCCGGAGAGAACGTCCTGACGCTGGACCGCGCCGGTCAGGCCGAATGCCGCCGCCGCCGGTTGGGCTTTGTCTTTCAAAGCTGCGATCTCATGGAAAACTCCAACGTTTACGAAAATCTTGAGTTCCCCCTCATTTATGCCGGGGTCAGCCGGGCCGACCGCGAAAGCCGCATCGTCGAGGCCTTGACCAGGGTCAACCTCAAGCACCGCCTCTACCATAACGCCAATCTGCTCTCCGGCGGCGAGCGCCAGCGCGTGGCCGTGGCCCGCGCCCTGGTGAATCACCCCCGGGTGATCCTGGCCGACGAACCCACCGGCCAGTTGGACCGCCGGCACGGCTATATGGTCATGGATCATTTTCAGAAAATTGTGGACGGCGACCACACCGCCATCATCGTCGTCACCCACGACCCCGATATCGCTTCCCGCTGCACCCGCACCTATCCCATGGAGGACGGCGTTCTCCATGGTTCCTGACTCTGGCCTTTTTCCGGATGCTCCAGGCAGACGTCCTCGACCCGCGCGCGTCTTGGGGAAATTTGCCGTGCTTCTCTCTCTCCTGGCGATCCTTTCTGGCCTGTGCCTCCCCGCCGCCGCGGCTGCCCCCGAAAAAAACCAGTCCTCGGCCCCTGCCCCGGAGACGGCCGACTTTGACGCCTGCGCCCGTCTGGCCCTGCGCCAATCGCCCTATTTCACCAAAAGCTCCCTGGAGATCGACATCCGCCGCCTGGACGAAAAGGACAGCAAGGCCGAACTCTTTCCCAACTTCGTCCTGCGCACCCGCTACTATGTCGTCAGACCCACTCAAGTGGGCAGCAACGCCGACAATTATGCCGTGGAACTGGCCTGCGACCAGTACAATCCCATGGAGTCCTATCTCTCCGTCAAAATCAGGCGGCTCCTTACGCGCCTGGCCATTCTGGCCCACCACAAGATCATTGCCGAAGGCCTCTTCCGCCTGGCCAAAGGTTTTTTGGAATTGGATTCCCTGGAACGCCTGGCCCAGATGCATCAGGACGCCGTCGCCCTGGCCCAGAAGGGCGTGGCTTACCAGCAGCAACTTGTGAAAATCGGGGAAGCCTCTGCCCTGGAAGTCAAAATCGCCCAGCAGGAGCTGGACCTGGCCTTGAGCGAGCAGGAGCGCCTGCGCCAGACCCGCCTGCGGGCTCAGGAAGCCCTGAGAAATTCCCTCGCCCTCAACCCCGATCAGCAGTTGAACTTTGATTTACGCCAGGTTCCCCGCCAGGTGCTGGGCGCCTTCGACCCCGCCGCCGCCACCCTGGAGCAGGTCAAGGCCCGCTCCCAGGACCTGAAAATCGAGGCCATCAAAAAAGAACTGCAATCCTGGCGCATCACCCTGGCCAAAGCCCGCCTCTTCCCCAATTTCAACCTGGGCCTGTCCACTCCCGACCCCCGCAGCTTCGCCGATACCCGGGGCCTGTTCGTCTCCCTGGGCCTGAACTGGCAAGTCCCCTTCCTGGACGGAGGCAAGAGCGTCCGGGATATTCAACGCCAGAAAACCGTGCTGAAGCAGTTTGAGGCCGAAGGCGGCGTCAAGGGCCTGGATATTGAAGATAAGTGGCAAGCGGCCCGGGAAGGCCTGCGCGCTGCCGCTGCGGCCCTGAAACTGGCCCAATCCCAGGAGGAGCTGGCCCGGCTGCGGGAGCGTCAGGCCGACATCGCCTATCACTCCGGCAAGGAAAATTTCGCCACCTGGCTCAAAGGCAGAAAAGCCGTTTTGGAGGCCCAGGCCCTGGTCATGCAGAAAAGTCTGGACCACTACCTGGCCCAGCTCAGCTTGCGCCATCAGGTGGGCGATTTACTGTATCGTTATGTCGATGAAAGAATCGAGCAGCAATAATATGTTGAACCAAGTTGTCCGGATCTCCCTTTCCATGTTCCTGGCCTTCCTTGGCGTCACCTGCATCCTGGTGGCCCCGCTGCGGGCCCAGCTCTCCTCTTCTTCAAACTCCGGGGACATCATCCTCACCGGCAAACTGGCCTGCTCCGTGAAACGCGCCGCCTGGCTGGCCTTCCCCGGTGAAATCCGGGAGATCCTCATACAGCCGGGCCAGAAAGTTGAAGCCGGGGACGTCCTGATCCGCTACCGCCTTCACCCCGAAGTGGTGGCCCAGATCAGCCGCCGCCTTTCCCCTCCCCAACTCCGGGACCTCAACGTCAGGCTCGCGGAAGCCGATAAAAACCTGGCCAACCTGGAAGACAGGCTGCGGGGACTCAAAGAACTGGCCCGTCACGATTTGACCTCCAAACAAAGTCTTCTCCAGGTGGAACGGGAACTCAAGACCGCCGCCTCCTACCGCGGCGCCCTGGCCCAAACCCTGAAGCAGGAACAAGGATACATCAAGGAAGAGCGGGCCGTGTTGGAGAAGCAATTGGGCCAGCCCCTCTCATCCCCCACCCCGCCTCGCGAAGCCCAGGTCATAGCCCCCATGAGCGGTTACGTCCTCTGGATGCATCCTGACCTGCGGGTTGGCGGTGAGATGCGCGCCAATGACCCCGCCATCCAGATCGGGGTCATGGATCCCATGATCATCCGCACCCGGGTCTATGAAACCGAAACTCAGCAGCTCAAAGTGGGGGATCCCGCCGAAGTGGTGGTGGAATCCCTGCCGGGCCGCCAGTTCACCGCCCAGGTGGCCCAAATCCCCTGGTCCACGGCCCTGCTGGCCTTGGAGCAACCCTCCTATTACGAAGTGGAATTCAAAGTTGCCAACCCCGACCTCATCCTCAAGGAGGGCCTCAAGGCCAAGGTCACCGTTAAAAAACCGAAATGACGGATCAAGGCCCGGGCCGCCGGCTCAAAAGCCTTTTTCACATAAACCCTGGTGGCGCAGGTTCTCCCGCCTGTGCATCCGCAAGATGAGCGAAACATCCTCCCCGCCCCCGCGGCAGGCCCCGGTTCTCGATCTCCTGGCGGTGGCCGGGCTCGCCGCCGCAGTCTTCACCTATGCCCATCTTCCCGCCCTCAACAGCCCCTTTGTCATCAACGATGACGTCCGCCAGCAAATCTACTGGATGCAGCAGTGGCAGGACCCCGGCCTCTATCCCGGCGACCTCCTCACCGCTTATGCCCGCCAATATGTGTCCTGGGGGGTCAAGGCTCTTTACTGGCTGGCCGCCTTTTTCATCAGCCCCCTATGGTTTTCCAAGATCCTCACCGGCCTGCTCTTCGTCTGGCTGAGTTGCCTCCTCTTCCGCCTGGGCGCCTCTCTGGGCGGCCGCCCCCTGGCCTGGACCGTGGCCGCCGTCTCCTGGCTCATGCCCTTTTTTCTGGAGAACCTTTCGGGCGGACTGGCCCGGGCCTTCGCCCTGCCGCTTCTGGCCTGGTTCTGGCTGGCCTGGCTAAACGGCAAGCCCATAAGCCTGGCCCTGGCCCTTCTGGCCCAGGCCATCTTTATCCCCTACATCTTTCCCGTAGCCGCTGGCGCCCTGATTTTGGCCTGGCTTTCCGCCCGGTTCACCTCCATCCCGCCGCCGCCCTTCCCGAAACATCTCGGTCACTTCTGCATCATCGCCGCGGCGGCCGCCCTGGTGTACCTGTTCAATCTCAACCTCAGCCAGGCCGGCTTCGGCCCTCTGGTCAGCGCCGCCGGCCTGGCCGCGCGGCCCGAATTCGGTCCCCAGGGCCGTTATGCCATCTTCCCGGTCCCCCGGGTCTTTTGGGAATTCCTCGTGCCCTGGGGCAGCCTGGCCCCCCTGCCGGAATTAGGGCCCGTCCTGGGCGGCCTGGCCATCGCCGGTCAGCTCTCCCTGGCCGCCTGGGGGGCCGTCCGACTGGGCCGGGAAAAATCCCTGGCCGGCCTTGCCTCCTTTGGCTTCATACTTCTGTCTTCCCTGGCCTGTTTCATCCTGGCCCGCCTCTTCCTTCTCAAACTCTTCGTGCCCAACCGCTACCTCATCTACACCCTCATGCTGGGGTATGTGGTCATCCTCTCCCGCCTCTGGCTGGCCCCGTTCCAGTCCCGCGTCTGGCCCCGGCGGCTCCCCGCTCTCCTTGTTATTTTTGCTGCCATCCTGGGCTCAGCCCGCCTCCAGGGCACGGAAATCTTCGACTACTCCATGTACCGGCCTCTTTACGCCGCCTTGGCCCAAACCCCCAAAGACGCCCTCATCGCCGGCCACCCCAACCTCATGGACAACGTCCTCACCTTCGGCAAGCGTCCGGTCTTCGCCTCCTTTGAACTGGCCCATCCCTGGAGCCAAGGGTATTGGGAAAAAGTGCAGCCCCGCCTGGAAGAGCTTTTCACCGCCTATTACGCCACGGACCCGGAGATCATCAAGCAGTTCTGCCGCAAATATCGCATCGACTTTCTGGTGGTGGATGACCGCCACTTCACTGCCGCCTTCCTGGCCGGCGGCCGCCTCCGGGTCCCTTTTGACGATCCCCCGCCCCAGCCGTCTCTGCCGCTCCGGGAAAAGGTCGCCTGCCCCTTTTTCGCCCCCTTTGACGCCCAAATCCGCCGCCTGACCCAGGGCCACGCGCAGTTTGCCCTTCTCTCCCGGGAACTCTTCCCCGGCCGGGACCTGGATCCTCACCAGCGCCTCATCGACATGCGTGAGCTTGGGGGAAAGGGCCATAGTATCGGACACACTGGTCCGACACCTTAAAGGGGGATGGGGGTGAGCTCGAAGGAAGAGTGGGGGAGCTTGCTCCCCCAGTCCTCCCCTCGAAAATCCTTTTCTGCTATAATCCCCCGCATGAGGCCCCGGTTTTCCTCCCGCTCCCGCCTGGTCAAGCTCCGGGCCGCCCTCCTGGTGGCCGCCGTCTCCTTCCTGGTAACCCTGGGTCTCACCTTTTCCGGGGTACTGGCGTCCTACTCTCTCAAAACCCTGGACCTCCTCTTCCGCAATGTCACCTTGCCCCCGGCCAACCCCAAAGTCGTCCTGGTGGCCATCGACCAGAACGACCTGAATTTCTTCAAAGCCCAGGGGGTCAACTGGCCCTGGCCCCGCCAGCTTTACGCCCATATCATCGATTTTTGCCAGCGGGGCGGCGCCCGGGCGGTGATCTTCGACATGATCTACTCCGAGCCCTCGGTCTACGGCCCCGAAGACGACCAGCGCTTTGCCGAAGCCGCGGCCAAGGCGGGGAACACCGTCTTTCCCTTCGTGCTCTCCAGCGAGGAGGAGGCCAATCCCCAGGAAGCGGAGATCATCAAGAAAGCCTCCCTCTCCATGGGCGGCCAGGCCCCGCCGGGCATGCCGGCTTACCGTTCCCTGGCCAGCCCCATCCCGTCCCTGGTGACCGCCGCCGGCATGCTGGGCAACGCCGAAGCCGGTTCGGATGATGACGGCATCTACCGCCATCTGCCCCTGGTCCAGCCCTATAAGGGGCGCTGGCTCCCCTTCCTGGCCTTCGCCGCCTACCAGCGCTTTGAGGCCCAAGGCCCCTGGCGTTTCGCAGAGGGGGACCTGGTCCGGGGCGGCTACCGCATTCCCCTTGACCACCAGGGCCGCCTCCTTCTCAAATTCCGGGGCCCCAGCCGCAGCCACAAGCGCTTCAACGCCTCCAACCTCATCCGTTCCACCCACCAGTTGGACAAGGGGCTCAAGCCCGACCACCAGCCCGCCGAAGTGGCCGGCGCCTGGGTCTTCGTGGGAGTGATGCCCCATGGCCTGCGGGACTTGAAGCCCAGCCCCGTGGCTCCCCGGTACACCGGCGTGGAACTGCAGATGACTCTTTTGGACAACCTGCTCACCGGCGATTTCCTGCGGCCGCTGCCCAAGGCCCTGCTCCTGGGCTTTACCCTGCTCCTGACCGTGGCGGTGAGCCTGGGGGTCTTCTTGTCTCCCGGTCTGGCCGTCACCCTGGGTGTGCTGCTCCTGTTGGGCGCCCTCAACGGCGGTCTCGCCGTTCTGGCCTTCCGCCTGAGCTGGTGGGCCGACCCGGTGGTCCCGGGACTGGGTCTGGTCCTCACCTTCGCCCTGGCCACAGCCGTCAGCTACGCCACCGAAGGTCGCCAGAAGCTGGCCATCCGCCGCATGTTCAGCCAGTATATGTCTGAAGCCGTAATTAACGACCTCACCGAGCACCCGGAAAAACTTAAGCTGGGCGGCGAACGCCGCCGGGTCACCCTGTTTTTCTCCGATCTGGCCGGCTTCACCAGTCTGTCGGAAAGCCTCCCGCCCGAAGACGTGGTGAACCTGCTAAACGACTACCTCTCCCGCATGACGGACATCATCATGGCCGAGGGCGGCACCGTGGACAAGTTCGAAGGTGACGCCATCATGGCCTTCTGGGGCGCGCCCCTGGACCAGCCCGACCATGCCGTCCGCGCCTGCCGGGCCGCCTTGCGGCAAGTGGCGGCTCTCGCAGAGGTCAACCAGACCCTGGTGGCCAAAAATCTTCCCGCCCTGTCCATGCGCATCGGCCTCCACACCGGCGAGGCCGTGGTAGGCAATCTGGGCTCCGAAAAGCGCTTTGATTACACGGTCATCGGCGACACCGTGAATCTGGCCTCCCGCCTGGAAGGCCTGAACAAGTTCTACGGCAACACCATCATGGCCAGCGAGGTCACCCGCGCCGACTGCGGTGATGCCTTGGAATTCCTGGAACTAGACCAGGTGGCGGTGAAGGGCCGGGAAACCCCCGTGGCCGTCTTTGCCGTCCTGGCCCTCAAGGGGGGGCTCACCCAGGCGCAACTGGACGCCCGGGAGGAGTTCGGCAAAGGCCTCCATCTCTACCGCCAGACCCGCTTTCCTGAAGCGGCTGGCCATTTCACCCAGGCCCTCAAACACCTGCCGGCCCTCAAGCCTGCCCAAACCTTCATGGAGCGCTGCCAAGAGTTTGTCGCCAACCCGCCCCCCCCTGGCTGGGATGCAGTCTTCCGACCGGATAAGAAATAGACTGTCCCCCTTGCTGACCTTGTTCGTAAAAAGCATCTCTATACTGCCCTTAATATCTCTTTACGTCTCTGCGCCTTGGCGAGAAATATCTTTTTCGCTGGAAAAAAAGGAAATCATTCCTATCTTCAAAAAATCCCCACAAAATTCCCGTTTTCTATTAAAATCGCCATGAGATTTTTCAGTTTTGGGGACGGATGTTCGAAAGAATCTAGAGAACCTTTGCAAAGGAGGAAACGGTGACGAGGCCAATGCGTTTTCAGAGAGTGGGCGTCTGGCTCCTGGTATTGGGGGTGGCCGTCCTGCTCCTGGGTATCGGCTCGGTGTGGGCCCAGACCTTAAAGGTCACCCAGCCCAACCAGCAGCTCTACCCGGAGCCCAATTTCGCCAGCACCCCCATGGGACCTGCACCCCAAGGGGCGGAAGTCAAGATGATCAAGGAGTCCGGCGATTGGTACCAGGTGGAGTACCAGGGGAAACAGGGATGGCTCCATCGCCAGGCCGTAGCTGAAAGCAAGCCCGGCAAAATGGGCCTGCCGGGGCTGCTCACCGGCGGGCCGGTGAAGGAAGCCAAGGGCGACGAAGTGGCCCTGGCGGGCAAGGGCTTCACCGCCGAAACGGAGTCCGGCTTCCGTCAGAAGAACCCCAGCCTCAACTTTGCCCAGGTGGACCAGATCGAGGCCTTCGGTGTGGATTCAGCCAAACTCCAGGCCTTTATTAAGGAAGGAGGACTCAATCCATGAGTGGCATCCGCGGCACTGCGATCTTCGTCCTGGCCGGCCTCTTGCTGGCCTGGGGGTGTGGCGGCGAAGCGGGCATTGGTTCTGTTACCGGCATGCTGCCCATACCCGGGGCGGCCCAGCCGGCTGCGGCCATCGCCACCAAGGCCGGGGCCAAGGCCATTGACGCTTCCCGACCCATCAGCGATTCCGAGGAATATTATATCGGCCGGGCCGTCTGCGCCCGCATCCTGGCCAAATACCCCCTTTCCCAGGACCAGGCTCTGACCACCTATGTCAACGAGGTGGGGCAGACCGTGGCCCGGAAGTCATCCCGGCCCACGACGTACAAGGGGTACCATTTTGCCGTGCTGGAGACATCCGAAGTCAACGCCTTCGCCTGTCCCGGCGGCATCATCCTCGTCACCAAGGGGCTTATCAAAGCTTGCGCCAATGAAGACGAATTGGCCGCTGTGCTGGCCCATGAGGTGGGTCACATCGCCAACAAGGACGGCGTCAACTCCATCAACCGGGCCCGCTGGTCCCAGGTGTTCACCGCGGCCGGCGCCGAAGCCGCCCGGCAGTATGGCGGCGCCGCCGGCAGCCTGGTGAGTATTTTCGAAAGCTCCATTGACGACGTCTTCAAGACCATCGTGGTGAACGGCTACAGCCGCGGCGCGGAAGAAGCCGCAGACCGGGCTGCGGTCTCCACCCTGACCCGGGCCGGCTACAATCCCGGCGCCATGGCCGCCATCATCGGCAAGATGAAGGCCACCAGCGGCGGCATCATGCAGACCCACCCCCCCACCGCCGACCGACTGGCCAAGGTGCAAAGCGCGGCCTCCACCTCTCCCGGCAAAATGGAAGAGGTCCGGGCCAAACGGTTTAAGGACCAGAAAATCTAACCGGAAGCCGCCCTGTCGGACTTTCGTTGAGAAGGTAACTTAACTCGGCATCCCGGACCTCACCAGCCCTGTTGGGGTCCGGGATGTTTCACGATAGACAAGCTTATATCTACTTTCCTTGCCGGTTTCCTTCAAGGAGAGCCCTGCCCCGTTTTTCCCTTCATCTTCCGCCGAACCTCTCCGCCCTATCAAGCCTTTTGTCCACCACGGGTTAGGGAAATTAGTTTGTGATATAATTGTAATTTATATTCTACTGGTACTCATGAAATTGCATCCTCGAGGACCTTGGACGAAAAATTAAATTTTTTTCTTTATAGGGGAACCTGCATCCGCCCTGCCCGCCTTGACCCCACGTCATAATGGACAGGAAAGACGCATCCCTTGAACTGAGGCCAAGTGGCACAGGTGTCCACACCTGTGCAGGCCCAGGCGCAAGCTTGCGGCAGGATTCATCCAACCTGGCGGATTAAGGCCTCCTGGAGAAATTCTGCTGGACGTCTGTCCTCTTACATAAACTTTGGTTTACATATGGAAACCTCTCGCCATCTCAGCGCCGGCGGGCCCCCCGCCCCAGCCGCCTCCCCCCCCAACGCCCCCTCGGCCCCTGACCCGGCCCAGGTGGAACGCCGGCGCCTGCGGGTCACCGGCCTGGTCCAGGGCGTCGGTTTCCGGCCCTTCATCTACCGCCTGGCCACCGATCTTGCCCTGGCCGGCTGGGTGCGCAACACCTCCCGGGGCGTGGAGATCGAAGTAGAAGGGGCCTTAGCTGCCCTCGATACCTTCATTCAGGACCTTGCCGTCCAGGCCCCGCCCCTGGCCCGCATCGAGGCCATCACAGTGGATGTTCTCCCCTCCGCAGGTGAAACCGCCTTCGCCATCCGGGAAAGCCTGGGCATAGCCGGCACCGAAGCGGTGATCCCTCCCGATGTGGGCGTCTGCGCCGACTGCCTGCAGGAGATTCTCGACCCGCGCGATCGCCGTTATGGCTACCCCTTCACCAATTGCACCAACTGCGGGCCCCGCTTCACCCTGATCAAAGCCGTCCCTTACGACCGGGCCCACACCACCATGGCCGCCTTTGCCCTGTGCCCTCAATGCCGGGCCGAGTACCACGATCCCCGGGACCGCCGTTTCCACGCCGAGCCCACCGCCTGTCCCGCCTGTGGCCCCCGCATCTGGCTGGAGGACCGCCAGGGCCGGCGCCGCGATGATAAAGCGCTCCTGGAAGCCGGAGCTATCCTGCGCGCAGGAAAAATCCTGGCCATCAAAGGACTGGGCGGTTTTCACCTGGCCTGCGACGCCTGTCATGACCAAGCCGTCCTGGCTCTGCGGGAACGCAAAGGCCGGGTGGCCAAGCCCTTCGCCGTCATGGTTCGGGATCTGGAGGAAGCCGAGCGTCTCTGCCACCTTACCGACACTATCCGGGCCCTGCTTCTCTCTCCCGAAAAACCCATCGTCCTGGCACCCCGGCGAGAGGGTTCATCCCTGTCCGTTCACGTGGCCCCCGGCAACCGCTACCTGGGCCTTCTGCTTCCTTACACGCCCCTGCATTTCCTTTTGTTCCGGCACTCGCCCGCCGCCCTGGTCATGACCAGCGGCAACCTGAGTGAAGAGCCCCTGGTCTTTACCAATGAAACAGCCCGCACCCGGCTGGCCGCCCTGGCCGACGGCTTCCTCATGCATGACCGGGACATAGAGGCCCCCTGCGACGATTCGGTCCTGAGGCCCCTTGCGGACGGCAGCGCCATCATCCTGCGCCGGGCCCGGGGCTTTGTGCCCCGTACCCTGCCGCTGCCGGTGGAGGCCCCCGAAATCCTGGGCGTGGGCGCCGAGCAGAAGAACACCTTCTGCCTGGCCTGGGGCCGGACTGCGCTTTTGAGCCAGCACCTGGGCGACCTGGACAGCCTCGAAACCTTCGACTACTTCTCACTGGCCATCAAGCATTTTGAGGCCCTGGCCCGCAAGTCCCCGGCCATCATTGCCCGGGACCTGCACCCGGCCTACATGAGCACCCGCTATGCCAACGCCCGGCCCAATGCCAGGATTATGACGGTCCAGCACCATCATGCCCACATTGCCGCGGTGCTGGCCGAGCACGGCCGTACCGGACCCTGCCTGGGCGTGGCCCTGGACGGCACTGGCTTTGGCCCCGACGGCACGGTCTGGGGCGGCGAACTTCTGGTGGCTGACCTGAGGGCGTATAAGCGGGCCGGGCATTTCGCGCCCGTGCGCCTCCCCGGCGGCGATGCGGCCACCCGCCAGCCCCAACGTATGGCGGCCGCCTGCCTGTACGCCGCTTTTGAGGATGACTGGCAGGCTGTGGGCGAACTCCTGGGCCTCACCCTGTCGCCTCTGGATTGGGCCATCCTCCATCGCCAGTTGGCCTCTGGCCTTAATTCGCCCCTCACCACCAGCGCCGGGCGCCTGTTCGACGCCGTGGCCGCGGCCATCGGCGTCTGCCGGGAGCGCACCTACGAGGGCCAGCCCGCCCTGGAACTGGAAATGGCGGCCACTTCCCAGGAGCAGGGAGCCTACGAGGCCCATATCCGGGATCAAGAGGGCCTCTTGGTGCCGGACACCCTGGCCATTTTCCGGGGCGCCGTGGCCGACCGGCTGGCCGGCGTGGCCCCGGGAACCATCGCCGCCCGCTTCCACAATTCTTTGATCCAGGTCCTGGCCGCCGCCTGCGCCCGCCTCCGCGCCGCCACAAGCCTGAACCTGGTGGCTCTGTCCGGCGGTGTTTTCCAGAATGCCCTCATGACCCTCGGGCTGAAACATCTTTTACAGGAGCAAGGCTTTGAAGTTTTAACCCACAGGCTGACTCCGCCCAACGACGGGTGCATCGCCCTGGGCCAGGTGGCCGTGGCCGCCGCCCGGCTCAGTCCTGAGGCTGAACCCGGAGAGTGATCAGGTGATTGAATTTCCTAGCATTTCTGCCCACGTCCCCAACTTGCTTAATAGCGATAAGGGATTGGGGGCGGGAGGTTGAGGGAAGGGGCAGGGACGATGGCACAGGCTTTCCAGCCTGTGGAATCCCCTGGCTCCCTCCCTCATAAAAATCGTCGCCCAAACAGGAAGATATTGTATGTGCTTGGCCATTCCCATGAAGGTCATTGAAATCAACGGCGAAATCGCCAAGGCCGAGGTGGACGGCGTGGTGCGCCAGGCCCGTCTGGATCTCTTGCCCGAGGTCGTGGTGGGTGATTATGTCCTCATCCACGCCGGCCTGGCCATCGCCCGGGTGGATGCCCAGGCCGCGGAAGAAACGTTGGAACTCCTGAGACAATACGCCGATGAAATTCAGTGAGGAATTCCGGGACAAAAACCTGGTCCGGGAATTAACCCGGCGTCTGGCTCGTCTGGGGGGCAAACCTGCCACCCTCATGGAGGTCTGCGGCACCCACACCATGAGCGTGGCCCGGTTCGGGCTCAAGAGCCTGCTCCCGGACGGCGTCCGCCTCATCTCCGGCCCCGGCTGCCCGGTCTGCGTCACCGCCCCCCGGGACCTGGACGCCTTCCTGGCCCTGGGAAGCGTGCCCGGCCTCATCCTCGCCTCCTTCGGTGACATGCTCAAGGTCCCCGGTTCGCAAACCAGCCTGGAGAAGGTCCGGGCCGAAGGCGCAGACGCGCGCGTGGTCTACTCGCCCCTGGACGCCGTGGATCTGGCCCGCCAGACCCCGGACCGCCACGTCGTCTTCTTCGGAGTAGGCTTTGAAACCACAATGCCAGCCACCGCTCTGGCCATCAAGGTGGCCTCCCAGGCCAGTCTGACGAATTTCTCCGTCTACTGCGTCCACAAGACCATGCCCCAGGCCTTGCGCGCCCTTCTGTCCAGCGGCGAGTTGAACATTTCCGGCCTGCTCCTCCCCGGCCACGTCACCACCATCATCGGCGCTGCGGCCTACGAATTTCTCCCCGCAGAGTTTAGACTCCCGTGCGCCGTGGCCGGCTTCGAACCCCTGGACATTCTTTTGGGGGTGGAAGCCATTTTGCAGCAGCTGTCAGACGGTGCGGCCCGGGTGGACAACGTCTATACCCGGGCAGTGCAGACCCCGGCCAATCCTCGGGCCCAGGCCCTGCTCAGCGAGATTTTCACGCCTGCGGACGCCCGCTGGCGGGGCTTGGGCGTCATTCCCGGCAGCGGTGCGGCAATTAGCAGCGCCTACGCCGCCTTTGACGCCGCCCGCCGTTTCGCCGATATCATTGCCGCCGTGCCGGAGCCCAAACCCTCGGCCTGCCGCTGCGGCGAGGTGCTGCGCGGTATTTTGGCGCCGCCGGATTGCCCCCTCTTCGGCGAACCCTGCACCCCCGGCCAGCCCCTGGGCCCCTGTATGGTCTCCGCCGAAGGCGCCTGCGCCGCGGCGTTTCGATACTCGGGGCAGAGGTAAAATTGAGGGAGGGGGCCAGGGGACGAGCCCCCTACCCCCTCCCTCAAACTCCCTCCCCCAACCCCTTAGCGCCTTTTAAGGCCGGGGAAGTCGGTGCGTAGGAACCGCCTTCCCCGG
>CAZFWX010000024.1:0-10560 GCA_964522695.1 uncultured Desulfobacterales bacterium
CCGGACCGTTGGAAGGATGAAGTGTGAAACGGCATACCATCATTTTGGCTGATGATCACGTCCTCTTCCGCCGCGGTTTGAAGAAGATCATCGAAGAAGCTGCGGAGTTCCGGGTCATAGGCGAAGCCGGCGACGGTTTTGAACTTATGGAGCTTCTCAAAGAGGGCTCCCCCGACCTGGTCATTTTGGATATCTCCATGCCCAATTTGCGGGGTTTGGAGGCCACCCGGGAGATCAAGCGGCTCTACCCCCAGATAAAAGTCCTGCTGCTCACCATGCACAAGAAACCGGACTTCCTGCAGCAGGGCATTGAAGCCGGGGCCGAGGGCTTCCTGCTCAAGGAGGACGCGGACTCGGCCCTGATATATGCCATCCGCAGCCTCCTCCAGGGAGAGAGGTTCATTTCCTCCTTGTTGACCACGAAATTGTCTGCTATGACTTTCCGGCAGGCGAAAGGCAACCCCCTGACTTCCCGGGAGAAGGAAGTCATGAAACTCGTGGCCGAGGGAAAAACCAGTCAGGAAATCGCCGACCTTCTGTTCATCAGTGTGCATACGGTGCGCCGGCACCGGGACAATATCATGCGGAAACTGAATTTGAAAACCCTGGCTGACCTGGTCAAATACGCCCTGGATCAGGATGACGCCCTTCCCCCCCACTAGCCCGAGATTTTTGGTCAAAATGTATTACCCCACAATGGTCACTTTTGACCATATACTTTCCTGCCGGAACGTCAGAGAATAAATTTCCTGAATTTTTGTCGGCACGTAACCTCCTTTTTTCCTCGAATCCGCCATCAGAACTTTGTTCATCCCCGGCGGCGCCACCCGGCTTCTCACCTCTTTTCGAAAAAGCGGGAGAATTCTCATGGAACAGACAAATGTCCTCTTGGTCAATGACGGGTCCCCCCTGTTGACTTGGCTGGGTGGCCTGCTGGAAAGCCGGGGCTATGGGGTGGTGATCACGGAGGAGCGCGCCGAGGCGCTGGCCATTTTGCGCACCCGGCCGGTCCATCTGGCCGTAGTCCACACCGGCGGCCGGCGCCGCCGTCACCGGGACATCCTGTCCCAGGTGAAGCTTCTGCGCCCCCAGGCCAGGCTGGTGGTCGTCAGCGACAAGGCCTCTTTGCCCATGGAGGCCCTGGAGATCGACGCGGATGACTACCTCATCCTACCGGCCCGGCCGTTGGAAGTCTGGCACCGTGTTAAGGCCTTCCTGCCCGGTAAAGCTTCCGGCCCCTGCCGCCCCCGCCAGTCCTTGCTGCATCCGGCCAATGCGTCGGTTTTGAGCAATCTGGTCTTAATGCTCCTGGACCTGCAGCGCTGCCTGGTGTCCACGGTTACGGGCCTGCAGGATTTATGCGGGCTGCCCTCCGATGCCGCCGCCGGCCAGGCGGAGGGCCGCATGGAGGACATCACCAGCCGCAACCGCCAAGTCCTAACCTCGACCCAGAGAGTTCTGGATACTTTTTTCAAAAATAATTTCTACGACTTGCGCCCAGAAGAGCACCGATCACCGGAGTTGTCCACTGATTTATCTTAAGGGAGGGCGGCCATGGGGACCAAAATGGGAGTGCGGGCGCAGCCGGCCCCGAAGAGCTGGCAGGGCGGCTGTCATGACTCCCGCTCCGAGCTCCTCAAGATTTTTTTCTATAAAACCGCCGTGGTGACCATCTATCGGGGGGAATCGACCCAGCAGGCCTGGCAGCGCCATCTGGCCGAACACCCTGAAGACGCCTACGTTGACATTCGCATCTTCAATTGTGAATCCGTTGTCCCGTGATCGGCAACGCTGACCGGAGCCTCCCATCCCCGCAAGACCTTGCCGCGCCCGGCCTGAGGCCGTCCGGCAGCCGGGGCCGTCCCTGACTGGGCGGCATCTGCTTAAGGGGTGCGGGCCGAAAGGATTTCGGCCTGCCCCCCCAGTCCTTTCCCCTCTCATCAACTTTACCGGCGTCTGTTTTCCCCTGGCGGTGCGTCAGCCCGTCCTGCCAGGAAAAATCTCCCACCGCCGGGGAGCGGCTCCGGAATAAAGGTTTGGCAGGATCAGTGTTCTTTGGTAATAATTATTTCCATATATTTTATCGAAATATGATACGTGCCCGATAGAAAACCAAAGCCCTGCGCGTAACGGGGGTCTGGGCAAAAGAGACTTTCCACTGCCTGGGCCTGGCGGTGCGGGACCCCGGGCGGGCCGTGCCGGCAATCCACCCGCCATGGCATAATTCCTGCAAAATTGTCTTAAACACCTCTGCAGATCAGAAGGGAGAATCTTGATGCCGCTACCTTCACAGACCGCCGCCGGGGCGCGGCTTGTCCGGGCTAAGATCCTCCTGGCCCTGTTCATCATCTGCCTTTTCGGCCTGGCGCAGGACGTCTGGGCCAAACCCACCACGGAACCCCAGGTCCGCCGCGCCGTGGCCCATTGGCTGAGCCTGGAGGACAGGCCCCTGGGGGCCCGGCTGGGCCGCGCCGTGCAAAACGTGGTCGCCTACCCGGACGAAACCGGGGAACCCCTCTATTACATCGTTTACCTGAACCCCCAGGGCTTCGCCATTGTGCCCGCAGACGACCTGGTGGAGCCGGTGGTGGGCTTTACCGCGCAGGGGGTCTTTGATCCCTCCCCGGACAATCCCCTGGGGGCTTTGGTGAGCCGGGACCTGCCCGGCCGGGTCTTAACAATGCGGCAGTTGGAAAAGGAGGCCGTGGCCACGGGCCGGCCCGGCAGGCACGCCGGGCTCATGGACCAAGCCCGGCGCAAGTGGCGCTGGCTGGAGAGCGAGGGAGAGACGGAATCTCCCCTGGAGGCGGGCGTCGGCGCCATCTCCGACGTGCGGGTGGCGCCCCTGGTGCAGAGCAAATGGTCCCAGGGCAATGAGGGCAGTGCGTACTGCTATAACTACTACACCCCCAACCACTATGTGTGCGGTTGCGTGGCCACGGCCCTGGCCCAGCTTCTGCGCTTCTGGCAATGGCCCACGGCCGGCGTGGGAACCGGGTCTTACACCATTTACGTCGACGATACCGCTACCACCCGCAATTTACGAGGCGGCAACGGTGCAGGCGGCCCCTATGACTGGGGCAATATGGTCCTGGACCCCAGTTCGTCCACCACCGACAGCCAGCGCCAGGCCATCGGCGCCCTCACCCATGACGCCGGGCTCCCCGTGCACATGAGCTATGCCGCGGGCGGCTCCGGGGCGGACACCCTGGCCACCGCGGATGCTTTGAAAAATCCCTTCGGGTACAGCAACGCCAAAAAAGGCTACAACAGCGGCAGCAACCTGCCCACGGCCCAGCGCAATACCATGGTGAACCCCAACCTGGACGCGGGCTATCCCATCCTCTTTGGCATTACCGGCTCCGTGGGCGGCCACGCCATCGTCTGCGACGGTTACGGCTACAATTCCTCCACCCTGTACCACCACCTCAACCTGGGCTGGGCGGGGGCGTCCGACGCCTGGTACAATCTGCCCAACATCGATTCCAGTCCCGCCTTCACGTCGGTGTATAAGTGCGTTTACAACGTCTACGTCAGCGGCGCAGGGGAGATCATCAGCGGCCGGGTCACCACCTCAGGCGGCGCGCCCATCAGCGGCGTCACGGTCACGGCCGCCCGCTCCGGCGGCGGCTCCTATGCCACCTCCACCAATGCCCAGGGCATCTACACCTTCCCCAAGATTCCTTCAGGCTCCACCTACACCCTCACGGCCAGCCGGCACTGGTACAGCTTCTCTTCGCAAACCGTCACCACCGGGACTTCCAGCGACAATTCCACCACCGTGGGCAACGTCTGGGGCGCGAATTTCGTGGGGAGCAGCGTCTCCCTGAGTCTGAACGACGCCCTGGACAACCACAGCCTGACCTTCAGCACCGGCGGGTCGGCCGCCTGGTTCCCCCAGACCGCCACCTACACCTATGACTACGCCGCGGCCCAGAGCGGGGCCATCAGCCACGGCCAGACTTCCTGGCTGCAGACCACGGCCCCCGGCCCGGGCAAACTGTGGTTCTCCTGGAAGGTGTCATCGGAGGCCAACAAGGACTTTCTCAAGGTGTACGTGGACGGCAACCTGGTGGAGCAGATCTCCGGGGAGGTCAACTGGACGGCCAGGAGCGTCAAACTGGCTGCGGGCAGCCACACGGTGCGGTGGGAATATGTCCGGGACGCCAGCGGCGAGGGCGGCGCCAACTGCGCCTGGCTGGACAAGGTGTCGGTGACCCCGGCTTATGCGCCCATCTCGCCCATCTTCCCGCTGCTGCTGGATTGAACGGTAATCGCTCTAGTACATGATTTCCTAAGGAGAGGCGCATATTTTTGCCCCCCTCACCCCAGCCCTCTCCCCCCGGCGGCGGGAGAGGGAGTTATAATGGGAAGCCCCTCAAATCCCCCGAAACAGGCCAAGCCTTGTCATGCGGAAATAATGTCAGGCTGACGCCGTCGGCAGGGGAATCTCTGCCGGATAACGCTTACTCTTCCCCTTTAAATTGAGAGAGATAGACCTCGGCTGGGCGGGCCGTTGCGGGCGTTTTCCCTCGGAGCACTCCGGAAACGCTTGACTCCCCTGGCCATTGATGGGACAGTTATTACCGGGGGCATTGGACGGGCAGCCCCATGGCAACAAGAGACAGGAGACAGGCGCTTTGCCGGCAGTCTTGAGCCGATCACATGTGTCCCGCCTGCCTTTGCCTCGCTCCCCTTACCACGGAGATAATCTGATGGTCCCCCTATTCACTCCCTCCGCGTATCTCATGTTCCGGCTCCGGCGCGTCTGCCGACAATGCGGCCTGGAACAGGTGGTTCCCGAAGAATACCGGGACCAGTCGGTGCCCTGCAAGGCCTGCGGCGCAGAACTGCCGCCGCCCCCGGAGAAGCCCTGAATCACCGGATCCAGGGACCCTTTGCCGGAAGTCCCTGAACTTAGCAAAGGAAGCCTGCATGTTTCCTGCATATTCTTTGGGGTGGAAGTCCCTGGGCCCCGAAGCCAAGACCCCGGAAAGGCCCGGCATCCCCGGCTCCGGCCCCCTGAAAGGGCTGACCGCCGGCGCCTTAGCCTTCCTGCTCGTCAGTCCCGGGACCGCTTTCGCCTCCGCCGCGGACGCCTGCGACGTCAATCTGCTCTCCAGCATCAGCCTCTGCATCCTGGCCGCCACGGCGCTGGCCTATGTGGCCAGCCTTATCAAAACGCCGCTGTTGCTGGCCTACCTGGCCGCGGGCTTCCTCATCGGCCCCCACGGCTTCGGCTGGGTGCAGGGCCGGGGCAACATCGAAACCATCGCCGAGATCGGCCTGATTTTGCTCCTGTTCATGATCGGCCTGGAACTGAACCTTAAAAAAGTGAGGGAAGCCGGGGTCGCGCTCATCGCCACGGGCATCCTGCAGTTTCTGCTGTGCGCCGCCCTGGGGTTCGGCTTCTTCCTGCTGCTGGGCTTCACCATGCAGGGCCTGGGGGCCGTGGAGTACCACGTGTTGGGGATTGCAGTGCGGGGCGGCAGCTTCGACCTCCTCTACCTGACCATGTGCCTGGCCCTGAGCAGCACCGCCATTGTGGTGAAGCTGCTCTACGAGAAATTCGAACTGGACACCCTGGCCGGCCGCCTCACTTTAGGGGTGCTGGTTTTCCAGGATCTCTGGGCGGTGATCATTTTGGGTCTCCAGCCCAACCTTACCGATCCCCGCGTGCTGGCCATCCTCTGGTCCTTTGTGAAGCTGGCCGGCCTGGTGGCTCTGAGCCTGCTGTTGAGCCGCTACGTCCTGGGCTGGCTCTTTCACCGCATTGCCAAACTGCCCGAATTGATGCTGGTGGCATCCCTGGGCTGGTGCTTTTTCATCTGCGGCCTGGGGGGCTACGCCGGACTGTCCTGGGAGATGGGCGCGCTCATCGCTGGCATCGCCATCTCCACCTTTCCCTACAACCTGGACATCATCGCCAAAATCGTCAGCATCCGGGACTTTTTTCTCATCCTGTTTTTCGTGGCCCTAGGCATGCTCATCCCCAATCCCCTGAAGAACTTGGGGCTCATCCTCATTGCTGTGGTGGCCTCGGTCTTCCTCACGGCCACCCGCTTTCTCACCGTGGCGCCGCTCCTGCATGCCCTCAAGCAGGGCAACCGGGTGGCCCTGTTGACTTCCCTCAACCTGTCCCAGTTGAGCGAGTTCGCCCTGGTGATCACGGCCATCGGCATGAAGCCGGAGTACCGGCACGTGGGCGGCGACGTTCCCATCATCATCCTCTTCACCTTTGCGCTCACGGCCATCTCGTCCACGTATCTCATCAAGTACAGTCAGCCCCTGGCGGAAGCGATGAGCCGCGTGCTGGAGAGCGTGGGCCTGCAGGGCGTGGGCCAGGATGCCGCCCGGCCCCAGGAGGAGGCGCCCAAAGAGATCGCCATTCTGGGGTTTTTCCGCACCGCCAGCGCCCTGGTGGCGAAGATGGAAGAACTGGGCCTGGCCATGACGGAAAACCTGGTGGTGGTGGATTTCAACCCGGAAGTGTACCGGCAGTTGAATGACAGGGGCATTCAGGTGGTTTATGGGGATATCAGCAATCTGCACACCTTGCACCATGCCGGGGTGGATCAGGTCAAGCTGGTGGTATCCACCGTGCCGGACGAAATCCTGGTGGGTACCAGCAATGTCAACCTGACCCGCCAGATGAAGCAGCTATGCCCCCAGGCGGCCGTTATCGTCACCGCGGAAAGCGCGGCGCGGGCCCTGAAGATGTATGAAGCCGGCGCGGACTACGTGGTGCTCCCCCATCAACTGACGGCAATGCACCTCATCCCCCTGATGCAACGTTTTCTCAGAGGAGAAGCGGGCTCCCTGAAGAAACAGGAGATCAGGAATCTCAAAGGGCAGGAGGAAATATTAACATAGGGCCCGGGCGGCGGGCCTGGCTTATCCTGCCGCAGCCTGCCTGGGCTCCCCCCTCACCCTAACCCTCCCCCCCGCAAGGGGGGAGAGGGGGTGATTTGGTCAGGCAGGAAAGCCTGCGCCGCCTTTCGCAGAGACATGGGAATGAAAGGGGGGTTCTTCCTGTCGCCCTCCCTCAAACCGCCCCCACCCCTGGCCTCAGGGCAATGCACCCCGGGGCAAAATTCTGCTGGTATCCCCATAACGAATAATTATAATGAACCGACAGCTTGGTTCAGAATAAGAGCGGCAAGGCTTGGGACGTTACCCGGCGGGGTGCTCACCCGGCGGGCAATCATGAGGGGGCGCGCGGCGGCGCCCCGGAGGGAGACGGCATGCACACGGCGGCGGCAAGTGGGCGAGGCAGGGTCTTGGGCAGTCTGAAACAGAGGGCCCGGTCCGGGGGGGCGGCGGCCTCCGGGATGATCATCCTGGCGGTCCTGATGGTCCTGGCCGGTGCGGTGGCCCCGGCCCTGGCCCAGCCCGCGGGCGGGGACAAGCCCCCGGCCGTCGCGGCTCCGGGTTTTGATCCCCAGAAGCATTTCACCATCCTCAAGATCGTCCCCGATCCGGTGACCGAGGATGTGAAGATCCACTTCAGCCAGCCCCTGCCCATGCCCGTCATGAAGAGTGATTTGCGCCTGCTGCCCCGGGTGAAAATCGACTGGGCCCGCTCCACCATGAGCAAAAGCGGGGTGCTCACCCTGCGGGGCAAGTTCAAGTTCGGCACCGGCTACGTGGTCAGCCTGCCGGACAACCTGAATCTCAACGGGCGCCTCTATGTCCGCACGGTGAACACCTTCCACTTCCCGGACCGCCTGCCCAAGGTGGAGTTCGTGGAGGACAAGACGGTCATCGAGCGGGACAGCCGCCAGATGGTGCACGTGCGGGTGCAGAATATCCAGAACCTGCTCCTGGAGGGATTGAAAATCCCGCCGCTTTTGCTGGCGGTGGCCCTGGCCGTGGAAAAGAAGCCCACGGAGTGGACCGACAAGACCTTTGATCTCTTAAAGACCGGCGCAGAGCGCCTGGCCGCGCTGGCCAAGGACAAGAAGGAATTCGCCCCCTTCCTGACGCCGCCTCTGAAAGAGCAGCAGCTCTTTCCCGCCACCGGCGAAAAGAATAAGCCCTGGGCCGTGTCCCTGCCCCTGACCTTCCGGCAGGGCAAGGAAACGGGGGCTCTCGCCCTCATGCGGGTGAAGGACCAGGCCCCGGGCAGCACCGCGGCGTCGCCGCCCCGCCTCTTCCAGATCACCGACCTGGGTCTCACCTACAAGCGGGGCAGCGCGGGCCTTTTGCTGTGGGTCACTTCGCTGCGCAAAGGCGCGCCTGTGGCCGGCGTCCAGGTGCTGGCCTTCACCAATGACCTGGAGGTCTTTCCCCTGGGCGTCACCGATCAAGACGGGGTGCTGGTCTTTGCCAATAAAGAAGTGGAAGGGCTTTCCCTGCGTAGCCTGGATGAGTTCAGGCCCGTCAAAAAGCTGGTGGACAAGGACCGCATCCGCTTTTTGATGGCGGGCGTCCCGGGCGATGTCTCCTTCATCGAAGTCCTGCCCAAGGGCAATCTCACCCCCGAGGGCGTCTGGCAGGTGCAGGACGGCGAGAAGGTGCGGCGCTTCAAGGGCCATGTCTTCACCGAACGGGGCGTGTACCGGCCCGGCGAAAAGATCTATTTCAAGGGCACGGTGCGGGAGTACAAAGACGGCCGGGTCGTCCCGACTCAGGGCGAATCCTGCCGCTTTGAGATCGTTAGCCCCAAAGGGGAGGTGGTCTTCACCAGCGAGGATGTCCTGTCGCCCTTCGGCACCCTGGCCGGGGAACTCACTGCGGAAGGCCAGTGGCCTCTGGGCACCTACACCCTGAACATGAGCTTCGGGCCTGAGGATAAGAAGGAAGAACCTTCCGGCCGGCGGCGCAAGAAACGGCGCTATGTGGACGAAGATGGCCAGAAGCAGGGCGACGGCCTGGCCCCGAAAAACGAGGCCACCTGCACTTTCCAGGTGCAGGAGTTCAAGGCCCCCCGCCACTTCGTAGATATCGATTTCAAGCGCTTCAGCCGCACCGAGAAGCTCTACGTCAATCATCCCGAAACCACCCTGCAACTGGTGAAGATCGGCATAAACGGCGGCTACTACGCCGGCGGGCCGGTGAAAAACGGCCAGGTGCGCTGGAAGATTTACAAGACCAAGACCAGCTACAAAGTCCCGGGTCTCGACACCTTTGTCTTCGGCTATGAAAGCGGCAAGGAAAAAGAAGAGGGCGACGACCGGGGGGATCTGCTGGAGAGCGGCCAGACCACCCTGGACGACAAAGGCCGGGCTGAGATCGAATTCCCCCTGGACCGCCAGGCCCTGGGCGGCGAATACGCCCTCATGGTCACGGCCACGGTGCTGGACTTTGATGCCCGGGCGGCCACCGGCACCAACACCTTCCAGGTGGAGCCGGATCTCCTGGTGGGCATCGGCAGCTTTACCCCCGAGGTGAGCGCCGGCGTGGAACAGGTCCTCAAAGTCATCGTGGCAGGGAAGGACGGCAAGCAGATCCAGACGGGTAAGGTGCGGGCCGAAGTAATGCGCCGCAGTTACACCTACGTGGCCAAGCGCAACGAGCAGGGGGACGTCTTCTGGGACGATTACCCGTCCTGGCGCAAAGCCTATGCCGCGGACCTCACCCTGGAAAAAGGCGAGGCCTTCTTCCGCTTTGATTTCGCCTACGGCGGGGCCTACCTCATTGCCGTCTCCTATACCGACGATAAGGGGCGCACCTTTGCTTCGGCGGTGCAGATGAACGTCAAGGGCGACGCGGATTACGACGCTTACGACAATCGGGAAAAGCCCTTCCAGGTCCTGGACCTGGCGGCCGACCGCAAGGAATACGCCCCCGGCCAGACGGCCAAGATCACCGTACAGCCCCGGCGGCCCATCTCCCGCTACCTGGTCACCACGGAACAGGCCGGGGTGCTGACGCACCGGGTGGTGGCCCTCAAGGAAGGCGAACGCACCATTGAAGTCCCCATCCGGAAGGAATACGGCCCCAACGTCTATGTTTCGGTGCTGGCCTTGACGGCCCGGGGCCATTTCCCCGAAGCCTCGGGACGCTATGACGCAGGCGTGCCCAACTTCTACTGGGGCGTCCTCAACCTGCCGGTGCGTCTGGAGGTGGAGCGCCTGGAGGTGAAGATCAGCCCGGAAGCCAAGGAGCTCAAGGCCGAACCCGGGGCGCAGATGAGCCTGAACTTCCTGGTGCATGACGCCAAGGGCAAGGGCGTGGAAGCCGAACTGGCCGTGGCCGTGGTGGATGAGGCCGTCCTGGCCCTCACCGCCTTCAAGACCCCCACCCTGGATCAGATCGTGCGCTTCGACGGCCCCCTGGGGGTCTTCACCGGGGAGATGCGCCTGCTGCTGGTGCACCAGACCCCCTTCTACGTGGCCAAAAATGAGCCCCTGACCGGCGGCGACGGCCTGAGCCCGGAAATGATGTCCAAGCTCCGCAAGCGCTTCCAGCCGGTGGCCTATTTCAACCCCGCGGTGCACACGGACAAGGACGGCAAGGCCCAGGTGTCCTTCACCCTGCCGGACAACATGACCACTTACCGGGTGTACGTGGTGGCCGTGGACACGACACCCACGGTGACAGTCACCCGGATGGAGC
>CAZFWX010000024.1:10570-29529 GCA_964522695.1 uncultured Desulfobacterales bacterium
GGACAAGGGCAGCCGCTTCGCCAGCCCGGAGCGGCCGCTGTTGGTCACCAAGGACTTTTACCTGGAGCCGGGACTGCCCAGCTTCTTCACCCAGGGCGACACCTTCACCTTCCAGGTGTCCGCCTTTAACAACAGCAGCGACGCGGGCACGGTCAAATTCACGGCCCACGCCTCGGAGGGAGGCCTGGTCCTCAAGGCCGATGACGCCAGTAAAGAGCTGCCCGCCAAGAACAGCGTCAAGCTCAACGTCAGCGGCCAGGCCACCAAGACCGGCCCCGCGGCGGTGCGCTTCGGGGGCCAGTTCGGCAACCGGGTGGATGCGGTGGAGCAGAAACTGAAGGTGAATTCCGGCTTCATCCGGGACACCAACGTCACCTTCGGGACCTTCACCGGCACCGACGATATCAGGGTGGCGCTGCCGTCCCACCTCACAGGGCCGGCCGCCCAGGACATCAATCCCGACGAATTGAAACTGGTGCTCACCCTGTCGGGCAACCCCTTCCTGCGCCTGAGCGAGGCCGTGGACTACATGCTCCACTACCCCTACGGCTGCATCGAGCAGACCAGTTCCGGCGTCATGTCCCTGGCCGCGCTGCGGGGGGCCGTCAAGGAGGGCTTCATCCCCGGCGTCACCCTGGAGGAGACGGACAAGTATCTGAAAAGCGGGGTGGAGCGCATCCTCACCATGCAGACCGACAAGGGCGGCTTCACCTACTGGCCCGGCGGGCGGGAGGCGCACCCCTACGGCAGCCTGTACGCCGCTGCGGCCCTGAGTCTGGCCAAGGCCAACGGCCTGGCGGTGAGCGATCAGGCCATGGCCTCCCTGGTGGGCTACCTCAAGGGCATCGTGGAAAACCCCAAGCAGCCGGTGGGCCTCCAGGCCTACGCCTGCTATGTCCTGGCCCTGGCCGACGGGCTGGACGGCGCGACCCTGAACCTGGTATACCGGGACTTCAACCGGCTGAAGAGGGAGGGCCAGATCCTGGTGCTCCTGGCCGCCAAGACCTCGGGCCTGCGCCCTGCCAAAGAGCTGCAGACCCAGCTCAAGCCGCTGCTGTCAGCCAGGCGGGAGGTGGAGCCCTTCTCCTGGGAGGACTTCTACGCCCCCTACCGCACCCCGGCCCTGACTCTCCTGGCGGGCAAGGCCATCCTGCCCGACGACCCCGGCACCAAACAGGCGGCCCTTTATCTTCTGGGCGGGCTGGACCGCCAGGGCATCTGGACCTCCACCAGCGACACCAGCTGGGCCCTCATGGCCTTGAGTGAGTATTTCAAGGGCATCAGCTTTGCCGGGCAGACCAGCGATCTTACCGTCACGCAACCCGAGGGGGCCGGTCAGCGCATTTCCCTGGACCCCAAAGGCTTCCGGACCATGAGCCTCAATCCCCAGGCCTTCCTGAAGAATCCCGTGGTGCGGGTGGAAGGCCCGGCCGGCCGCACCTGGCTCTACAAACTGGAATTCACCAGCCCCCGGGTGGATCTGGCCGGCGCCGGCGCGGCCCAGGGCATCAAGGTCCAGCGCCTCATCAAGAACACCGACGGCAAAGATGAGATCAAGGTGGGCGATCTGGTGAAAATTACCGTTCTGTTGGACATCAAGGCCAGGGACCAGCAGTACGTGGTCATCGACGATCCTTTGCCTGCGGGTCTGGTGGCGGTGAACACGGCCTTGAAGGCCGAGGAGCAGGTCCCCACCGGCCGCCAGCGGGGCGACGATGAAGGCGATGAATTAGAGAGCCAGGAAAATGGCGGCGGGGCCTATATCTCCGCGGAAGGAGCTTACTTCTTCTACCCCGACTTCTTCGAGATCCGGGACGACCGGGTCCTGGCCTTTAAGAACCGGGTATGGCACGGCCCTTACCGCTTCGAGTATTACGCCCGGGCGGTGTGCGCCGGCACCTTCGTGGCGCCGCCGGCCAAGGTGGCGGCCATGTACTCCCCGGAGGTCTGGGGCGCCACCCCCAAAGGCCGGCTCGTGGTGAAACCGAGGTAAGGAGTGCTTTGAGGGAAGGGCCGGGGGAGCGAACTCACCCACCCTCCCCTCAAACTCCCCTCCCATCCCCCTTGAAGGGATTGGGGGAGGGGGCGTGGGGGAGGGACTGGCGTCTCCACCCTCTGGCCTCCTCCACCCTCGTTCCCAAGCTCCCGCTTGGGAACCCCATTGGCACCGAAGCTCCGGCTTCGGACAATTGTCATATGGAACTCCGCCACCCTGGTGGCGTCAACCTGGGACACCCGGGGGCGGGTGTCCTACAAAAACTCCCATGGAATGTTCAAACCAGGGGTCCTGATGGCGCGACGGCTCATCTGGCTGGGACTGGCGGTGGCCCTGGCGGCGGCCCTGGTGCATCTCGAGGCCGCCTCCCGCCTGGAGGTGCAGGACCTGGCTCCGGTCCCCGGCCCCCTGGTGGTGGACCGGCACGGCCAGGTGCTGCGGCTGGTGCCCGAGGCGCAGGGGCGTAAATTGGTGCTCCTGCCGCCGGGGCCCGCACCCGGGTTGGTGGCGGCAGCCTTCCTGGCCGCGGAAGACCGGCGTTTCCGCCTCCACCCTGGCTTCGACCCCCTGGCCGTGGCCCGGGCCTTGTGGAGCAATGCATCCAGCGGCCATATCGTCTCCGGGGCCTCCACCATCACCCAGCAACTGGCCCGCCTCACCTATCCGGGGCCCCGCACCTATCACCGCAAACTGGTGGAAATGGTGCGCAGCCTCAGGATCGAATGGTCCTTGAGCAAAGATGAGATTCTGCGCTGCTACCTGAACCGGGTGCCCCAGGGCAACAACCTCATGGGCGTGGAGACGGGGGCCCGGCTCTATTTCGGCAAAAGCGCGGCCGACCTAAACGCCGCGGAGGCGGCCCTGCTGGCCGCTCTGGTCAAGGCCCCCGGCGCCCTCAATCCCTATGGACCGCGGCGGGAGCGCCTCCTGGCCCGCCGGGACTGGATCCTGGGCCGCATGGCCGCCCTGGGTTTCCTGGACGCCGCCCAGCTCACCGCCTCCCGGGCCGAGCCCCTGAACCTCAAGCCGGTTAAGGGACGCGTGCCTGCCTTCGCCTTTGAGGCCCCCCATTTCGTCAATTTCGTTCTGGCCCGCCAGCCAGGTTCCGCAAACGGCGGCCAGGAGCGCCGCACCACCTTGGATTTGGGTTTGCAGCGTCGTCTGGAGGCCGTGGTGGCCTCCCACCAGCCCCGGCTGATCAAGTCCGGAGCCACCCAGGCCGCGGCGGTCCTGGTGGACAACCGCACCCTGGAAATCCTGGCCCTGGCCGGCTCCTGCCGCTACGGCCCCCGGGATTTGGGCTACAACAACGGCGCGGTGGCCTGGCGCTCGCCCGGCTCCACCCTCAAGCCCTTCCTCTATGCCCAAGCCCTGGACCAGGGCTTCACCGCGGCCACGGTCCTGGAAGACGTGGAAAGGCGCTACCGCATCCCGGGGGGCGAATTCGCGCCTCTCAACTACGACCGCACCACCCACGGGCCCATCGCCTTGCGGGAAGCCTTGGGCAACTCCTTGAATCTTTCCGCGGTCTTTCTCCTCAAGCAGGTGGAGCCGCAGCACTATTACGAGGTCCTCACGCGCCTTCAGTTGATCAACCATCCGGAACGGGGGCCGGACCACTATGGCCTGGGCCTGGTGGTGGGCAACCCCGAAGTGAGTCTTGTACAGTTAGCCGCGTCCTATGCAGCCCTGGCCAACGGCGGTCTCTTCCGCCCCCTGCGCACCGATCGAAACGCCCCCCTGGCCGAACCGGTGCAGGTCTTCTCCCCCGAAGCGGCCCATATCATCGGCGACATCCTGGCCGACCCCGGTGCCCGCTCCCGGGCCTTCGGAGGGTCTGTCGCCATGAATCCTCCCTACCGCCTGGCCATCAAGACCGGCACCAGCACCAATTACCGGGACTGCTGGGCCGTGGCCTTCACCCCGCGCCACACCCTGGCCGTCTGGGTGGGTAATTTCGACGGCAAACCCACCGCCAAACAGAGCGGGGCTTCGGCGGCTGCACCCATCCTGGCCGACCTGGCTAATCTGCTTTATCGCTACGAGGCCCCGGGGCCGCCCCGCCGGCCGGCCGGGGTGGTGGAGGCGACGGTTTGCACCTTCTCGGGCCTCAATCCCGGGCCGGGCTGCAGCCACCAGCGCCAGGAACTTTTCATTGCCGGCACCGAACCAACGGACATTTGCAGCTTCCATCACCAAAGAGAACCCTGGCACCACATGCCTGCCAACTACGCCGGTTGGCTCCATCAGCGCCACGAAAAGCGCGCCGCGGGCCGCTTCCGCCTGGCCGGCTTCGACCCGGATCTAAACCGCACCTTTGAAAACACCCTCGTTCCTCAGCCCGCCGCAGCCTCGGTAACTCACGCCAGCGGCCGGGTGACCATCGGTCTCGCCGCCCCGGGCCGGGCGGGTCTGTCCCGGCAAAAGACCCCGCTGCTAGCCATCGGCTATCCCTTGCCGGGGGACCGCTATCTTTTGGCGCCCGGGGCGGAAACGGTGCGCCTGACCCTCAAGGCCGTGGCCGTCGTCCCCCTGGCCGCGGTCACCTGGCTGGTGGACGGCCGGGAGGTTGGGACCGCAGGACCGCCCTATGACATCACCCTGAACCTGGGCCGGGGCCGCCACCGCCTGGCCGTGGTGGGCCCGGACGGCCGGGGCGACGCCGTGGATGTCCTGGTGCAGTAAGGAGGCGTGGGAACAGAAGGCAGAGCCAGGCGGACTCCCGGTTGAGTAAGACCCAGGACCCTAAGAAATAACCAAGCAAAGCCCTGGTCGCCCAGCGACCGCATCTTAACTCTGAGGAGAAGGTGATGACGAAAAAGCGGTTGACTCTGGCGATCGCCCTTGGCGTGATCAGCACCCTGTGGGTGATGCAGCCGGTACAGGCGCAACCGCCTGACGAACTGGGCAAAAAGATTGCCGCTCTCTATCTGGAAACAATGCAAAATGTGGTGGGGCTCATCAAAGACCGCCCCGCCCCCGCTGTTTTACAGCCCAAACTGACGCAGCTCAAAGAAGATACCGTCCAGAAAATGGTGGAGTTCGGCCGCAAGCGCGAGGCCCTGGATCAGGCCGGCAAACAGAAGGTGGACGCCATCATCGAAAACAGTGTGAAGACGTTGCCCCCTGGACTGTTTCAGGCTTTCAGCGAAGCCAATGCCCACTATTTCAAGATGGACCAGAACTTGAGCAAATTGATCATGGCTTTCCATCTCATTCCCCAGTACGCTATTTTTGAAGTTCTGAAGAAACACGCTCCCCAGGAAGCCGAGCGCCTGGGCATCAAGTAATTCTGCCATGGGACCATTGAGTACGACCCAAATTCGCACAGGCCTGGTGCTGGCGGGACTGGCGGTTATGCTTCTGGGAGCCCTGGTGGCCTGGGCCGAATCGGACCCCCTGGTCATCACCCCCAAAGACAACGGCAGGACCCTCCGCCTGCCGGTGGGCCAGAAATTCACTGCGGAAGTCACCCTGGAAGGAGACGAGCAGGTGGTGGTGCCGCAATTTGACCCCTTCATTCTCTCCTCGGGTCTGGTTACCCAAAAATCCACTGCCGGGCCCCAGGGAACTATTGTCAAAGTGATCTATAATCTCACGGTGAAAAAGGAAGGCCGCACGGACCTGATCATCCCGGTCAAAGGCTCCGGAAAGTTGAGTAAGCCCAAGCCCAAACTGAAGGTGAAGATTATGGCCACCCCGGGGCGCGAAACGGATTAGCACCTCAATTCCATGAGCGCCCATTGCCAGCATTGTCACCAACTGCGAGGAGGAACCATGAATATCTCTCTGGCACTTCTTTTGGTCCTCATGTGCAGCAGCACGGCCTCCGCCAAGGTGGTCACCGAGGTGGTCACCTACAGTCAGGACGGCGTCAGCCTGAAAGGCTATCTGGCCTACGACGACGCGGTGACAGGCAAGAGGCCCGGTGTCCTGGTGGTGCATGAATTCTGGGGTCTCAACGACTTTGCCAGGCAGCGGGCCGAAAAGGTGGCCGAATTGGGCTATGTGGCACTGGCCGTGGACATGTACGGGGAAGGCAAGGTGACCCAGGACCGGGAAGAGGCGCGTAAATTGGCCAGCCACATCAGGAGCACTCCCCTCATGCGGCAGCGCGCCCAGGCCGGGCTGAAGGCGCTGGCCGCGCGGCCCCAGGCTGACCCCCAGCGCCTGGCGGCCATCGGCTTCTGCTTCGGCGGCACCACGGTGTTGGAGTTGGCCTACAGCGGCGCGGCGGTCAAGGGGGTGGCGAGCTTTCACGGCGGCTTAACTGCGCCCAAGCCCGAAGACCTAAAAAACTGTCAGGCGAAATTCCTCATTTTGCATGGCGCTGAGGACCCCCATGTCAAAGCCGAGGAGATCGCCGCGTTTCAGGAAGGCATGCGCCGGGCGGGGGCGGACTGGCAGATGATTTATTACGGCGGCGCGGTGCACAGCTTCGCCAACCCTGGGGCCGGCAGCGACAAAAGCAAGGGCGCGGCCTATGACCCCAAGGCTGCGGCCCGTTCCTGGCAGCACATGCAGATGTTTCTGAAGGAAATTTTTCTGGGGGAAGGGCCAGGGAGATGATCTCCCTCCCCTCCTCCCAACCCGCGCAGCACAGTGGCACAGGCTTTCAGCCTGGGCCAATAGAAAGCGCTGAGGGGTTGGGGGAGGGAGTTTGAGGGGGGGAGGGGTCTCCGCCCCCTGGCCCCCTCCCTCAAAATGCCTTTGACAGAAATCAGGCCAATATCTCCTGGGCCTTCCGCATGAGCGATGCAATGGCCAGGCCCTGGGGACAGGCCGCTTCCGCCCGGGAGTAATCCAACTCACCCAACCGCTGCCGCACTCTTGCGGGCAGCCCGGCAAAGGTCTGCCGGGCGATCTCCGCCTCGCCGTAGTCCCGGTGATACATCAAGGCCCGCATGACCTCGTTCACCGGCACGGCCCCGCCCACGGCCGCGGTGCAGATGTGGCCGCAACCGGCGCAGTAGTCACAGGCCGTCTCCTTCGCAAACTGGCTCAGGGAGTCGAAATCCTCCCGGGAAAGCTTCGTCTGGTCCCGGGCGGCAGCCACATTGGCCGACAGGATGGTGAGGTTGGGCATCTGGGAGCAGATGCTGGCGATGTGCGGGTTCTCCCACACCGCTTTGAGCCGGGCCTGCCTGTCCGTGAAACCCCGTTCCAGGAAGCGGTTGGCGGCCTTTAATTCCGCCTCGCTGTCGGCCTTCATGGCTCCCGGCCCGCCGCCCTGGGTCTTCATGGCGATGAGGCCGACGCCGGCCTTGACGCAGGCGTCCACCGCCTCCTGCATCTTGGGATTGGTCATGACCCGGAAGTTGTAGGTGGTCATCACCGCGTCGATCCAGTCCAGTTTGGCCGCACCCAGGAGGCAATCCTCCATGTTGGTGTGGGTGGAAAAGCCGAAGAACTTGATTTTGCCGGCCTTTTTCATCTCCGCGGCCCAGTCCTTGAGTGCCGGGGTCATCTCGCCGATGCCGGAGATGGCGTGCACGAAGAAAAGGTCCACGTAGGGCGTTTTTAGCCTTTCCAGGCTTTTGTTCAACCTTTCGGTGAAATTGCCGCCCTTGGGCGTGAGTTTGGTGACCAGGAAGACCTCTTTCCGGGCCTCGGGATTTTTGGCGAAAAAGCGCCCCATGCCATCTTCGCTTAACCCGTTGCCGTAGACCTCGGCCGTGTCCCACATGGTGACGCCCCATTTCAGGGCCTGCCTCAAGAGCAGCTGGTTGTTAATTGTGTCGAACATGCCGCCCAGATTCAGGCTGGACACCTCCACGCCGGTCTTGCCCAGCTTGCGCTTGGGCATGGCGGCGGATTTCTGCGCCTCCTCCGTCTTCACCGGCGCGGCCACCACAGGCGCGGCGCCGCCTGAGGCCACGGCCAGCCCGGCCAATCCCACGGTCTTGACGAATTCCCGGCGGCTGAGACCGGTATCTTTCTTTTTCTCATCCATAAGTTCCACCTCCTCTTGGGGTGATGTTCGAGGCTTTGACTATTTTTGTTTGGACATCCTGGCTCATGAGTCCACCTCGGAAACCAGGATGGTAACTTATTATAATATCCACAATTATTGTTGAATTATCTCTTTTTCATGTTTTGTTAAAGTAATGGTGGCCGCCGTGAAAATCAATAAATTTAAATAGCCAATAATAAAGTGTCGAATAAATCCGATTCCGATCATCGTTACAAAATTTGAGGTGCGATAAGTTAAGCCATCCAAAACCACTGCTAATTGCGCAAGAATAACCAATAATATTAAGGGAACACTTTTCCTAAAATGATGAGATAATGTCGTTACACCTGTCATAATCGAGTACAGAAGACGTCGTGTTAAAAATATTAACGGCAATGTATAGATCACTAAAGTTTTAATTAAAATCCATACAAAAATCATCATATATGTTATAATATTAATCCCTAATTGATATTTTAAATTAGACAAAATTATTGAAGTAGCAAATAATAATAACCCCAGCATTATATAATAGATAAAATAATTAAGCCAATTCACCTTTAGAATGTGCTTCCATAAAGTTTTTGGAGACATCAGTATTGCCTCGACTAAACGGCCACACACTATCGGATAGAGAAATAAATAAATAATAATTAAATTTAATAATATAAATAGCAATTCTATTTCTTGCGACAAACTCCTTAAAGACATTACGCTTCCACATAACGCCAGAAATAAAATAAAAATCAGGTGGGAATTAACCAATTTCGTGGATTGCTTGATATATTTCATTTAAATAATCCTTTCTTACGGGACACGGCCTTAGATAAGCAACCGCCCCGAACCGGACAGGGACTCGTTCTCGCTGTACACCCGGATGTTGTTTTTTTGACTATGATATCCTCTGTCTAAATTAGATATTTCTTTAGTTCTTCCTTAAAACCATTCACTTCTTCCTCGACCCCGGCTAAAATTTCGTTATAGCGGTAAAAATCCAGGACCCGAATGTTTTTTAACTGGGGTCTGACATAAATATCCGGTGGGGCGGTCTTCTTCTTGGCATCCACAATGGAAGCCTGCATGATCTGAAAAGTGGACAGAATGTTCTCCACCATGTTAGGGACCGGGTCGTTTTCCGGCTGCTCTTTGACGCCGGAGACGTCGATGGCGATGGCAATGTCGCACTCCGCCTGAATCAGGTCATACGGCAAAGGATTGACGGCGCCCCCGTCTATCAGCACGGTGCCATCGGCTATTACCGGCTCAAAGACCGCGGGCATGGCCATACTGGCCCGGATGGCATTCACCAGGTTCCCGGAGTCGAACACCACCTCCTTCCGGTTCCAGAAATCGGTGGCCACCACCTTTAAGGGGATCACCAGTTCTTGAAAAGTCTCCACGGGAAGGCGGTTTTTCAGAAACTCTTCCACCCCCTTCCCCTTGAGAATAGCCGAATTGCTGAACAAGGAGAAGTCCGCAGCAATTCTCAGGCTTTCTCTGATGCCTAATGTCTGAAGCAACTGTTCAAGTTCTATCCCTGACACACCAGCGGCAAAAAAACCGCCGATGATGGCGCCGATGCTGGTCCCGGCGATGATGCCGGGCCGCACTCCCATCTCATCCAGTGCTTTCAAAAAGGCGATGTGCGAAATCCCCTTAGCCCCTCCGCCCCCCAGAGCCAGACCAATCTTTGTCATGGAAGCATCTCCTTTCCCTTCAATCTGCTCCCACCTCGATGGCCTAAGAGTTCCATTTCTTAACACTGGTTCCCAAGCTGAAGTTAAGGACCGGAAGGTATAAAACAAAATGAAAGCGCTGATTAAATCACCAACCGCCCCGCCCCGGACCGGGATTCGTTCTCACTGTACACCCGGATGGCCCTGAGGCCCGCCACCGGGCACTCGTGCTCGCACATACCGCAGCCGATACATTTGGCCGGGTCCACAAAGGGCCGGGACAGGCGTACGGCGATGTCCACCCGCCCGCCCGTAGCCGGCAGGTTGGCCCCGGACAAGGGCCCTTCCAAGGTGAGGCGCGGGCCGGCCGCGCCGGTGATGCGCCGGAGGGCCGCGTCGGGCTGGCCGGCCAGACGCAGGTAATAGTCGCCGCCGGCCAGGTTGACTCCCTGAGGCAGCGGGGCCTCCAGTTCCACCCCCTGCCCCTGGGCCTTGGCCGGCAGGGCCTGGCCGTCCCGCACATTTTCGAACACCGTGCGCACGAAGATGGCCTTGGGGCTCACCGGGCACAGTTCATGGCACACCAGGCAGGGACGGTCCATGGCCCAGGGCAGGCACCGGCCCCGGTCCACGAAGGCCGTGCCCAGGCGGATGGGGCCGGCCGCGGTGAACTCGCCCAGGCCCATCCTTTCCTCCAGGCTCAAAGGGCGTATAGCCGCGGTAGGGCAGACCTGGCCGCAGGCGATGCAGTTGGGCAGGCACCCACTTAGGCCGATGCGGTAATTGACCGCGGGCGTCCACAGGCCCTGCACCCCGGCCTCGAGCAACGCTGGCTGGATGATGTTGGTGGGGCAGACGCGCATGCACTGGCCGCAGCGGATACAGCGGGCCAGGAAGCGCTCCTCATCCAGCGACCCCGGCGGCCGGATGAGATCGGGGTTGCGGTTGGCCCCGGCCAAAGCCCCCAAATTGAACCAGGGCGACATCATAAGCCCCGCGCCGGCCACGATGAGGCCTCGCCGGGACAGGTCCGGCAAGGCCGCTTCGCCCGCCGCGGAGGGGTGTCCCGCAAAGGTGATGCGCCCGGCCGGGCAGTGGTCCAGGCAGTTGAAGCACAGGACGCATTCCCCGCCAATGACCGTGCCCGAGGGGCGGCAACCTCCTTCGCAGTAAAGCTCACAGATCTGGCAATCGCCGCAGGCGGTGGAAGTCTTGCCGATACGCCAGGGGGTGAAGCGGGCCAGCAAACCGAAGAGCGCGCCCAAAGGACAGAGAAACCGGCAGAAAAACCGGGGCAGGACGAGATTCAACCCCACCACCAGCAGAAAAATGACGCCGATGAGCCAGACCGAAGCGTAGTGGCGCAGCTGATCGCTCAGCACGCCCACAGGCGCATCAGCTAAGGGGGCCAGGGCCAAATTCACGCTGCGGTACAGCAGGGGCAGAGGGTCTATGAGGCCCGTCTGCACCGTGCCCGTGAGGGCGAGGGCGGTGAAAAAGACCAGCAGATAATACTTCCAGGCCTGGGAGGAGCGGTGCCGGTTGGCCTCCACCCGCGCAGCCGCATTGGCCCTGAGCCGCGTCAGCCAGCCCGTAAACTGATTGATGGCCCCCACCGGACAGACAAAGCCGCAAAAGAACCGGCCCACAAACACGGTCAAGAGGATGGTGACCAGGGCCCAGGTGAGGCCGGAGGAGAAGGTGCCCGTGGCCAGGACCGTGGCCAGGGCGGTTAAGGGGTCCAGTTCCAGAAACCAGTTGATGGGCCAGCCGCGCAGCTGCCACCACGCTGTCCCCACTGTGGCCGTGACGCAGAACCACAGGAAGACCACGAGGAAGAAAACCTGACAGATGCGGCGGACGGTGACGATGCGCATGGGAGGTCCTGTTATCTTGTTCCCAAGTTGTACTTGGGAACGTATATTGAGCCCCAGCTCAGCGTGGGCACCTCACCGGCGTTCCCAAGCCCAGCTTGGGAACCAGAAGGAATCATGCAGTTAAGTCCTGGTATCCAGCCTCACCGGATTAAGCCGCTGATAGTCCGCCACTCCCGCCCCGGCCTTTGCGGCCATCTGGATATAGGGCACGTCGGTGAGCGTCCGCTCCAGGAGTTCCAGCCCCACCGCGTCTGCGGCCACGGGATCCGTGGAAATGACCATGGCGCCCGTATCCTTCAAGTCCGACAGGGACCCGCCCGTGGGGCCGTTGGTCATCATGGCCACCGTGCCGTCCAGGATGCACAGAGTGGGTTTGAGCAGTTGCGCCAGTTCGGTGATGATGCCGTTGATGTCCTGGTGGAAGACGTTTCGCCTTCCGCCCAGAAAGCCATAAAGATTTTTCAGGGTCATGGAGGCCCCGGCGCGCTGGTGGTCCTTCACCGGGCTGACGATGATGACCTTGGTGACACCCGGGAAAACTCCGGCCAGGACCGGCCAGTCCTGGATGAGCCTGGCTCCGGGCAGGGTGACCGGCTGAAACAGGGCGGCCCGGGGGGTGATGATACGGGCCCCGGCAGTGCGGGCGGCCGCCGCCAGTCCGCTGATCTCAAAGCAACTGTCGGGATTATTGATGGGGTTGTCCGTGACCAGCACCTGGGCCGAACCGGCCTTGAGGCACAGGTCCGCCACCGCCGCCAGGGTGTCGGGATGGGTGGTGGCGCCCAGCGACGCCGGCGTGGCGAACGCGGCGTTGACTTTGAGGAGCACCCGGTCGCCTTTTTTGATGAAAGCCTCCATCCCCCCCAGGGCTTTAAGGCCCCGCTCCACCATGTGGGCCCGGTCCGCGCCCCGGACGATGGCCATTTTCCCCGGCTGCAGGTCCGGCAGGGCAAAGTTTCCCAGACCGGTCAGCGTTTTCTGGACCTGGACCGGTGCGGGGCCTTTACGGTCATACAGGACCGCGCCCAGGCCGCTTGCGGCCAGAGCCAGGGCCGAGGCATACCCTACCCTTCTCAGGAAATCCCGGCGGCTCAACTCCTCCCGGCGCGGGGTTTCTTCTTTTTTCGGATCGTTCACGGCTTCCCTTTCAGGGCCTTCACCACCCTGCCCGCCAGTTCCAGGGCGGCTTCCCGCGACGGGGCGTCGTGCACGCCCGCCAGGGTCTGGCCCTGCACGAAGACGATTTCAAAGGAGTTATCCAGGCTGAGAACGGTAAATTCCGCGGGTGCGCCCTTGGCTTCCACCTTCTGGTAGCCGTTGTCCGTCAAAAATTTGCTGTAGCGCTCCGCCTCGGCCCTGGCCCGCTCCGGGCTCTCGCGGCGGGCCAGGAAGGCCGTGGCCTTGCCTGCCGTGAGCGTGTACTCGCCGGTATAAACGTTATTGAATCCCTCCAGGCCAAAGGCGTCGGCGGCGTTCAGGCGTACGCTCTCCGCGGCCAGGCCTTCCTTGGGAAACAGAGTCGCGGCGTCCTGCGTCTCGCCCTCCGCGGGAAGTTTGGCCAGGAGAGCCGAGGCATAGGTCTCGAGAAGACTTTGCAGACCCTCCGCGGCCCGGTCGGCGACAATCTCCACGTAAAACCGCCCCCGGGTGAAGAACAGGGCGTTGGGGGTGGCGTAGGCCTGGGGGGTCACGGCCAGGGCGGCTCCCCCGGGGCGGCGCTGGCTGCTGAACACCGCGAAGGCGTTGGGGGCTGCGCCCATGTCGTACAGGAAGACCTCCACGCGAGCCCCGGAGAGGGCTGCCAGGTTAAAACTGCGGCAGGACATCTCTTTAAAGCCCGCAGACAGATAAAGTTCCGCCCGGCCATCGATCTTGTCCGAAAGGGTTTCCGGACCGTAGCTCTCAGGCGGGCTGACCGGGGTGAATCCGCCCGCGTCGGGCAGGAGCGCGGCCAGGGCCGACGCCGCGGCGCCGGGGGCCGGGGCCCTCGCGACCAGGAGGGGGGCCCGTCCGGCCGCAGTCACCGCGGGATTGAAGCGGGACTGCTGCACCAGGAGCCACACCGTGATCAGGACCAGCACCGCTAAAATGCAATAGCCCATCACTTTCTGGGTCGCCCCCACCTTCGCCCGGCGCCGCGCCATGCCTTCTCCCCGCCACCTGCCTATTTGGTGATTTTCTGCTGTTTCGTCAGATCATAGATGGGGCTGAATTTGAACTCGGTGCGCAGGAAGGCTTCGGGCGACTTAGGCAGCAACTCCCCGTTTTTCTGAATAAACCGCAGTTCGCCGCTGACCCCGCAGCCCTCGGCGCAGGCCTTTTCCAGCTTGCTTTTGGCCGCGCCGAAGGTCTCTTCGGCCTTGCTCTTGTGGAATTGCCGGCGCCACTCCAGCCACTGCTGAGGGGTCATGCCCCCCTGATCCATAAAGACGTAATAGATCACGCCGTCCGGGCAATCCTCTTCCAGATACAGGGTGTACTCCACCGAGGCCTCGGGGCTGGCCGGCGAGGCCAGGCGGTTTTTAACGCCCTCTTCCACCAGCCAGGTGGTGGGGCATTTCCGGGACGCGGCAAAGGCCTGCACCGGCCCGAAGATGAAGGCCGGATCGGTCTCGTCGGCCACGAAGTTGCCGGCCAGAAACTTTTCCGAGGGGGTGAAGGCCACCAGCCCCTGGGCCTGACGCAGGCTCAGGGCCTTGGGACTGGCCGCCCCGGCGTTTCCCCATCCACCTACCAGGACCAGAATTCCCAGGAATACCGGCAACAAACGTCTCATAGCCCCTCCTTCCCGGCCGCGGTTTGGTAAGCCCTGCCGCTGGCCCCCTATGATGATTTCATCTATACGTTATTTCAGGAAAGGCAAGGGGGCTTTCCCTTGCCACCCAGCTTTTGACCGCCAGAAAGGGATATTTCTCCAAGATGCCGAAAGTTGGAAGCTTTCTGACATTGAACTTCACAAACAGGGGAGAATTTATCCCGCTCAGGAACTTGGTGATATCCATTATGGAAACGTCAGGCCCCATAACTTTGACAAATTCTGCCGCCACTGCGCCAAGATTGACCGCGTCCAGCGGCTCCAGGGAACGGGTTTGCAGCAGGAGAGTTCTTCCTCCCTGGCAAGCAGTTCCGGCAGGGCCGGTGCGCGTGGCTTCATTGTACCCAAATCCGGCGGGTTCTCTATGAACAATTTCGCCATTTTCTCTCTGACCGCTGACACTAGGGAAGGCCGCCTGACAGCCTGGCAAAATGCCGGGCCCTGGTTGACGGGAGAGGCATGGCCGCGGCCGCGGGGGGAAACTGCTCCTGGAGCTGCGGTCAGGACTGGAAGCCGGCTCCTCAAATTACTTCGGTTTGCGGATGCGCCATGGCGTAGGGGTCCACCAGGCGGTCGAACTCCGCGGCGGACAGGTAACCGAGCCGTACCGTGGCTTCCCTGAGCGTCAATCCCTGCCCGTGGGCCAGTTGCGCAATTTCTGCCGCCCTGTCGTAGCCGATGACCGGGGTCAGGGCCGTCACCAGCATCAGCGACCGGTGCAGGTAGGCGTCGATCTGCTCTTTGTTGGCTTGCAGGCCGGCAACGCAAAAATCGGTGAAGGTGCGGCAGGCGTCCGCCAAAAGCCGGATGGATTGCAATACATTGTAGATGATCAATGGCTTATAGACGTTCAGCTCCAAATAGCCGCTGGCTCCGGCCAGGGCCACGGCAGTGTCAAAACCCATCACCTGCACGGCCGCCATGGCCAGGGCTTCGCACTGGGTGGGGTTGATTTTCCCCGGCATGATAGTGGAACCCGGCTCGTTGGCGGGGAGCGTCAGTTCATTGAGCCCGGCCCGGGGGCCGCTCCCCAGGAGGCGGATGTCGTTGGCGACCTTGTAAAGCGACACCGCCAGGGTCTTCAGAACGCCGCTGGTCATGACCAGATCGTCATGCGCGCCCATGACGGCGAATTTATTGGGTGCAGGCGCCAACGGCAGGCCGGTGAGTGCCGCCAGATGCCGGATAGCCTTTTCGGCAAAGCCTTGGGGCGCGTTGAGCCCCGTGCCCACCGCGGTGCCGCCCAGAGGCAGACGGTACAGGCCGGCCAGGGCCACTTTGATTCTGGTCAGGTTGTCGTCCAGCATGCCCGCGTAGCCGGAAAACTCCTGGCCCAGGGTCAGGGGGACCGCGTCCATTAAGTGAGTGCGGCCGATCTTGACCACGTCGGTCCATTCCCTCGCCTTTTCCTCCAGGACGCCCCGGAGCCGGGCCACCCGGGGGATAAGGCGCTCCTTGACGGCCTGGGCCGCGGCCAGGTGCATGGCCGTGGGAAAGGCGTCATTGGTGGACTGGGACATGTTCACATGATCATTGGGATGGATGGGAGATTTGCTCCCCAACACGCCCCCCGCCAATTCGATGGCCCGGTTGGCGATGACTTCGTTGACGTTCATGTTGCACTGGGTGCCGCTGCCCGTCATCCAGACGCGCAAAGGGAAATGCCCGTCCATTTTTCCCGCCGCGACTTCCTCGGCAGCCTGGATAATCAAGGCGGCTTTATCCCCGGGCAGCCTCCCCAACTCGCGGTTGGCCAGGGCCGCAGCCTTCTTCACCAGGGCCAGGGCATGGATCACCTCCAGGGGCATTAATTCATCGCCGATGTCAAAGTGCACCAGGGCCCGTTGGGTCCCCGGGCCCCAGTAGCGGTCGGCGGGAACCTCAATGTCGCCCAGGCTGTCCTTTTCTTTCCGGGTTTTTTCCTGCTCAAGGCTCATAAGAGCTCTCCATTTGCCTCTGACATGCCGGGGTTTTTCTTAAACCATAAAATAACGTGGCGCAGGCGCCCTCGCCTGCAAGATACAGCCGGACCGGGTTTTTTCCCGTTCCCAAGTTACACCTGGGGACGAAATGATGGTCATATTTTCCCGAGAAATTCCCTGGAGAAGGATGCCTCGCCATCACTTCCTGGCCAGATAGCTGGTAATGAGATTCCGGTAGGCCGGAAGGTGATTTGACAGAAGGTTTCCCAACCCCGCCACATCATGGCGCCAATCCCGATGCAACTCGCAGGCGACGCTGAACCAGTTCATCAATTGCGCCCCGGCGCCGGCCATCCGCGCCCACGCCGCGTGCCGCACCGCTTCGTTAAACGTTCCCGAGGCGTCGGTGACCACGAATACCTGGTAGCCGGCCTCCAGGGCCGACAGGGTGGGGAAGGCCACGCACACGTCAGTGACGACCCCGGCGATGATAAGCTGCCGGCGGCCGGTCTCCTGCACCGCCTGAACAAAGTCAGCATTATCCCAGGCATTGATTTGACCGGGGCGGGCGATACAGGGCGCCTCGGGAAAAATTTCCTTCAACTCGGGAACCAGGGGCCCGTTTGGTCCATCCTCAAAGCTGGTGGTGAGAATCACGGGCAACTTGAAAAACTTGGCGACGTCGGCCAGGGCGAGTACATTGTTCTTAAATTCGCCCGGGGAAAAGTCTTGAACCAAAGAAATCAATCCCGACTGATGGTCTACGAACAAAGCCACCGCATCGTCTTTGGATAAGCGGTTATACTTAACTGCAATACTCATCTCCATTCCCCCCTCCCTCCCTGCTGCCATTCATGGTCTGATCGCCTAGCCTGGAGCTCGATGGCCGAAGCACATATCTTCCTTCCCAAATAACCTAAGAACTGCCTTGAGGAATTTAAAGGACTAAGGAAGTGGGGCAGACATTTTCCAATTTACCCACACCCCGGCTCTGGCTAAAATCATCCAGTATCTGAGCTGCCCGAGGAGCAACGAATAGACGGTCGGTTCTGGAAAAGTCTCGATTGAGAAAAATCGGTTTTGCGGGGAGGCCAGTGAGTATGCCGAAAAACGTCATCATCATGGGCGCGGCGGGGCGGGATTTTCATAATTTCAACCTGTTGTTCCGGGACGATCCCGCCTGCCGGGTCGTGGCCTTTACGGCCGCCCAGATTCCCCTGGTGCATGACCGCGTCTATCCGCCCGAACTGGCCGGCCCCCTGTACCCGGAGGGCATCCCTTTCTACCCCGAGGAAGAACTGGAGGCCCTCATCCGGAAACACCGGGCCGACCTCGTGGTCTTCTCTTACAGCGACGTGGCCCACGTGGACCTGATGCACAAGGCGTCGGCGGCCATGGCCGCGGGCGCGGATTTCCTCCTGCCCGCCCCGGCCCGCACCATGCTCAAGTCCCGAAAGCCCGTCATCGCAATCTGCGCCGTGCGCACCGGCTGCGGCAAGTCGCCCGCCACCCGGAAAATCTGCGACATTCTGCGGAGCCGGGGTCACAAGACGGTGGTGGTGCGCCATCCCATGCCCTATGGGGATCTGGCGCGCCAGGAAGTGCAGCGCTTCGCCAGTTTCGAGGATTTTTCCCGGCACCGGCTCACCATCGAGGAACGGGAGGAGTACGAGCCCCTGGTGGAGTTGGGCGTCGTGGTCTACGGCGGCATCGACTACCGCCAGATCCTCGCCCGGGCCGAGACCGAGGCCGACGTCATCGTCTGGGACGGCGGCAACAACGACACGCCCTTTTTCCGGCCCGACCTCCACGTGGTGCTCTTCGACTCCCTGCGGCCCGGGCACGAACGGCTCTATTTTGCGGGGGAGACCAATATGCTTCTGGCCGACGTCGCGGTCATCAACAAGGTGGACGCGGCCAACCCCTACAACGTCACCGCGGTGCGGCACAATATCAAGCAATTTGCGCCCAAGGCTGACATCATCCTGGCCACCTCGCCGGTCCTGGTGACGGAACCGGAGCGCATCCGTGGCAAATCGGTATTGGTGGTGGAAGACGGCCCCACCCTGACCCACGGCGAGATGCCATATGGCGCAGGCTTCGCGGCCGCCCAGAAATACGGCGCGGCCCAGATTATGGACCCCCGGCCCCATGCCGTGGGCGCGCTCAAGCAAGTCTTTGACGAGTACCCCCACATCGGCCCGGTGCTGCCCGCCATGGGCTACAACGCCGCCCAGATTGGGGACCTGGAAGCCACTATTAATAACACCCCCTGCGACTTGGTCCTCTTTTCCACGCCCATCCACCTGTGCCGCCTGCTGACTTGCAACAAACCTGCGATCCGGGTGCGCTACGAGTACGAGGATTACGGAGAGCCGACGCTGGCGGAGGTGGTGGGGAAGAGGATGGCGGCGTGGAGGTGTGGTCAAAAGTAGCCTTGGTTATTTCAGTGAATTTGCCGCCTCTGCCGATAGAGCCAAGGTTCAAAAAAACGAAGGTTCTTTAAACCAAACCCTCTCAGTGGGTCTGGGATAACGATCGAAGAAAGGCACAGTCATTCTGAACCAAGCTCTAGGAATTTTTTCTAAAGATGGGTTAGGGGGTTGCGGAAAACACAAGAGTTGTTACTATACAGTAGACCTTCTTGATTGAATCAAGGCCCAAAAGGAGAACTTTATGCGCAGAAATTGGCAAGCCCTCCTGTTATCCGTTTTCACCCT
>CAZFWX010000025.1:0-29255 GCA_964522695.1 uncultured Desulfobacterales bacterium
GTTCGTGGTCATGGTGCTGATCCCGCCGGTTGGGGTCACGCCCGCGGCCCGGGGGGTGGAGCCGCCCCGGGTGCAACTGCTGGAACCCGCGCAGGCCCCGGACGCGGCCCGCATTCTGCGCCAGGTGGCCCTGAGTTACGCGCCGGGCCTGTCTGTGGCTGAGCGGGACCGGGATTTCCTGCAGAAGGCGGCCCAGGCCAAGCGCTTGCTGAATCTGGCCCGGGTGATTGATTTGCGCCATGAAACCCTGAATCTGCTGCAAGGCCGGGAGCCCTCCTGGGAATTCTTGCGCCTCAAGAAATGGCCCGGGGGCGACCGGGTGGGGGTGACCATTTCCGCCCCGGTCTGGGTGCCGGTTCGGGCCCGGCGATTGCCGGTTTTCTCGGGATACGAGAAAAAATGGCAGACCATCGCCCACGGCTCCTACCGGCAAAACGGTTATGTCTGGTTTTCCCCCGCCATGGCCGACATCAACGACAAGGCCCACTTCCGGGCCGAGCGTATCCATTTCGAGGTGAACAGCCGCTTTGCGCCGCTGGCCGGGCTTATCTTGGAGTACATCTTCCGGGAAGGCTGGTATGAACCGGACAAACGGGTGGCCCTCATGGTGGTGCGGGGGGGCGAAGATACCTACGCCGCTTCGGCCTACACCGGACCGGTGGAGGCCGAATGCCTGAGCTTTCCCGACGACCTGGGCGACTCCCTGGACGCCCGGGTGGTGCGGGGCCGCTACGCCAGCCTGGCCGAGATTTACCACGGCCGCCACGCGCCTGCATCCAACCACCGCCTGGGCCTGGCCCTGGACCTGAATGACTTCAACTACAAAGGCGTGGTGGACGGCCCGCCCAACCCCATCAGCCGGGCGGCCCGCCAGTTCAACCGGGAAGCCATGCACCGGCTGGATGCCCGGCAATTGCCCGCCTGGGGCTTCCGAGCAGCCAAGTGGCTGGGGTTGCGCATCCCCCAGGAATGGATTTACCAGGGCCTCCATACCGACTGGGAGCACCTGGACGTGGGCACCAGCAAGGTGAGAAATACGGATTAAGTTTGCGCCTGCGCCCCAAGTTCCTCCTCCCCCACCCGCCACCCCCAATTTCTATTGATCTATAAGAATGGATAGGGGGTGGGGGTAGAATGGCGGAGGGTGGGGGTATGCATCCAACGGATTACTGACCTCGATTAGGCCGATAATTATCTCATGATACAAGAATTTGTTGAAGAGTTACGCGCCTCGCCCGATTTCCAGGATTACGTCTGCCATTATGAGTACGTGTTGCCTGAGGCCGGGGCCTATCAGGCGGCGGACGCGGGAGTGCCGGTGGCGCTGGCGCAAGCCCTGCAGCGTCTGGGGATCAAGCAGCTCTACCGGCACCAGGAAGAGGCCCTCACCGCCATCCGGGAAGGCCGCCATGTGCTGGTGGCCACGCCCACGGCCAGCGGCAAGACGCTGATCTATAACGTGCCCGTGGCCGCGAGCCTCCTGGCCGACCCCACGGGGCACGCCCTGTACCTGTTTCCCTTAAAGGCCCTGGAGCAGGACCAGCTCAAGGCCTTGCGGGAACTGGACGCGGCCCTGCCCACGCCGGCCCTTACCGCGGCCATCTACGACGGCGACACGCCGCCGCCCCAGCGCCAGGTCTTAAAGGCCAGGCCGCCCCGGGTGCTCATCACCAACCCGGACATGCTGCATATGGGGTTTCTGCCCTACCACGACGCCTGGGCCAGGTTTTTCGCCAATCTCAAGTTCGTGGTCATCGACGAAGTCCACACCTACCGGGGCATTTTGGGAAGCCACATGGCCCAGGTGCTCAGGCGTCTGCGCCGCATCTGCGACCACTACGGCTCGGCCCCCCAGTTTCTCATGTCCTCGGCCACCATCGCCCGGGCCCCGGAGTTCATCGCCAGTCTCACGGGGCTGACGGTGAGCATCATCACGGAAAGCGGCGCGCCCCAGTCCGGGCGGCACTTTCTCTTTCTCAATCCCCCCGCGGGCGCAGCTACGGTGGCCTCCCAGATCCTGGCCCGGGCCATGCGGCGTAATCTTTCCACCATCTGCTTTACCCAGGGCCGCAAGCTGACGGAACTGATTCACCTCTGGACCCAGCGCCTGGCCCCGGAACTGAGGCGCTACCTTAGCTCCTACCGGGCCGGCTTCCTGCCCGAGGAGCGCCGGGAGATCGAAGCCAAACTGGCCGCGGGCCGCATGCGGGGGGTGATCTCCACCAGCGCGCTGGAGATGGGCATCGACATCGGCGGGCTGGACGTCTGTATCCTGGTGGGCTATCCCGGCACCATGGTCACGACCAGGCAGCGCTCCGGCCGGGTGGGCCGCCAGGGCCGGGACTGTCTCATCGTCCTGGTGGCCCAGCCCGACGCCCTGGACCAGTATTTCATGAAGCACCCCGCGGAATTCTTCGACCGGGGACTCGAAGCCGCGGTGGTGGATCCGGACAATCCCGTGGTGGTAGCCGCGCACCTGCCCTGCGCGGCCCAGGAACTGCCCCTCCATCCCGAGCACGAGCGCTACTTTCCCATTAACGGCGGCCAGGACTTCCTGACGCGCCTGAGCCGGGAAGGGCAACTGCTGCAAAGCGCCCAGGGCCATACCTATTTTTCCCGGGCCCGCTTTCCCCAAAAGGAAGTGAACATCCGCGGGCTGGGGGAGAGCTTCGCCATCTTTCAGGAAGGCAAAAAGCGGCCCCTGGGCCACATCGACGGCCACCGGGCGTTGCGGGAGTGCCACCCCGGCGCGGTGTACTTGCACAAAGCCGCCACCTACAGCGTGGAGCGCCTGGACCTGGAGCGCCGGAACGTCTGGGTGACGCCCGTGGACCCGCGCTACTTCACCCGCATCCAGACGGACAAGGACACGGACATCCTGGAAGTCCTGGAGTCACGCCAGGTGGGCACCTTTGCCGTCAATACCGGCCGGCTCAAGGTCACCGAGCGCTTCATATCTTATGAGAAGCGCCGCCTGCCCGGCCAGGAGCTTCTGGGACAGGTGCCCTTGGACCTGCCGCCCCAGGTGTTCGAGACCGTGGGCATGTGGCTGGAGATCCCCGACGCGGTCAAGCAGGCCGTGTACCAGGAAGGCCTCCATTTCATGGGGGGCATCCATGCCCTGGAGCACGCCCTGATCAGCATGTTCCCCCTGTTCGCTCTGGCCGACCGCTACGACATCGGCGGCATCGCCCACCCGGCCCATCCCCAGGTAGGCAAGGCCGCAGTGTTCATCTATGACGGGTATCCCGGCGGCGTGGGGCTGGCGGCCCGCGCCTATGAGATCATGGAGGAACTTTTGCGCCGGGCCGCGGAACTTATCAACGCCTGCCCCTGCGAGGACGGCTGCCCCTCGTGCATCCACTCGCCCAAGTGCGGCTCGGGCAACAAGCCCCTGGACAAGGCTGCGGCCTTTCGCGTCGCCTCCCTGCTTCTGGGTGAATCGGAGCCTGCCTTGGCAGAGGAAGTCGTTAGCGAAATTGCCGCCTCCCCTCCCCTGCCTTCTCCCTCCCTGGAAACTACTGACATTCCCTGGCTTAATACCAAAAGAGTGGGTTTTTTCGATCTCGAAACCTGTTGTTCTGCCGAGGAAGTGGGAGGCTGGGGCCGCTGCGAGGCCATGGGCGTCTCCCTGGCGGTACTGTCGGAAACGGGCCCCGAGCGCCTCACTGTGTACCGGGAGTCGGAGCTGGCCCACTTGGGCCGCCGCTTAAAGGAGCTGGACCTGGTGGTGGGGTTTAATCTGAAAAAGTTTGACTACAAAGTGTTGCAGCCCTACCTCACGGAGACTCTGGCCGAACTGCCCACCCTGGACATCCTGGAGGAGGTCTTCAAGATCCTGGGGGTGCGCCTGTCCCTGAACCACCTGGCGGAAAAGACCCTGGGCGAGCGCAAGACCGGGGACGGCCTCATGGCTCTGGAACTGTACCGGGCCGGGCAATGGGAAGAATTGGAGTCCTACTGCCGCCACGATGTGCTGCTCACCCGGCGCCTCTTTGAATTCGGCGTCCGCCAGGGCTATCTTCTTTATCAGCACCGTCAGGGCGCGCTGGTGCGTCTGCCCGTGGACTGGCAGGAGGCCCGCTTTTTTCCGGAACAAGTTCCCAGTTGAGGGAGAGAAGGAAAGGCCATAACGGAACTTTTCCCTCTCAGCAGACCAAAAGATTAGACTTCCCTTAAGGTTTTCCTTTGCCCTTTCCGAAGGGTTCATTTATTATGCGAAAAAATTTTATTCTCAAAGGAAGGATCACGATGCGCCGGATAAAAGTGTTGTGGATGGTGGGAATATGCCTGGTTTGCACCATGGCCTTCAGCACTGCGGTCTGCGCCGCGGAGGCGGAGCCCAAGGTGGGCCATATGGCCGGCAACGTCAAGTTCAGCAAGGTCGTGAGTCCGGAGGATCAGCAATACCTGGGCCTGGCCTCCGATGGCCCCTTTACCCTGAAGGACATTAAGGGAGAGTATTTCTTCCTGGAATCCTTCAACACCACCTGCCCCCACTGCATGGCTCAGGCGCCGGTGCTGAACAATCTCTTTGCCATGGTGGAAAAAGACGCCGGCCTCAAGGGCAAGGTGAAGTTCATCTCCGCGGGCCAGGGCAACAACGACCAGAACGCCAAGATGTGGAAGACCTTCCACAAGGTCCCCTTCCCCGTGGTGCCCGATCCGGACAGGCTCCTGAGCAAGGCCCTGAACTTCAGCCCCTACCCCGTTTCAGTTTTAGTGGATAAAAGCGGCAAGGTGCTGTGGGTCCACGTGGGCTCCTTTGAGAGCGCCGAAGAGGCCTTCAAGGCCATCAAGCCTTTGGTAAAGTAAGGTAAATTTTTATGGGAGGCCAGGGAGCCCCTTTCTCTGGCCTCACCTTTTTTCCCTGCCGTACCTCGCTTGTTCACTGAGCCCCTGACAGCAAGACGAGGACCCCCCGGGAGCGAGAGAGGCAACGCGTGCAATCCATCCTGGTGGCCACCGATTTTTCCGACTGCGCCGCAGCGGCTTTTCGCATGGCCTGCAAGCTGGCCCAGACTTTCCGGGCCCGCATCCTCATCCTGCACGTCATCCACCAGCGGCGCGCGGAAGTCATCGCACAATTCCAGGGAGTGGAGGTGGATTGCGTCATCCCCACCTTAAGGGAGAGGGCCCAGCAGCAGCTCACCGGCTTTCTGCAAAGCGCCTGCGAGGGCGTGCCCGAGGTGGAGAGCATGGTGACGGTGGGCTTGCCCTTCCAGGAAATCGCCGTCATCGCCCGGGATATGGCCGTGGATTTAGTGGTCATGGGCGGTTTCGGGCGCTCCGGCCGCGGTCCCATCGAAGAGGTCTTTTTCGGCTCCACCGCGGAAAAAGTGGTGCGGCTCCTGCCCTGCCCGGTGCTGTGCGTGCCGTTGGAAGAAGTGTCTGAAAAGTGATTGTGGGGGAGGGCCGGGCGAACGAGTTCCCCCGCCCTTCCCCACACCCCCTCCCAACCCCCATTAAGGTCCGGGGAAGGTGGTCTTTCAGACCCGACTTTCCCGGACCTAAAAAGCGCTAAGGGGTTGGGGGAGGGAGTTTGAGGGAGGGGGGAGGGGTCTGCGACCCTTCGCCCCCTCCCTCAATTTTTTTCACCCGTCCCCTCAGACGGGAAAATCCACTTTTATCTTGAAGATATGTTTGGCCGGCAGGCTCAGCACCTCTATGGCCGTGGTCCGGGAGATTTCCCCCAGGATTTCCGTGAGGCGCGCCGGGGACTCGGCGATGAGGGTGAACCAGACGTTATAGTGATGGCGTCTCAGGTAATTATGCGTAACCCCGGGATGGCGGTTGACGGCTTCGACAAAGCGCTCCAGGTCCTCCGGGGGCACATGCGCGGCGCACAGGGTGCTGGTGTAGCCCAGCTTGCGCGAGGTGAAATTGGCCCCCAGGCGGCGGATGACGCCCTGGTCCATGAGGGCCTGCACCCGGGTCATGACGTCCTCTTCGCTCAGCCCCACCTTGCCGCCCACATCCGCGTAAGGCCGGGAGACAATGGGAAAGTGGGACTGGATCTCGTTTAAGATGGCCCGGTCCAGCTCGTCTAATGCGGGTGATAAGGACATACGGGGTCTTCTCCCAGGACGTCGCCGTTAACGGTATAGGCCCGGGCCCGGCAGCCGCCGCAGACCTTGCGGTACTGGCAGGCGTGGCATTTGCCGTGGTAGTCGTCCACGGCCCGGAGCTGTTGAAAGAGTTCGGACGTTTCCCAGATTTCCGGGAAGGGCTTTTCCCTGATGTCCCCCGCGGTAATTTCCAGGTAGCCGCAGGCCTGCACTTCGCCCTGGTAGGAGACAAAAGCGAACCCCTGGCCGCCGAGACACCCCTTGGTCATGGCCTCCATGCCGTGAGTGGCCGGCGAGATGGCCTCCCCCCGGGCATGGGCCTCCTCCCGCCACAGGCGGTAGTATTGGGGCGCGCAGGTGGGCTTGAGGTGCAGTTTCCCCTCATGCTGGCGGTCCAAAAGCCAGTGCAGGATTTTTTCGTATTCCTCGGGCGACACCAGCTCATCCCGCATGTCCGCCCCCCGGCCCGTGGGCACCAGCACAAAGACGTGGTGGGCCGCGGCCCCGAGTTTAATGGCCAGTTCATACAGGGCGGGCAGTTCCGCGGCGTTGCTGCGGGTGATGGTGGTATTCACCTGAAAGGGCAGCCCCGCCTCCTGACACGCAGCAATGCCGGCCAGCGCCCCGGCAAAGGCCCCAGGCACGGCCCGCAGGTCGTCGTGGCTGGCCGCGGTGGCCCCGTCCAAAGAAATGCTCAGCCGCTGGATGCCCGCCTCCTTAAGTTTCTTGGCGATTTCCGGGGTCAAGAGCGTGCCGTTCACCGCCATGACCATGCGGTGGCCCATTTTCGCGCCCGCTTCTGTCAGGTCGAAAATGTCCTCCCGCAGCAGGGGCTCGCCGCCGGTGAGGATAATCACCGCGGGCCCCATGGTGGCCACGTCTTGAAGCAAAGTGAGGCCTTCCGAGGTGGTGAGTTCCCCGGGATAGGGGCCTTGCGTGGCCGCGGCCCGGCAATGGCGGCAATCCAGGTTGCAGCGCCGGGTGGTCTCCCAGGCCAGGAGGCGCAGGGGGGGGATTTTAGGAGAGGTGTGTTTATGCATAAGAATTTTCCAAATTTACGTTTTTTTACCAAGGTGAACCGAATTCATAAAAAGAATAGGGATCGAGGTTATTCGAAAAGCCTGCACAGGCTGGAAGCCTGCGCCACCAGCGTCTTGCTTGGGGGAGGGAGGTTTTTCTTTGGAGCCTGCCATCAACCTGCCATCGATTGTAAATATCAAGGGATTTTTGAAAATTTTATCAAATACCGGTATAGACCGCCAACGTCCTCGGGAAAAAACCCTCGGATGTTAATCTCCCGGAGGAAGAGACTTGCCAAGAAGAGCCCTCCTGGACTACATTCGATAGAAGCGAGGGGGCGATCCAGCCTGATCCGGCCGCACCCATCCCTGCATACCTGAAAAAGACGAGGACCATATGAGCGATCTGGCCACCATATCCAAAGAACTGGTAACAGCCCTGGAGTTGGCCTATGAACCGGTGGGAGTGAAACTGTACAAGCAAGGCGAGGCCCTGCCCCCGAGCCCGCCCCTGACCGCGGAAAACCTGAAAAGCTACTGCCAGGCCGTGGCCCTGGCCGGCAAGGGCCGCGTCCTTTTGCTCACCCGGGAGCAGATGGGCTGCAAGCTGGGCACCACGGCTCTGGGCATGGAAACGGACGTGGAACGCTTTCTGGACGACGGCGTGCTGGAGAAATACGGCGTGGGGCTCTTTGAAACCGAAGAAGCCTCCGCGGCCACCATGCACGGGGCGCCCGTGTTAGAAGCGGGCCAGACCCAGGCCGCGCTCATCGCGCCCTTATCGTTCTTTACGGAGACGCCCGACGCCCTGGTTTTCACCGCGGACAGCGAGCAGGTCATGTGGCTGCTCTATGCCGCCAATTACGAAAAAGGCGGCCGCATGGACCTGCCCCAATCGGGGGGCGCCTTGGGAGGCTGCTCCGACATCACCGTATTTCCTTTGCTCACCGGCCAGGTGAACGTCACCTTCCTGGGGCTGGGCTGCCGTATCAAGGCCGCGCTGGACCCCTGCCACCTGATGCTGGGCGCGCCGGCGAGCGCTCTTCCCGGCATCCATGCGCACATTAAGGACCTGGCCAAACCCATCGCCATGCTGCGCCAGGCGCGGGGAAAGAGCTGAGTACTATGCTTTTGAGGCAAGGGCTGCGGGAACGCAGTTCCCCCACCCTCCCCTCAAACTCCCCTCCCAACCCCCTTTATTGAGAGGGAAAGTAGGGCTGACCCTGACCATCAGCCAGACAGGCAGGTAGGCGAAGTCAACTCTAAAGCGCCTGCATCACCTCCGGCCACAGCCGCCCGGCAGGCCCCTCCAGGAAATAATCCGTGATGCGGCGGGTGAGCCCCGTGCGCTCCAGGTTGTTTTCCACGATAATGGCGCCGTGTTCCTTGGCGATCTCCGGCAGATAACTGGCCGGGGCCACCTCGGCCGAGGTGCCGATGACCAGCATGAGGCTGCAGGTCTCGGCCAGCTCCACCGCGTCTTCTTGCGCGCCCGGAGGGATGGGCTCGCCGAAAAAGACCACGTCGGGCTTGATGAGCCCGCCGCAGGGGCATAGGGGCGGGCCATGGGAGAAGTCCAGGGACTCCCGGATGGTGGTGCGGCCGCAGTCCAGGCAGGTGAAACGACGGGCATTGCCGTGGTACTCGATGACCCGGCGGCTGCCCGCGTCCTGATGCAGGTTGTCCACGTTCTGGGTGATGACCCCGGCCAACAGGCCCCTGGCCTCCAATTCCGCCAGGGCCAGGTGGGCCGGATTGGGCCGGGCCCGGATCAAAAGGGCGTCCAGATCCTTGAGCATGGTCCAGACCTTGGCGGGGTGGCGCTTAAAGGCCTGGATGGTGGCGTACTCCATGGGATCGAAGCGCTCCCAGAGGCCGCCTTTGCTCCGGAAGTCAGGAATCCCCGATTCCACCGAGATGCCCGCGCCGGTGAAGGCCACGGAGAGACGGCTGCTGCGGATGAGAGAGGCGATTTGCAAGGGGTCGGCAATTTGCATTTCTCTGGCCATTTCATCTAAATGATTATACGTTGAGATTCACGAAATCTTTTCTTCGCTGGCAGATTTGCGCCGCCAATATTTAACAACAGTTATTATATCTGCCGGGCCTTGATCGTTGAATTGAATACTGGCGGCGTTAGGCCGCCCGGGAAGTTGACTGAGGCATTCTTATTAAAAAATTAAAGCTGCAAAGGATCAGGGCGAGATGTTAAGGCCTGTACTGGCCGTTTCTGCCATTCTGACTATGCTCCTTCTGAGCGCGCCGGTGTCGGCCGCGCCTTTGCACCCTTTAGCCAAGGAAAACAAGATCGCCGGGTTCCGGGCTATGGACCAGGACGGCAATGGCCGGGTGAGTCTGGCGGAGTTTTTAGCGGCCCGGGGCGATACGTGGGGGAACCGGCAGGAATTTCGGTGGCATGACTTGAATGGCGACGGCGCCATCACCCTGGATGAGTACATGGCCGACCCGCCCCGGAAGCCCGTCCCGGGCAAGCCCACCCTGCGCTATTGAGGAGAGGGCCGGGGGTCCAACTGCTCCCCTGGCCTCTCCCCGCCGCCATGACGCACGGCGCGTCACTTCTTCTTTTTGTCTTCCTTTTTGGGTTCGGCCTTTTTGGGCTCCTCCTTCTTTTTCTCGCCCTTCGCCTCCACCTCGGTGGCGATCATGCGGTACTGGATGGTGACTTTGGCGCCCTTCTTCAGTTCGCCCTTCACCTGGGTTTCCGGCGTGCGGGACAATTCCCAGCGGTCCTTGCCCTTCTGGACGGCGATCATGTCGTCGGTCACGTCCAGCACGGGCCCTGTCACCTGGTAGGTCTTGACCGCGGCGCCAAAGGCGGCGGTGGCCAAGAAGAGCAACCCGCAGCACAACACCAGCGCTTTTTTCATCATTGCACCTCCATGGGAGTGGGACTTTTTCCGGCCTTACTTCACCGTGATGAAATCCTTGATGGCCTTGAAGGTCTCTTCCTTGATGCCCTTCACCTTCATGACATCTTCGATTTTGGTGTAGGGCCGCCCGTCAATGATGGCCTGGGCCTTGACCGGACCGATTTCCGGGAGGGCTTCCAGCTTTTCCTTGGTGGCGGTATTGAGATTCACTTTTTCACCGGGGGCCAGTTTGGGGGCCGCCGCGGGCTTCTCTTTGGCCGGAGCCTCTTCCTTGGCTGCGGGTTGAGCGGCCTTTTTTGCGGGTTCAGCCGCTTTCTTCGGATGTTCAGCAGCCTTTTCGGGCTTTTCCGCAGCCTTCTTGGGATGCTCCGCCGCAGCCGGGGCCGCGGGCGCAGCGCCCACGGTCACCTGGGGCTTCAATTCCTTGACCAGTTTGGCGGAAATCCCGGCCTTGGCCAGGTCATCCACCGACTTGTAGGGCCGGCCGGCGATGATCTTCTTGGCATTGGCCGGGCCCACACCCTTGAGCCCTTCCAGTTCGGCCTGGGTGGCGGTGTTCAGGTCCACCGGCTTGCCCGGAGCGGTGGCTTCACCTTTCTTGACGGCCTCGGGCTTTTTGGCCTCTTCGCCTTTCTTGGCGGCCTTTTCCGGTTTCTCCGCAGCTTTCTTGGGATGTTCGGCAGCAGCGGGAGCAGCCGCCACGGTCACCTGGGATTTGAGCTGCTTGATCAACTTGGCGTTGAGGCCGGCTTTGGACAATTCGTCCACCGACTTATAAGGCCGACCCGCGATGATCTTCTGGGCGTTGGCCGGTCCCACCCCCTTGAGGGCTTCCAGTTCCGCCTGGGTGGCGGTGTTCAGATCCACCAGGGCCTTCTTGGCCTTGGCCGCCAGGGCCGGGCCGTTAACGGCCAGGACCAGTACCAGGGCCCCCAGGCAGGCCAGGCCGAGGTATTTCGACATCCTGCCGGTCAATGTTTTCAGTCCGCCCATCTCTCCGGTGACCTCCTTCGGGGAAAGATAAAAATCTGCCCCATGGTAAGGGGTCTTAATAGGCTAATCAACAGGAAATATTCAGAGAGGAAAAATATCCTGAAAAACCTTTGCAGGCGCGGGGCAGTGAGCGGGAGTCATAAACCCAACCCCACCCGAAAACATGAAAAGACCGGCAGTGGAAGCGTCCCGCCCGCCGTCTGAGTGCACAGGCTGGAAAGCCTTTTCCGCCAACTGCTCAGGGAATTCCAGGGTTTCATGGATCCTGCTGCATCCGGGCCGCTTTCTTGATATCCCGGAGGCCCAGCCAGGTGAGCACTGCCGCGAAAATCACCCGAAGCGCGCCTTCGGAGAGCAGATGCGCCAAGGTGCCGCCGCCGTAGGTGCCCACGATGATGCCGGGGATGAGGCCGGGCAACAGTTGGGGCACCACGTTGCCCAGGCGGAAGTGCGCGATGGCTCCCACGGACCCCGCCGGCACCATGGCCAACAGAGACGTGCCCTGGGCGCTGTGCTGGGTGAACCCGGCCAAAAGCACCATGGCCGGCACCATGAGGGAGCCGCCTCCCACGCCCATCATGCCGGACAGGAAGCCGGCAAAGGCGCCGCTGAGGAACAGCACCATGACCCGGACCCAGCCCGTGGTTTCCCAGGCGAAGAGGGCGAAGCAGGGTTTGGCCAGGAGAATCCAGCCCACCGCGATGATAAAGATGCCAAAAGAGAGCTTCAGTTTCCTTTCCGAAAGGCTGTTGGCTAAGAGCGCTCCCAACGGAGAGGTGAGCATGGCCGTGGCTGCGAGGCTGGCGCCGGCCAGGATGTCCACGGATCCCTTGAGATAATAGGTGACGGCCCCGGACAGGCCGGTGAATACCAGGGCCATGAGGCTGGTGCCGTGGCCCTGGTGCTGGCTTAAGCCCGCAAAGCGCACCATGAGCGGGATCATCACCACCCCGCCGCCCAGGCCCACCAGGCCTCCGAAGGCCCCGGCCGTCAAGCCGATTAACAGACTGGTGAGGAAGAACATGGAACCTCTGCTTAAGTTTGATTCTGCAGGACACCCGCCCTCGGGTGTCCACACAGGCCGGAAAGACTGCGCCACCAATAACTTCCTAAAAACGCCCAAGGCTCAGGAGCAGCTGAGACTAAGAGCAACCTAAATTCTCCCCTCAGAAACTGATGAGGGCAACACTTTTCCATAATTCGTCCCTGCGTTTGTTCAAGTATTGGTAAAAAGACGCAAATGCCTTAAAATACTAGTGGGCCGGCCCAATTGCGGCATGAGCATATCCCGGGGCCGGCGGGCTGCTTATGTTTAAATTTTTCAAACGGTTTCTGAAGGAAGAGGTGGACCCCCAGGTGCTCCTGCGGGAAAAGTTCGCCAGCTTCCGGAAACTGCTGGACGCCAACAACAACGCCTTGGGTGTCATGGCGGACCTGGAGGAAAAACTGGGCGGGGACTTTGTGTTCGATACCGGCTATTTGAATCAGCAAGTAGCGGACCTGGGCGAGTACATCTCCACCATGGTGAAGGAACTGAACCGTCTCAGTCCGGACCGGTACCGTGAACTGATTCCCCTGACCGAACGCCTCCGGGCGGAGATCGAGCAGGAACTGGGGAAAGCCGCAGCCATCCCGGAAACCCCCTACATTTTGCCCTTGCAGGCCTTGAGCCGGGATCTCGCGGCCGCGGTGGGCGCCAAAATGGCCAATCTGGGGGAAATCCGTCAGCATCTGGGCCTCATCGTGCCCAAGGGCTTCGCCATCAGCGCCGCGGCCTACCAGGCCTTTATGGAGCACAGCGGTCTGGCGGAAGCCATTGAATCCCGACTGGCCGCGGCCCCCCTGGACAACCTGGAGAATCTCGAAGCCGTCAGCCGGGAGATCCAGGAGATGGTTCTGGCCGCGCCCTTGCCTCCGGACCTGGAAGAAATCCTCAGACTCACCGCCCAGTCCCTGCCCAGCGACCGCCTGGCCGTGCGCTCCAGCGCGGTGGGCGAGGACACAGCTTACTCTTTTGCCGGCCAGTTCGTCACCTTGCTTAATGTGACCCTGGACGACCTGCCCGGGGACTATAAAAAGATCGTGGCCAGCAAATTCACCTCCCAGGCCATCTTCTACTGGAAGCACCACGGCTTTGCCGCCAACCAACTCCCCATGGCCGTGGGCGTCATGGTCATGGTGCCGGCCCGGGCCAGCGGCGTCATGTTCTCCCGGGACCCCCAAAACCCCGACGCCGACGCCATCATCATCAACGGCGTCTGGGGCCTGGGCAAATATGCGGTGGACGGCACCATCAACCCTGATCATTTTGTGGCGTCCCGGACGGGCTCCCATGAGGTGGTGGAAGCGAAAATCTCCACCAAGGCCGTGGCCCTGGCCTGCCAGCCGGAAGGGGACTGCCGGGAAGTGGCGCTGCCGCCGGAGCAGGCCGCCCAGCCCTGCCTGACTCCGGAGCAGATCCGGGAACTGGCGGATGCGGCCCTGAAGCTGGAAAAGCATTTCGGCTCTCCCCAGGACATTGAATGGGCTCTGGACCAGGACGGGCAGATCCTCATCCTGCAATCCCGCCCCTTGCGGCTCCAGGCCTCCGTCTCTCCGGGCAAGGAGGGCCAGCCGGAACGGGACCGGGAGCCGGAAGCCGCGCCTCTGCTCAACTTCGGGGTGCGGGCCGTGGGCGGGGTGGCCGCGGGACCGGTGTTCATCCTGCCCAACGAGCGGGAAATCGACCGCATCCCCGAAGGCGCGGTGGTGGTGGCGAGGCAGCCCACCGTGCGCCTGGTCATGGTCATGAACCGCATCAACGCCATTGTTACGGAGGTGGGCAGCCCCACGGACCACATGACCATTCTGGCCCGGGAATTCAAGGTTCCCACCTTAGTGGAGGTGGGCGGGGCCAGCCGGGTCTTGAGCCCCGGCCAGATGGTCACCGTGGATGCGGACTACGGCGCCATTTACCCCGGCATCATCCTCACATTGCTGAACCGGCGCCAGGAAGCCGCCGAACCGTGGCGGCATAATCCCGTGTTTGAAAAACTGGAGACGATCCTCAAGAGGATTGCGCCGCTTCATCTGCTCGATCCCGAAAGTCCCGACTTCCAGCCGCGCAATTGCCGCACCCTGCACGACATCACCCGGTTCTGCCATGAAAAGGCCCTGGACGCCATGTTCTCCCTGGACGTGGAAGAGGCCGTGAGCGCCAGCGGGGTGTGCCGCCTCATGACCGACCTGCCCCTGAACCTCTTTGTTTTGGATTTGGGCGGCGGCCTGGCCGTGTCCGGTGAAAAGCAGGTGACGGAAGCGCAGGTGACCAGCCGGCCTTTCCTGGCCCTGCTGCGGGGCCTGCACCACCCCCAGGTCAGCTGGGCGGGCCAGGTGGCCCCTGACCTTAAGGGCTTCATTTCGGTCTGGGCCAACACCATGTACGACGCCAACAAGTCGGACCGGGGTCTGGGCGGCAAGAGCTTCGCCATCATTTCGGACAACTACGTCAACTTCAACTCCCGCCTGGGCTACCACTTCGGCCTGGTGGACTGCTACCTCTCTGAAGAGGCCAACGACAACTACATCAGCTTCCAGTTCAAGGGCGGGGCCGCGGCCATCGACCGCCGGGAACGGCGCACCCGCCTGATCCGGGAGATATTGGAAGACCTGGGTTTCAAGGTGCAGATCCGGGGGGATTTGGTGCAGGGCCGCATGGTCAAGTTTTCCCTATGGGAAACGGAGCAAACCCTGGAATCGGTGGGCCTGTTGCTGGCCTTCTGCCGGCAGCTGGATTTGGCCTTATCCTCCGAGGCGGCGCTGACCCGCATCCTCCAGGCCTTCCGCAACAAAGACTACGGCCTGGCCTGCCTGCGGCCTGCTTGAGAAATCGGGATGGCGAGGGTTCTTTTGAGGAGAGGAAAGGTTCGGTTGAGCGAGCCTCTGTGCCCGCCAGATTGTGGCGGCCAGGGACGGCCGCACTGTCATTAATTTAATGACAAAGAGAGGTTGGCAGGCAGTAAGGGGCAGGGGGCGGTGCTCTTGGGCACCAACCCCCTAGCCCCTCAATATTTTCTTACAGCCCTTTCATCCGGCACTTTTCCAGCGCCTTGTAGCCGTATGCGGTGCAGATGGATTTGCAGGTGGCGCAGGCGATGCACAGATCCACGTCCACGTTGATGGCCTCAGGCTCTTCGTAAATGGCGTGGGTGGGGCAGACGCGCATGGCGAAGCAGTCCTGACAGTAATTGGGACAAATGGTCTTCTTATGAGCAGCTTCTCGGCGGATCATGATTCCACTCCCTTGGTCGGCTAATGTTGGTTTTGTTGGTTGATGCAGAGATCTGGGTTCATCCCAGGATCTTGGCGATCTCTTCCTTGTCCGAATCCATGACATAGGGGATGCCGGAGATTTCCGCGGCTTCCCGGGTCAGGGCCACCAGGTCGTCCCGGGAGATGTACTGCAGCGCGAATTTCCGGGCGCCGGCCATGAGTTGCTGCATTCCCTGGCGCAGGCGGTCGATGTACGAGTACATGCCGATGGCGCCGGCCGGAATCTTGCCGAAGTCCTTGCCGTAGCGCTCTTTGAGTTGCGAGCCCACCGCAAACAGGGCCTCAAAGGCTGCCTCTTTGCTCTTGCCGGCCTTTTCAAATTTCTGGGCGATGAGGTTGCCCTGGGTCTTGCCCACCATGGCTGCGGTCATGATGGAGCGGCCCAGGCACACGGCCTTGACATACGGCGCGGCCAGGGCAATGGCCTTAAAGATATGGTCTTCCAGGGCGAGACCGCCGGCGATGGCGATGGGCGGGATATAGGCGCCCTTGGCCTTCAAGCGCTCGCACATCTGGTAGGTGAGGCACTCCAGGTGCACGGTGGGGATGCCCCATTCGTTCATCATACGCCAGGGGCTCATGCCGGTGCCGCCGCCCGCGCCGTCGATGGTGAGCAAATCGATCTTGGCTTCAGAGGAGAACTTAATGGCCCGGGCCAAGTCCGCCGGCCGGTAGGCGCCGGTTTTCAGGGTGACGTACTTGGCGCCCACCTTGCGCAGGCGCTCCACCTCTTTGTAGAACCCTTCCTCTTCCACCATCCCTAAGCGGGAATGGCGCTCGAACTCGCTGATGCCGCCGACCTTGAAGGCTTCCTGGGCCGCGGGGTCCCGGGGATCGGGCAGCACGATGTAATCCCGGCTTTTAAGCTGCAGGGCCCGGTCCAGGGTCTTCAGCTTGACTTCGCCGCCGATGTCCTTGGCGCCCTGGCCCCACTTCAGTTCGAAGATCTCGATACCCAGCTTTTCGATGACGTATTCGGGCACGCCAAGACGCGTGTCTTCCACGTTGGCCTGGATGATGATGCCGCCGGTGCCGTTGTACCACTTTTTAAAGGTGTTGATGCGGCGCTCCATTTCGGGGGAGCGCACCACCCGGCCGTTTTTGATCTCGGCCGCGCCGTCCATGCCGCAGATGTTCTCGCCGGCGATGACGATGACCCCGGAGATGGCCGCGCCCACGGCCATCTCTTCCCAGTTGATGCGGGCGATGTCGGTGGAGCCCACCGCGCCGGTGAAAACGGGGAAGTCCAGCTTGATGCTGCCGTCTGCGCCCAGGCCGGTGGTGCAGTCCACCGCGGGGAAGATGGCCTTGTCGGAGTCGGCCTCCATCCCCTGGGCGCCCACGCAGGTGCCCTGGATGTTAAAGTAGGAGAAATCTGCGGGATAATCCTTCTCGGAGCCCGCGGTCACTTTGCCGAACGGCTGGGGATAGATGACTTCCCGGCCTTTAATGGCTGAGCGGCCGACCTCGCAGGGGCCTTCGCAGCCGTCCAGGCAGGTGACGCAGATGCCGGAAATGGGCGCGGGTTTTACCCGGTTGGCGGTAAGGGTGGCAGGACTACGGTTGGGTTTGCTTAAAGACATAATCCACTCCTTTCAAAGGCGTTGTTAACCAAGAAAGGGTGGAACAGGCAAAAAGCTAAAAAATTGCAATAAGCGGACCACGCCTGCGATTTTTTTTAATTGACAATGATATCAAATGGATAGCTTTGAAGGAGGCAATTTCCTGAGATGAAAAATATGACAAGCTTGTTAGTTTCACTGATATTTACCATCATATTTGTTAATTTGAAAGGCATATTTTTAGTCATACTAAATTATTTTCAGCCCCGGCGCAGGGGCGTAAGGACCACATATCCGCGCCATGGCCGCGCCAGCCCGGAAAAGGCCCCGTAGGCCGTCGCGATCCTTGACGCAGGTGGTCAAATTCCTTACATTTAAACAATAATTGTCAACGGGAGGGCAGGTGGTCTCAGCCAAACAAAGGGTGCATTCGGGGATCGGGTCCCTGGACCTGCTTCTGGGAGGGTTATTCATCGGGGATAACGTGCTCTGGCATGATGATGCCGGCAGTCTGGCCCCGGTTTTTTGTCTCAACTTCCTCCAGGCCTCCCAGTTGGAAGAAAAATCTTTCATTTATGTAAGTTTTGACCGGTCTCCCAAAAACCTCCTGGACAAGCTGGCCGACCTGGCCAACTATCCCAACCTCACCATCCTGGACTGTTTCACCAACGGCAAGGGCAATGGCGCGCCGTTCTTCCGCAAATTTTATGAGGAACCGGATGTGCGGCCGACGTGCCGCCTCATTTTAGTGGAAGAGCCCCACAACCCCGCGGTATTCATGGATCTGCTCTACCAGGTGCATGGGTCCATGTCCGGAGACGTGCGCTTCGTCTTCGAGAGCTTAACGGGCATGCAGGAGATCTGGGGGAGCGAAGACCGGCTCCTCAATTTTTACTCCCATTCCTGCCCCCGGTTGTACGATCTCAACACCATCGCCTATTGGATCCTGGAAAAGAACTCCCATTCCCAGCGGTTCCGGGCCCAGATCAATCAGATCGCCCAGGTGGCCATTGAGTTGTCCATCAAGCGGGGCACCACCTCGCTCACCATCCTGAAGGCCGAAAACCGCAGCCCCGACGAGTTCCACAAACCCCACACCTACTGGACCAAGGACCTCACCGTCACCTTTGACGACGAAAGACGATCCGCCGGCCGGATCGACCTGGGGCTCCGGCTCAAGGAATTCCGGCAAAAAAGAGGCCTGTCCCAGACTGAACTGGCCAGGCTCGTGGGGGTGACTCCCAGCACCATTTCCCAGGTGGAAAGCAACCTCATCTATCCGTCCTTGCCTGCGCTCATCAAGATGGGGGAAGTCTTATCCGTTGACCTCACCTCTTTCTTTGAGGACCGCCAGGAAGGCCAGGGGCGCCTGATTTTTACGCCCGCGGACGCGGCGGAAGTGAAACTGGGCGACCTGCATGAGGGCGCGGTCTTCGCCAAGCACCTCTTTCCCGTGGATATGACGGTTAGGGCCGAACCCTACCTCATTGAGATCAGCCCCAAGGAGACGCTGCCGGCCCATTTCTTTTTCCACAAGGGAGAGGAAATGGGTTATCTCCTGTCCGGCCGACTCCAGGTGCGGGTGGGCAAGGCCGTGCATACCATAAAGACCGGGGATGTCATCTACCTGACGTCGGAGGTGCCCGGCGAATGGCGCAATCCCGGACCCGCCACCGCCCGGCTGCTGTGGATTAAGCTGAAGTGAGCAAAGAGCGTCTGTCAGGAGGGGTTTATGCAGGACACCAGCCTTGGGGTGTCCGCCCAGGCTGGAAAGCCTGTGCCACCGGGCTCTTCATGATTTTAAAAAGTGCGGTAAGGAAGAAAATGCGGCCAGGGCCGCCGCCCCACCGTTCAGCGTAATCTTTAAGCCCCTTCCCCCACCACAGTAAACCGCCACTGACAAAACATCTCCTCAGGATGCGGGTCCGGCGGCGCAAAGAGGCATTCGGTGCGGATAGAGGGATCGATCTCCCGGGCGAAGCTCTCGAATTCCCCCCGGTGCATCTCTTTGCAGGCGTATTCCGGCAGGCCGCGCTTCAGCCTGGCCACCTGCGTGGGGCAGGACGGCACGGTGATGAGCACTTCCCCGGGCTTTTCTTCAATCTGATAGCCCACCAGCATGGTCCAGGGCCAATACCGCATGGCCTGGACAAAGCCTGTGAGGCCCGCAGCCTCTATGGCGAAGCGCTTCTTCAAGTCCCGCACCGCCAGGGCCGGAACCTTGCCCCAGACCTTCTCGTTGATGCGGTCGGCCGTGGCTTCGTCAAAGCTTTCGGCGATGAAGATGTACCAGAATGAATCCATGACCCGGTAATGATGGAGCAGGAACTGCACATATTGCCGCAGGGCCGGCGCCTCCAGGCTTTCAATCAGCTTCAGATCCATATTTCCCTCCTCCCCGCTGCTGACCGGGAGATTTTTCCCATAGCCAGCTTTGAAAAGTTCCTTTATCGGTGGCGCAGGCTTTACAGCCTGTGCCTGCGGCGGGCGGGACGCCCGCACTACCGTTCTTATAATTTATGGGTAACCTCATACTGTGGCGCGACTTTCTTGCAGATATTCCCTATTCAAGGTAAAATCAACCAATTTTCCAGAGGCTTTGCGGATATTTTTGCGGCAGTCAACACCCCCAAGCGGAGGCGGCCATGCTGGTGAACCACTGGATGACCAGTGACCCTGTGACCATTACCGATGACACGTCCATGATGAAGGCCATTCACCTGATGAAGCAGAATCGCTTCCGGCGGCTGCCCGTGCTGCACGACGGCGCCCTGGTGGGTATCATTACCGATCGCGACCTGAAGGAGGCCTCACCCTCCAAGGCCACCACCCTGGACGTGCACGAACTCTATTATCTGTTGGCCGAACTGCACGTGCGCGACATCATGACCCGCAACCCCATCACCGTGAAACCCGATGATACGGTGGAGCGGGCTGCCGAACTCATGTTGGAGCATACCGTTTCGGGCATGCCCGTGGTGGACGATACGGGCAGGCTGGTGGGGATTATCACCCAGTCTGATGTCTTCCGGGCCTTCATGCATATCACCGGCATCCAGCAGGGGGGCGTGCAGTTCGCCCTCCGCCTGGAGGATAGGCCGGGACTCATCAAGGAAGTGGTGGACCTGCTGCGGGATAAGGGAGCCCGCTTCGTCAGCCTCCTGTCTTCTTACACCACTTCCCAGGAGGGCTTCCGGGACGTGTATATCCGGGTGAAAAACCTGAGCCCCGAAGGGGTGGCCGCGGCGCGCCAGGAATTGGGCGGCCGGTTTGAACTGCTGTACGTCAGTGAATCGGACTAACAGGCGAACGTTCCCGAGGCAGTGCGGCTTCACTTGGGCTGGCGTGTCGTTGGCTTGCGGGGAGCCCGGAAGGGCACGGGTCTCCGGCTCTCCCCCCGCCTTTTTTCCCAGGCTTCTGTAGCCCTGTTTCGGCCCAGTCTGGATGGGGCTCACAGGAAGGCGCCATGACCGAAGACCTGCAATTTATTAAAACCCTGGCTGATCTCGAACTCAATGAGGAGTTGCACAAAGCCTCCCAGCAACTGGTGCGCAACCTGGGAGAACATATCGACAAATTGATGCAGGGAAATTTTAACCTGCCCCCCCTGGACCCGGCCCAGAGGGATCTTTTCTGGTATGGCCTGGTGACTGCAGGCTATCTGGAATCCTGGCGGCAGGAAGCAAAGGTGAGAGAAATCGTCGAAAGAATGGCGCTGGAGGGGTGGGACCGTTCTTTTCTGGAAGCCATGCTGCCCATCTGCCGCGAAGTCATGGAAAGTCATTTCAATACCGAAATAGACAATCTGAACAAGCACTTCTCCAAGTCCATCTTAATAAAGAGCGTGCAGCAATTCATCTACGGGGGCGCCATTCTCGCCCTGGGAATATCGCTGTATTTCTTCTTTCCGTTCCTCTATATGCCCTATTGGCTGGGGGTCATCTTCCTCAGCGTCCCCTTTTTCATTAAAGGTCTGGCCGGGGTGTGGGAGCAGGTCTTTCCCAAAACCTAGCCCGGCAGATTAAGGTCTCTTTCCGGAGCCCCCTATCACCCAGGAAAGTTCCCCACTCCTCTACCCTCCCCCACTCCGCCGTCCGGCCCCGGAGGCGCCGGTGGCTTTCGGGCCCATCCTTTTCGTTCCCGGCAAAAAGGCGGGCCGCTATCCGTACTGTCACTCCCTGGTGATCGAGGGCCAGGAGAGCTGGGTGGTGGACCCCAGCTCCCACAAGGAGTTTTTAACCCGCCTGGCCCGGACCCGAAGGGTGCGCCGGGTGTTTTTCAGCCACTTCCACGAAGACCACCTGAAGTATCATTATCTCTTTCCGGAGGCCCAATTTTATGGGCCCGCGGCCGAAGCCGCGGCCTTTGCGTCGCTCACCGCGATATATGATCTGATGGGGGTGACGTCACCGGCATATCAGGATTACCTGGCGGCAAGCCTGACCCGGGATTTTCACTTCCCTCTCCAGAACCCTCTCATCCCCTACCATCCCGGCCAACGCTTTCATAACGGCGACATCGTGCTGGAAGTGGTGGCCGCGGCCGGCCACACCCCGGGACACAGCTGCTTTTTCTTCCCGGAACACAACCTCATCTATGCCGCAGACGTGGACCTGAGCGCCTTCGGCCCCTGGTACGGGGACGCGGCCTCGGATCTCCCCGCGTATGAAGAAACCCTTAAGCATTTGCTGGATTTTCCGGCGGCCATCTGGCTCACCGCGCACGAACAGGGAATTTTCACCGCAGAGGAAGCAAGGGCGGGGCTCCGGTATTTTCAGGAGGTTTTGGCTCACCGGCAAGAGCGTCTTCTGAAACTGCTCTCCATGCCCCATACCTTGGACCAACTGGTGCGCCACCGCCTCATTTACGGCAGGAATCGCGACCCCCAATTCGTCTATGACCACATGGAAGGGCAGATGCTGACAAAGCACCTGGAGAAACTGGAGAGGTTGGGAAAGGTGGAACGGGCTGGGGCGGTTTTTCTGCACAGGTGAGGACACCTGTGCCACCTCAAGCTTTGCTGGATGGGCAGGTTGATCCCCTGAATGACACCTGATTTAATAATGGTGCGCACTGTGCACCTTCTTCGGTGGCGCAGGCTTTCCAGCCTGCGCATCATAAAACGGCGGGCACAGAGGGCCGCTCAGCCATATTATTCAAGCTGTGGCCCAGGTTTGGTAGGGCGAAAAAGCGAAGCGCACCCCGCCATGCGCCTTCCCGGGCCGGAAGCCTGTGCCGCCTTGACCTTCTGCTGTGTGCGGGAGATTGGATAGAGGCGGGTTTTAAACCCGGCCCTACCGTCTTCCCTGGCATCTCCCTCACATCCGGGCGATCAATTCCTGGCCGAAGGTGGAGCAGCGCACTTCCCGGGCGCCGGGGAGTTGGCGGGCCAGGTCGTAGGTGGCGATGCCGTCGGCCAGAGTCTTGGGCAGGGCCTGGTGGATGAGCCCAGCCGCCTCGCCCCAGCCCAGGTATTCCAGGAGCATGGCCCCGGAGAGGATGAGGGAGCCGGGGTTGACCTTGTCCTGCCCCGCGTATTTGGGGGCGCTGCCGTGGGTGGCTTCGAAGATGGCGCAGCCGTCGCCGATATTGGCGCCGGGAGCCATGCCCAGGCCTCCCACCTGGGCCGCCAGGGCGTCGGAGAGGTAGTCGCCGTTCAAGTTGGGGGTGGCGATGACCTGGTATTCATCGGGCCGCAGCAGCACCTGCTGGAAAAGATTGTCCGCCAGGCGGTCCTTGAGGATCACCCGCCCTGCCGGGGCCTTGCCGTGGAAGCGGCTGTGGAGCTCGGCTTCGGAGACCACCTGCTGCTCGAATTCCTCCAGGGCCACCTCGTAGCCCCAGTTCTGGAAAGCGCCCTCGGTGTACTTCATGATGTTGCCCTTGTGCATGAGGGTGACGCTGGCCTTGCCGCGCTCCAGGGCATATTTCAGGGCCATGCGGATGAGACGCTTGCTGCACCGCGAGGTCATGGGCTTGATGCCGATGGCCGCGCCGGTGTCGATTTTGGTGCCCAGTTCTCCGTTCATGAAGTCGATGAGCCGCCGGGCCTCGGCGCTGTGGGCTTCCCATTCCACGCCGGCGTAGACGTCTTCGGTGTTCTCCCGGAAGATGGTCATGTCAATTTTTTCCGGATGCTTCATGGGGCTGGGCACCCCGGTATAATAGCGCACCGGCCGGATGCAGGCGTACAGGTCCAGCACCTGGCGCAGGGTCACGTTCAGGGACCGGAAGCCGCCCCCCACCGGCGTGGTCAGGGGGCCCTTCAAAGCCACCCGGTATTTGCGCAATTCCGTCAGACTGGCTTCCGGAAGGTAATCCCCGGTGGCCTTGAAGGCTTTTTCGCCGGCCAGGATTTCCTGCCAGACTATCTGCCGCGCCCCGCCGTAGGCCTTGGCTACGGCCCCGTCCAGCACCGCCTGGGTGGCCCGCCAGATGTCCGGACCGGTGCCGTCCCCTTCGATGAAAAGCACAATAGGGTTATCCGGCGCCTGCAATTCCCCGGCCGGCCCCACCTTCACTGTTTCTCCCGTCAAAGAAGCATGCTGCGCCATGGAATCCCCCGTGAAACTTCAGGTTGATTATGAGAATAAACCGGCAACATTGGTGGCGCAGGCTTTCAGACAGTGCCTGCGGCGGGCACGGAGGCCCGCCCCACCGGGTTTTTCATGATCTACCCCTGAGCCACCGGCTCGTAAGAAACTGCTCACTGCTTACTGCTCACCACCCACTGCTACCGAATGGCCGCGCCGGCCTGAGGGTTGAAGGGATTCAAGCGCACGGCCAGGGAAAAGAGATACGGATACTCCCGGTCCAGGTATTCCAGGTAGGCCAGCCATTCGGAAATCAGCAGAATATATCCTCTTTCCAGGTCAGCGGCAAGATGGGCCCGGTCATTTTGGGACAGATGGCCCAGTTCCTGGCGGTGGAACAATTCTTCGCTCAGGTGGAAGATGGCCAACATGAGCTGACTGAAGGACTCGTGTTCAAAGATGCAGGGATTTTCCAGCAGGCGCAGCAGGAACGGCCGCTTCTCCTTGAGAAACTGGCGCAAGCCGGGCAGGTCGCCCCAGGTCAGGTCAATGGCCGGCCGGTGGTCCGCGGCCATGCGGCGCAGATCCGTGAACATTTCCGGAGCCCAGGCGCGCCCCCCGCCCAATTCCAGGGAAAGGGAGTCGGCATGCTCATCAAAGGCCGCAAAAAACCGCAGCAGTTCCACCCCCACCTCGCTGAAAAAGGCTCCGATGACCATGTTCAGTTTGCTCATCCGGGCCAGCTTTTCCCGCCTCACCAGCAACTGGTTGATGACCAGGGTGACGAGCAGGACGGAAATGGGCAGGAAACCCAGTTGCGCCAGCAGCAGCTTGAGCATGAATTGGGCATCCTGAAACACCAGGAAATTGACCAGATACAGGATAACAGCGGCGCTCATGAGGGCCGCGGCCAGGTTTACCTGCCAGGCAGTGCGAAACATGAGGTTCCCTTATTGTTGGAGTTGTTGAGGGAGAGGGCCAGGGGTCACAGCCCCCTGCCCCCTCCCTCAAACTCCCTCCCCAACCCCTTACGCGTTAGGGTTGGGAGGGGGGCGTGGGGGGCGGGCAGGGAACCGCGTTCCCTGGCCCCCCACATTCATTATGCCTCACTCCCCGATCAACTGGCCGCAGGCCGCGGCGATGTCCGCGCCCCGGCTTTCCCGCAGGAAGACCGGGTAATGGGCCTCCCGGAGGATCTCCTGGAAGGCGTTAATGCGCGCCGGCGGCGGCGTTTTAAAGGGCAACCGGGGGTGCGGGTTGAAGGGAATGAGGTTGATCTTGGCTTTAAAACCCCTGAGGAGCCGGGCGAGTTGACGGGCCTGATCCGGCGAGTCGTTGACGCCGTCCAGGAGCACATAGGCAAAGGTGATGCGCCGGTGCCGGGGCAGGGGAAAGGCCCGGCAGGCGGCCAGCACTTCCTCAAGGGGGTAGCGCCGGTTCACGGGCATAATCAGGCTGCGGGTGGCGTTGTCCGGGGCATTCAGGGAGATGGTCAGGTTGAAGGGAACCGCCTCTCCCAGCCGGGGAATGAGGGGGGCCAGTCCCACGGTGGAGACGGTGACCCGGCGGTACGAGAAATTGAGTCCCCAGGGGGCCTCAATGATGCCGAGGGCCCGGGTTAAGGCCTCCAAGTTGGCCAGGGGTTCCCCCATGCCCATGAAGACCAGGTTGGTGAGGGGGCGTCCCGGGGGCAGGAGCGCCCGGACGGCCAGGATCTGGTCCACCATTTCCCCGGCGCTGAGGTGCCGCACAAAGCCTTGCCGGGCGGTGAGGCAGAAGCGGCAGCCCTGGGCGCAACCCACCTGGCAGGACAGGCACAAGGTCAGGTGGTCGGCTTCGGGGATCAGCACCGATTCGATGGCCAGGCCGTCTTCCAGGCGCCAGCGGAATTTGCGGCTGCCGTCCGCGGAGTCCTGGCTGTGGTCAAGCGTCAGGCTGCTCAGGCGGGCCAGGCCGGCCAGTTCCTCCCGGAAGGCCCGGCTCAGATCGGTCATCTGGCCGAAATCCGTCACCCCTTTCTGAAAGACCCACTTCAGGATTTGCCGGGCCCGAAAGGGGGAATGGCCCCAGCCGGCGACCAACCCGGTCAATTCTTCCAGGGTGACATCTTTGAGGTTACAAAGCTTTTTCAAGGGCGCACGACTGCCTGAGGTATTGGGAGAAGCAGGCCGGGGCCAGGGCCCCTACCCTCTTCCGGATTTGGGCCGGAGCGGGTTCAGGCTTTGCGGATCCGCTCCAGTTCTTCCATGCGGGACTTGCAGCGGATGCACATGGTGGTCACGGGACGGGCGATGAGACGCTTTTCCCCGATGTCGCCGCCGCAGATTTCGCAGACGCCGTAGCTGCCGTCTTCGATGCGCTCCATGGCTTCCCGGATCTTGAGGATGAGCCGCCGTTCCCGGTCGCGGATGCGCAGTTCAAAATTGCGGTCCGTCTCCAATGCGGCCCTGTCGGTGGGGTCAGGGAGGGGGACTGCGGGGCCGCCGGTCATCCCCGTCCGGGTTTTGTCGGCTTCCCCCAGGAGTTCCTGGAGCCGCTGCTCCAGCAGTTCGCGGAAAAATGTCAGGCGTTCGGTGTCCATTATGCGTTTCGGGAAACGGCGGTGGCTGTTGCCCGGTAGTCGCCGCTTTTGCCCCCGCTTTTTTCCAGGAGCCGCAAGTCTTCGATTACCATGCCTTTATCCACCGCCTTGCACATGTCATAGATGGTGAGAGCGGCCACGGCTGCGGCCGTCAGGGCTTCCATTTCCACCCCCGTGCGCGCCACGGTGCGCACCCGGGTCCGGACCCATACCGCCTCTGCCTCAGGTTCCGGGTCAAAATCCACCTCCACGCCGGTTAAAGGCAGGGGATGGCACAGGGGGATAAGCTGAGATGTCTGTTTGGCCGCCATAATGCCTGCCAGCCGGGCCGCAGCCCACACATCCCCTTTCGGCATCTGGCCCGCCAGGAGCAGAGGAAAGATTTTCGGACCCAGCCGCACCCGGCAGTGAGCCGTGGCCTGCCTGAGGGTGGGAGGCTTTTCCGCCACTTCCGCCATATGCAGCCGGCCGGTCTCGTCCAGGTGCGTGAATTCATTCATGGGCCGCAGCCCCTACCGGTTCCTGCTCCAACCGGGCCAATTCCTCCAGAATCGCCCGCTGACCTCTGGTCAGATGCCGGGGGGTGCTGACCACCACAGTCACCACCTGGTCCCCGGGCGGGTTTTGGCCCCGGGCCGGGGCGCCCTCGCCCACCAGGCGAAACCTGCGGCCGCTCTCGGTCCGCCGGGGCAAGGTCAGGGTGCGGAAACCCCGCAACGTGGGGATACGCACCCGTCCCCCCAACGTGGCCTGGGCAAAGGAAATTTCGAAGCGGCAGTGCAGGTCATTGCCCTTGCGGATAAAAAAGGCGTGGGGTTCGACGGAGATCACCACTTCCAGGTTCCCCGGCGGTCGGTTGTTAAATCCCGGTCCGCCTTGACCGGGGAAGGAAAGCCGGGTTCCGTCCTCCGTGCCCGAGGGGATGGTCACCCGATAGGTCTGGCTGATCAGCGCGAGGCCACTGCCGTGGCAGTGGCCGCAGGGGTGCAGGATGAGGTGTCCGCAGCCCTGGCAGCGGGAACAGATGGGGCCCAGGCGCAGCATGCCGGGACCCAGGGCGCGGCGGCCGGTTCCCTGGCAGTCTGGGCAGATTTCCACCGGGGCGCCCGGGGCCCGGCCCGTCCGTCCGCACGCCTCGCAGGCCAGGAGGCGGGGCACCTCGATGTCCATGGCCGCTCCCAAAACGGCATCCGCAAACGCCACCCGGAGATCATACCGGAAGTCGGGACCGGTGCCGGCCCCGGCGGTTGGCTCCGGACGCCGCATGCCGAAGTATTCGGAAAAGAGCTCATCATTGACCCGGACCCCGGGCCGCACATAAAATGATTCGGCACTCTTGCGGCGGCGTACGGGGGACCGCGCTGCGCCCACCGCTTCATAGGCCTCCAACACCTGCCGGAACTGGGCGGCCGCGCCGGGGTTGTCGGGGTTGCGGTCCGGATGGAAGCGCCAGGCCAGGTCACGGAAGCTCTTGCGAATCTCTTCCCAGCCGGCCCGCGGCGACACTCCCAAAATCCGGTAATGGTCCCTCAAGGTCATGGCAAAACCTGCAAGCGCAGTAGCACTTCTCGCTGATGGGGGACGGATTCCCTTATTATCTCTTATTTATAAATTATCTCCCAAAGCATGTAAACCGGAAAGTCACTGAGCCTCCAGGTTTCCCGCTTCACCGTGGTTTAAACCGGACCTGCCTTCCCGGACTTTTTTCGGGTAAGATTTAAGATGCCGGGAAACCATTGACTTTTCCCCCGCCATTGGCTAAGTTATTTAAGAGCTAATTGGATATTACTTAATAATTCCAGGCTCTTCAGGTTATGGTCATCACTTGCTCCCAATGCGGCACCCGCTTTTACCTGGATGAAACCCGGATCACCAAGGAGCGGGCCAAGGCGCGTTGCTCATCCTGCCGGCATCTTTTCTGGGTTTCCCGGCAGGGCGAAGTAGCGGAGATCAGGCCCGAGACCTGGCACATACCCGAAGCGGAGTCTCACTCCGAGGCGGAGGCCCCGGCCCCCTCCCCTCCACGCTCTCCCCAGAGGGGGGAAGATGAGCCACCCCCTGCAATTGCCCCCCTGGGCGCCACCCCTGCCGCCGGTGCTGCAAAGGCTGCCGGCCCTTCCGGCCGGTCAGGGAAATTCCTGGCGGGTCTTATCCTGACGGCCATGGTCAGCATCGCCCTGGGAGTGGGGCTGGCGAAATATTTCAACCTGGGATGGCGCCTGAAGCACTATGTAAGGGGCTCCGCCCCGCCAGGCGAAACGCTGGCGGTGAAGCCGCCCGCAGCGCCTGCCTCTCCCCAGGAGCTCCAGGAACTGAAGGTGGAAGCGGCAGAAGCGCTCTTCCAGGGGTTGATCAATGATCAGGGAAACAGGATGCTCGTCATCGGGGGGGAAGTGAAAAATACCGGCAAGCAGTCCCGGGGGCCGGTCCTTCTCAAGGCCGCGCTCACCGATGCCCAGAACCGGCCGGTGATGGAACGGCTTTTTTATGCGGGCACCCGGATGACGGCAGAGGAACTGAAGAAGCTGCCGCCCGAGACTATCAACCGCTGGCTGGACACTCCCGGAGGACGCTCCCGGGCGCCCCTGGTCTCTCCGGGAGAAGGCCAGCCTTTCACCGTGGTTTTCTTTGACACCCCGGACAACCTTGCCGAAGGCCGTTACGGCTATACCCTCACCATCATCGAAGGCCCTGCTGCCGCACCGACGCCATGATCAAACGCCTGTTCGCCAAATTCAGCCGGAAACGGGGAACCCCCAAGGCCACGGTGCACATCGTCTTCTCGGAAGACAACCTGGTGTCCGCCACGGTGCACTGGCACCAGAGCGCCAATCAGGCCGGGGACACCTTGATCCTGGCGCTGTATTTCTATGCCCGGATCCTCTACGAGTTGGCCGAACTCCATGAACCGCGCGTGGCCCAGGAGTTGATGACCTTTCTCGGTCAGGTGGTGGAAAAAGTCCTCACCGGCGAAGGGCCCCCGGCGCGGCCGCGTCTGCCCCTGGGGGACCTGCGCCTGGCTGATGCCCCTTTGATGACGGAGTATAAAAACTATAACGCTGATTTCGTCCAGTTTCAGGATGGGCACTACCAGCTGGAATTTAAGGGCAGCCTCGGCAAGGAGGGTTTTTATCTCCCCGCTGCGTTTTTGGTCTTTCTGCAGCAGTGCCTGGACCAACTGGAGGACGAAAACCTGCGGCGGTTGGCCAAGTCTCTGAGCCGGCTGCATGATTATTACCGCTACCGGCGAGACTTCTGGGACAGCACCGCGCTCAGCGCGGGCCCGGCCTTCGCCCT
>CAZFWX010000026.1:0-7701 GCA_964522695.1 uncultured Desulfobacterales bacterium
TCCTGGACATCCGCATGCCCGGCATGGACGGCCTGGAGGCCCTGCCCCGCATCCTGGGGCTCAAGGAACACCTGAAAGTCATCCTGCACAGCGCCTATTCGGCCTACAAGGAAAGCTTCATGAGCTGGGCCGCGGACGCCTATATCGTCAAATCTTCAGACTTTAGCGAGTTGAAAGAGAAGATTCAAGAACTCATCGGCTCTTAGCATGTTCTCATGATGCGGCGGCTGACCCCATAAATCATAAAAGTGCGGCAGGGCGGGCGTCCCCCCGCCACCCCGTGCATATGATTTTGGTGGTGCAGGCTTCCAGCCTGTGCAGACACCCGAGGGCGGGTGTCCCCCATAACCCTTTCCAGGACAGTCAAGATGGAACGTTTCCCCGGTCTCACCACCATCGTCATGGCCGGCGGCAAGGGCGAGCGCCTGTACCCCCTCACCCGGGACAAGGCCAAGCCGGCCATCACCTTCGGCGGCATCTACCGCATCATCGACTTCACCCTGTCCAACTGCCTCAACTCGGGCATCCGGCGCATCTACGTCCTCACCCAGTACGGCAGCCTCTCCCTGGACCAGCACCTGCGCCTGAGCTGGGACCTGTTGCGGCCCGAGTTTGGCGAGTACATCTACTCCGTGTCTCCCCAGCAGATCACCGTGAACCGCTGGTACCGGGGCACCGCGGACTCCATCTACCAGAACCTTTTCCTCTTGCAGCAGGAGCGGCCCCAGCATGTTCTCATCCTCTCCGGCGACCACGTCTACAAGATGAACTACGCCGAGATGATGGAGTTTCATCTCTCCCGGAACGCCGACCTCACCGTGGCCACGGTCATGGTGCCCCGCCTGGAGGGGCGGGCTTTCGGCATCCTGCACACGGAGTCGGACGGCAGCGTGGTCAACTTCCTGGAAAAGCCCGACGATCCGCCGGCCATGCCCGGCAACCCGGACGTGGCTCTGGCCTCCATGGGCGTCTACATCTTCAAGGCCGAAAGCCTCATCCAGGAGGTCATCGCCGACGCCAAGGATCAGGCCAGCAAGCACGATTTCGGCATGAACATCATTCCCCGCATGGTGGGCAAGAAACGGGTCTTCGCGCACACCTTCGGAGACCCGGCCACCGGCGCGCCCAGCTACTGGCGGGACATCGGCCAGTTAGACGCTTATTTCGCCGCGCACCGGGACCTTTTAGGCGAAAATCCCATTTTTGATCTCTTCGGCGGCGACTGGCCCATCCGCGGGCATGTGAGCCATCTGCCCCCGGCCAAATATTTGAGCCACGACAAGCCCGTGGAGGTGACCGACTCCCTGGTGGGCGCGGGCTGCGTCCTCCACGAAGCCAAGGTGGCCCGTTCGGTCCTCTCCCCCGGAGTAGCTGTGTCCAAGGGGGCCGAAGTGGAGGATGCCATCCTCTGGGACAGGGTCAAGGTGGGGGTGGGGGCCAGAATCCGCCGGGCCATCATCGAAGACGGGGTGAACATCCCGCCCCGCCTCACCATCGGCTACGACGCCGAGGCCGACGCCCGCCTCTTCACCGTCACCGCCAGCGGGGTGGCGGTGGTGCCCAGCAACGTCATCCTGGAAGGGCCCTGATGCAGGTCGCGGCTTTGCTCCAGGACCGCCGTCTGGTGGCCACACGCCTTTACCTGATCCGCCACGGCCAAGTGGCCGACGGCCACACGGACCGCTACCACGGCAACAACGATATCGGCCTGAGCGACGCGGGACTGGCGCAGTACGGCCACCTGGCCGCGCAGCTGCGCGACGCGCCCCTGGCCGGCATCTACAGCTCCGACCTCTCCCGCACCCGCAAGGGCGCTGACCTGCTTGCAGTCGGGCGCGAAATTTCCCCCCAGGCCTGCCCCGAATTCCGGGAGGTGCATTTCGGGGTGTGGGAAGGCCTGACCCTCGCGGAAATCAGCGAACGCTACCCTGCCGAACTCCAGGCCCGCTTCCATGACCTGGCCAACTTCCGCATTCCCGGCGGCGAATCCTTGATGGACGTGCGTGCCCGGACCCTGCCGAAACTGAAAGAAATCCTGGCCGCCCACCCCGGACAGGCGCTGGCCTTGGTGGCCCACGCGGGCGTCAACCGGGTCATCCTCGCCGACGCCCTGGGGCTGCCGCTCGACCACCTCTTCCGCCTGGACCAGCGCTACGGCTGCCTCAATATCATCGATTATTTTCCGGATCTGCCCGTGGTGCGCCTGATCAACGGCGGCGTGAACGGCTGCTGAGGACAAAATTGAGAAAGGGGGCGAGGGGTCCCAGACCCCTCCCCCCTCCCTCAAACTCCCTCCCCCCACAATCATTCACCCCTCTTCCAACTCGCAGCTGCCGCCCACGTCGGGGGGTAGGGGGTATTCGCCCAGGCAGGCCAGGAAATTCAGGAGCAGGCGGGCGGTGGCCCCCCAGATAGTGGTGTCGCGGCTGCGCCAGCAGCAGACGGTCATGGTGCGGCCCCGGTAGGTGTAAGGGCCGGTGCGCCAGGCCTCGGGAAGCAGGAAGTCGGCCAGGGGAACGGTGAGCAGGCGCTCCACCTCCCGTCGGTTGAGGACGAATTCATACGGATAGGGGATCAGCGAGACGAAGGGCACGACCCAGTAGCCGGTGATGGTGGCCAGGGGGTTGAATGTGCCGCACACCTCCACCACCGCAGGATCAAGGCCGATTTCCTCGCCGCTTTCCCGCACTGCGGTGGCTTTGAGATCGGCATCCTCTGGATCCTTCACCCCGCCGGGAAAGGAGATCTGGCCCCGGTGATCCTTCACCAGCATGGTGCGCTGGGTAAAAAGAAGATGCGGTTCGCCATCGGCGAAAAAAACCGGCACCAGCACTCCCGCGGGCACAAGGGCCGGCGGCGTCTCCTGCGGCGGGGCATGGCGGCCGAAGACCTGCCTGAGAAGCGCCCGGGTGAGGGTCAGCATAACTTTTTTTACCATGACGCCGCTTCCCCGGCAACCGGGTGCGAACTGTTTGACAAGGGCCTGGCTTGGTCTTATGTTCAAAGAAACCCATTGGCGCACAAGGGAGAGCCGACCATGACCACGGTGCAGGAATACATGCTGAAGGCCCTGAAGGATGCCATCCAGATGGAGGTGGACGGCCGCCAGTTCTACCTGGAGGCCGCCAAAAAGGTAAAAAGCGCAGGCGTGAAAGACGTTTTGGAATATCTGGCCGAATCGGAGAAGTACCACATCAAGAAATTTACGGAAATCTACGAGAGCCTCAAAAAAGACCCGGGCTGGACGGAAAAGCTGGCCGAATTCAAGCCGCCCCGCTCCGAACCCTATGTCTGCGTCCTGGCCATGAACAAAGAGGACCAGGGGGGCGGCGGCAAAGACGACCTGGAGGCCCTGAAGACCGGCCTCAAAATGGAGCAATGCTCCATTGATTACTACACCAAGCTGGCCAAAGAGACCCAGATTCCCCTGGCGCGGCGCTTCTTCATGAGCCTGGCACACGAAGAACGGGGCCATTACCTCACTTTGCTGGACATGCACAACTATCTCACTGACCCGGCCGACTGGTTCTACGTCACCCAGATGAGCAACGTGGACGGGGCGTAAGACGTGATTGTGGGGGGGAGGGCCAGGGAGGTGACCTCCCTGCCCCCCTCCCTCACGATTCTTTCACCAGGGCCTATGGAACTTATCGTACTCGGCTCAGGCACCGGGGTGCCGTCGCTCACGCGGGGCTCGCCGGCCTATGCGGTCAGGGCCGCGGGGCAGCTTCTGCTCCTGGATTTGGGCAGCGGCGCGTTGCGGGCTTTGTTGCGGCACGGGGTGAATTTTTCCCAGCTTGACGTCATCGCCTTAAGTCATCTGCATCCGGACCACGTGGGAGACCTGGTGCCGTTTCTTTTTGCCACGCATTACTCCCTGGGCTATACCCGCACCGAGCCCTTTCAGCTCCTGGTGGCCCGGGGCTTCCGGGAATTTTACGCCCACCTGCAAGGGGCTTTCGGTACATGGGTGGCGGCGCCGCCCGGACTCATGCAGTTGCGCGAACTGGCCCCCGAAGGCCCGGACGAAGTGGGGCTGGATGGCCTGTTGATCAGGAGCGGTCCCGTAAATCATATCTTCGGCAGCCTGGCGTACCGGCTGGAAGCGGACGGGCGATCCCTGGTGTACTCCGGCGATACGGACGTGAGTACCTCCTTGGTGGATTTGGGCCGGGGGGCGGATCTGCTGGTGTTGGAATGCGCCATGCCGCACAAGACGCCGGGGCATCTGACCCCCGCGGAAGCCGGCCGCATGGCGGCCCAGGCCGGCGTCAAGCGCCTGCTCCTGACGCACTTTTATCCTCCCTGTGACGAAGTGGACGTGGGTAGCCTGGCGGCCCAGGAATTTGGCGGAGAGATTCTCCTGGCCGAGGATGACCTGGTGGTGCAGGTTTGAGATTTTTTTTAAAAGAAATGTCTTAAGTTGAGGGGGGGCAGGGGATTTCAACCTCTGCCCCCTCCCTCAATTTCTTAGCCAGAATCCTTGAAACGGAATCCTCGCCGTGCGCGCCCTTTTCGTCACCGACCTCCATGGCAGCACCTGGAAATATGAACGCACCCTGGCTCTGGCCCGGCAAGGCGGCTTCCCGGTGGTGATCAACGGCGGCGATATGCTGCCTTCGGCAGGCGAGCCATTCCGGCAGGGCCATTTCATCCGCAATTTCCTGGCGACCCATTTTGCCGCGTATGAGCAGTCCGGCATTTACTATCTGTGTTTTTTGGGGAACGACGATCTGCGCATTTTTGATGACCTGCTGGCAATAACCGCGGCGCCTTTTGCCCACGTGCAGGTTCTGGCCCAACGGCGGGTGGAGATCGGGGAGTACGAATTCATCGGCATGAACCGGGTGGCGGATTACCCCTTCCAGCTCAAGGACCGCTGCCGTCGGGACACGGAGGCTTTCCACTTCCCGAAACAATATGGCCCGGGACTGCTGTCAACCCCGGAGGGCTGGGAGCGGCTGCCGGACTGGCCCGCGTATGCCAGAAGCTTGCCCACCCTGGCGGAAGAACTGGGGAACCTGCCCCATCCCCGGGATGCGGGCCGCTGCGTCTACGTCATGCATATGCCGCCCGCGCACCTGGAGCTGGACGTGTGCCACGACGGCCGCCGGGTGGGCTCCCAGGCTGTGTACGACTTCCTGGCGACCCGGCAGCCCCGGCTCTCCCTGCACGGCCACATTCACGAATCTCCCCGGGTATCCGGGCGCTGGCAGGCCTGGGTGGGCGACACTCTGTGCCTGCAGCCCGGCCAGGAGCTGGGACTATGCTACGTTACCCTGGATATGGACACCAGGAAGTGTGAGCGCCACGTGGCTTCAAGATTTCGTTAGACAGCTTGCGAACTTAACAGTATCTCTGCTAGTCGTGGAATTCTCTCATGGGGCTGCAACTATTGAATAAAATGAACAAAAAATGGGAAGGAGGGCATCCCGCACGCCGCCTCCCTGTATGCCGGCGGGAAAGCCTGCGCCACCAACTATGAGGAGCCTTCCAGCGGAACAGCCCGATGTCCAGGGTGGCACGGCCTGCCAATTCGGCTGATTAGAAACCTGTGGCAATAAGGGCTGGTGGAAAAGCACCAGAGGGATCGGTGTTTAGTACGTCCGTTCCAGCAGTTCTGCGGTGATGGCCAGGAAAATGTCCTTTTCTTTGGAGGCAGGAAAGATGCTGAGGCAGTCTTCGGCCGTCCGGGTGAAGTCCCGGGCCCGGGTGCGGGCATAACCCAGGGAGTCGTAGCGCTGGAGGATGGCCTGGATTTCGGGGACCATCTCCGGCTGCACGTCTTTGGCCATTTCTTCCAGGCGCTGGCGGTCGGCTTCGGAGGCCTGGGCCAGGGCGTGGATCACGGGCAGGGTGATGCGGCCTTCCTTTAAGTCGTTGGCCACCGGCTTGCCCAGTTCCTCGGCATCGCCGGTAAAATCCAGAATGTCGTCGATCACCTGGAAGGTGATGCCCAGGTTCTCGCCGAAGCGGGCCAGGGCTTCTTCCTGGGGCTCAGGTACGCCGCCCAGGATGGCGCCGATCTGGCAGGCCGCGGACATGAGCACCGCGGTCTTACGGCTGACCACCTCGAAATACTGTTCTTCGGTGAGGGCCAGGTTGTCGGCATGCAGGAGCTGGAGAATCTCCCCTTCGGCCATCATGGTGGTGGTGTGGGCCAGGATTTTCAGGACCTTGAGCTGTTCGGTGGTCACCGCTAAAGACAAGGCCTTGGCCAGGAGAAAATCCCCCACCAGGATGACGGCCTGGTTGCCCCAGATGGTGTTGGCCGTGGACATGCCTCGGCGCGTGGCGGCTGCGTCCACCACGTCGTCGTGCAGCAGGGTGGCGGCGTGCAGATATTCGAAAATGGTGGAAAAATCGGCTAAATGGTTACTCTGGCAGCCGCAGAGGCGGGCGGCCAGGACAAAGAGCAGCGGCCGGATGCGTTTGCCGCCGCTCAAGAGGATATGCTGTCCCACCTGGGAGATGAAGGGCACATGGGTGTGCAGGTTGGCCACCAGCGCCTGGTTGATGGCCGCCACTTCACCTGCCAATTTCTTCAAGACACTGGAGCCTGACATGCCGTGAATTCCGCCAAATATAAAAAATACTCGAATCCCGGCCGCTTGTCAATTTTTTCACGAAACCGGGACGCCGCAGCCCGTCAGCAGTGACCAAAATATTGTGGATGAATGGCCCAGAGTTGTCGAGGTTATTTTGCGGGCCGGACTTAATGGGAAGAATCATAGTTATTGTAGTGTTTAAACGACCATCATGAAAAATGGTTATAATCGACTATGGTCATTTGACCACAAATCCCTTAAAGTGCCAGATAATCTAACAGGATCAGGCCAAGTGAACCAGGGCGGCAGGTCTATTCCTGCAGAGATGTTGCCAATTCATGAATCTGGAGAGAATCATGAGCTGCGAACTTTTCCCAAAGAGTTTGGGGGGGACGGCCCGGCCGTCAGCGCGTCTTATCCTGTCTTTCGTTCCGTTTCTGGTGGCAGTCCTCGCTCTGACCCTTTTCTGGGCCGCTCCAGTTTTTGCCGAAACAACGACTCAAACTATTAAGCTGAAAGATCTGACGTATGAAGTTACCACTGCTGATGGCAGGATTGTGAAAATAAAGGAAATCTCCCAAAAAGAATCCGGCCCGACGATAGTCACTCAAGAGAAAGAAATGCAATATGATAATAATGGCAAATTATCTTCGGTGAAAGAAACTAGTGAAGGGAAACATTCCATGGATGGAAAGACAACTTATAAAGAAATGAAGAATACAAAATATACTTATGATAATGATGGAAGACTTTCTTCTGAACAAACTGAAACAAAAGTGTTTGAGCGCAAAAAATCAGACATGGAATTTACTGAATTTACGACAACTATTCGAAAATATGAATATCAAAACGCCGAAGTGACAGTAAAGGAAATTACAACTAACGAAATGAGAGGTGAGACAAAAGAGTCGCCCATTGTAAAGGATAAAAGTTCAAAAGTAGAGACAGCCAATGAGAAATATAAGTCAATTATGGAAGCGAAACAAAAGGAGGAGCAGGCAGGCTTTGTTCCTGGGGCCTTTGCCAAGCCCGCCGCGCCGGCGGAATACGCCGCGGCCACGCCCAAGTGGCTCAAAGGGGCGTACGTGTCTTTGAATTTCGGCGCCAGCTTCACGGCCAGCTCCGCGCTCACCCCCAGCTACCAGGACAGCGC
>CAZFWX010000026.1:7801-29147 GCA_964522695.1 uncultured Desulfobacterales bacterium
TCCGGATGACCTTCGACAATGCCCTCTACACCCACCGGCTGGCCCTGGGCGTGGGCCTGTCTTTCTGAGGCGGGTTAAGAATAAGCGTTGATTGAGGCAGGCCGAGGGGGCAGGGTCCTTGACCTCTGCCCCCATGCCTCACTTAGTTCCCCTCTTCCTTTTCTCCCAGAATCTCTCCCGCCAGGTCGCAGCCCAGCACCCGGGTGAGGCGGACCGGCTGGATTTCCCCCACCAGGCCGGCGCCTGCGGTGAGATAGACCCGGCTGTCGATCTCCGGGGCCTGGCCGGCCAGACGCCCCACCAGCAGGTAGTCGCTCTCCTGGCTTACCCCTTCCACCAGCACATCCTGCACTGTGCCCACCAGGGTTTTCAGCCGGGCCTTGACCAGGCGGGTTTGCAGCGCCTTGAGCCGCCGGGCCCGGGTCTTGGCGGTGCGCCGGGGCACGGGGCCGGGCAGACGCGCCGCGGGCGTGCCTTCTTCGGGTTCATAGATGAAAACTCCCAGGTGATGGAATCCGGTTTCCTGAACAAATTCGCATAATGATTCAAACTGGGCCTCGGTTTCGCCGGGAAAGCCCGCCATGATGGTGGTGCGCAGCCAGGCCTGGGGAAGATACCGGCGGATTTCCTTAAAAAGCTCGATGAGGTGCCGGCGGCCGTGGCCCCGGCCCATGCGCCGCAGCACCTCGTCGTGGGCGTGCTGGATGGGAAGATCGAGATAGGGGACGATGTTGGCGTGCGCGGCCATGACGGCCAGGATCTCCGGCGTCAGGCGGGCCGGATGGGCATAAAGGATGCGGATCCAGACCAGGCCGGGGATCTGGGCCAATTCCGTCAGCAACTCGGCCAGCCCCGGCCGTCCCCCCCAATCTGCGCCATAGGCGGTGGTGTCCTGAGCCACCAGGTTGAGCTCCCGAACCCCCTGGGCGGCGAGGGCGCGGGCTTCGGTGATCAGGGTGTCCAGGGACCGGCTGCGCAGGGGGCCGCGGATGGCCGGAATGGTGCAATAGGTGCAGCGGTGGCTGCACCCTTCAGCGATTTTAAGGTAGGCCAGGTGCCGGGGCGTGGCGGCGAAGCGCGCCTGGGGCGCAGCATAATCGAAACGGGGGCCGCGGCAATGCACCGGAGAGGGCAGGGCAGGGGTGTCCAGGAGCTCCCGGAGCCGGGGAAAATCGTTGACCCCCACGAAGAGGTCCACCTCCGGGAGCAAGCCCGCCAGCTCCTCCCCATAGCGCTGCACCAGGCAGCCGGCTGCGACCAGACGCCGGGCGGGATGCGCCGCTTTGAGGCGCCCCATCTCCAGCACGGTGTCCACGGCTTCCTGCGCCGCAGAGGCGATGAAGGCGCAGGTGTTCACCAGGAACAGGTCCGCGTCCTCCGGGGCGCCGGTCACTTCCCAGCCTGCAGCTACCAAATCCCCCACCATGATCTCGGTGTCCACCAAATTCTTGGGGCAGCCCAGGGAAATGACGTAGACGCGGTTTTTGGGGGTCGGGATGCTGGTTTTCATCATGCTCATCAGCAGGCGGGCAGGGACGCCCGCCCCGCCATTGCCTCTACTGAGGCCAATTCTAGGCCCTACGGCTGGATTTCCACGGTCACCGGAAATTTCACGGCCGCGATGATCTCGTCCATGTGCCGGTTGGTGACCATGATACAGCCCTCCGTATAGCCCAGCCAGATGATCCAGGAGCCGGCAAAGTTTTCCAGGCCGTAAGGCAGGCGTGGCAGGCCGTGGATTTCGATGGCGCCGCCGGTGTAGCCCTTTTGCCGTTCTTGCGGATTGGGGTAAGTGATGAGTATGGCCTTGTAAAAGGTCGAGGTTCTCATCAACCGGCAATTCTCATACCTGCCCTCCGGCGTCTTCAGGTCGCCCTGGGCGGTCTTGGGCCCCGCCTGTTTTCCCAGGGCCACGGGATAGGAACCGACGGCCTTCTGCCCCTGAAACAGAAACAGGCGCTTCCGGGCCTTGCTGACCACGATGCGGTCAGCCTTCATCCCGGCCGGCGCAGGGCTGCGACCGCTCAGGAAATCGGGAAGCAGAAAGATTGCCGCCAGGGTGGTCAGCAGCAGGGGGACGAGGATGATCCGGCGCATGGCGATGTCGAAGATTTGCGACCCACCTCACCTCATCTGAACGACAAGACGGTGATTCTGTCCAGGGCAAAGAACATGATGAGCCAGAACAGGACCTGCACCGCCCAGGCTCGGCGGCGCCAGCAGGCGGCGGTGATGACCCGCTCTTCCATGGCCACCAAAAAACTATACATGACCGCGGCCTCCAGGGCAAAGACCGGGAAGCCCAGGTAACCCAGAAACGGCATTTCAAAAATCTTACCGAAATTCAAAATGGGCAGGGTGTAGATCCACCTGGCCCGGGCCGGGTAATTCCACATCTCCCACCAGAGGCCGCACAAAAGGCCGGCGGCCAGCAGGGCATAGATGTCCCGGCGCTCTCCCGCGGCCCACCGGGGGATAAGGGCTTCTCCTCCTAAGAGTTCCACGAAGGGATCCAGAAGAAAGATGAAAGCCAGCCAGATCAACGGGAAGGCATACGTCGGGAAAATGTAGGGCAACACCAGGCAGGCCGTGCCCAGCATCAGAAATAAGGGCTGCCATTTACCCAGCGTACGCGGCTTGCCCTGCACATCCGCAAAAATCCCGTAAACCCCGATCACCCGGGCGGTGAGGAAGATTCCCGGCAGCACCGTGGCGAAGGCCAGGGAGTAGCCCACCCAGCGCAACCACAGGCGCGGTTCCATGCCCACGTAGCGCCAGTTCAACAGAGTCAGGTTGAGGGCTTCAAAAATGAGCCAGACGGTCACCGACCAGCCCAAAAGAAGCATGATCTCTTGGGGCCGGGTCCAAATCTGGGAGGGTTCCCCCTTGAACATCAAGAGACCGTCAAGGAAAAGGAGCAAAGGCCACCAGGCAAAGTGATAGAGCCAGGAGGCGAAGGGCTCCGCGCCGGCCCAGACCCCGGCCAGGGCTATCAGCCAGATCAGGGGGGCCTGCACTATCTGGAGGCGGGCAAGCCATGGGCAGGAAATGGCGTTCATGGGATGGGGAAAAGGGTCATGCCGGCCGATTTTTATCCAGGATCTCCGGAAAATGAGAGTCTGTCTACGTTAAAAAAATATTATCAAGCAAATCAGCTAATTGGAAGAAAATTGGCGTTAGTCTGGCCAAGTATTTGAACACGCAACGATTTTTTCCTTGATTTTCCTGGTGATTTCTTGCTATTTGTAAGACCTGATAGACTAAGCAGGCGTGTCACCTGGGGGAGGGGGACGCAGTTGCCTCCATCCCGCCCGCCTTGACTAACCCCCAGCATGGAGATCCACGCATGGGTTCATGGTTGATCACTATCCTCCTCATCTGCGGGCTGTTGGCCGGTTGCGGCCGTAACCGGATGGCTCAGCCGGAGATGACGATGCCGCCACCCCCGCCCCCGGAAACGGAACAGACGGCCACCGAACAGCCGGAGGACTCCTTGGCCGAGCAGCTCTCCAGCAAGCGCATGGAAGAACTGCTGGCCAAAAGCGGCCTGGGCTTCGATCCGGCCCTGGAAGAAGAGCTGAAGAAGGGGGATTTCAAGCTCAAGTTTGACGTGCCCATTGACATGAACAAGCAGGTGCGGGCCTATCTGGTCTATTTCACTACGGAACGCAAGGACACCATCAAGCGGTATCTCTCCCGCTCCACCCGCTACCTGCCCATGATCCGGGAAGTTTTCCAGGAACATGGTCTGCCCGAGGATCTGGCCTACCTGGCCATGATCGAAAGCGGCTATAACCCCCATGCCTACTCCCATGCCGCGGCCTGTGGCCTGTGGCAGTTCATCCGGGGCACCGGGGTGCGCTACGGCTTGACCATTAACAACTACATCGACGAACGGCGGGATCCGGAGAAATCCACCCACGCCGCGGCCAAGTACCTGCTGGACCTGTACAAGCGCTTCGGCTCCTGGTATCTGGCCGCAGCCAGCTACAACTGCGGCGAAGGCCGGGTGCAGAGGGAAATCAACAGCGGCGCGGGGAAAAATTTCTGGGAACTCTCGGAAAACCAGTGTCTGCCCGGGGAGACGAAAAATTACGTTCCGCAGATGATTGCGGCCACCATCATCGCCAAGAATCCCGAAAAATTCGGGTTCAAGAACGTGCCCTACCTGCCGCCGCTGAAATACGACACCGTCAAGGTGTCGGAGCCCACTTCGCTCAGGGCGGCATCGGTGGCCTGCAACGTGCCCCTGGAAGAGATGCACTTTCTCAACCCCGAATTGCGCAAGGGCGTCACTCCGCCGGAGATGGGGGCCTATGTCCTGAAGATCCCCAAGGGAGCCTCGGAACGGTTCCGCAAAAATATTGACGTGGCCCGGATCGAACTGCCGGCCCATGCCAGTTCGCCGGTGGAGGCCAGCGTCGGCGGCGGCTCTCGCCGGTCCTATGCCAGGAGTTCCGGTTCCAGGAGTTCCGGTTATTCCCGCAAGGCTGCGGCTAACAGCCAGGCCAGGGAAAAATCCTCCAAAGCCGCAGCCGCCAAAAATGGCGGCGGGAAAAAGGGCCCCGTACAGGTGGCCTCTGCCAAAAAAGGCAAGGGGAGCGACGTTTCCGCCAAAAAAGGCGGCAATTCGCCTACCTTGGGCGGGATGATCCCCGGTTCGGGGGGCTCCCAGAAAGGCGCCAAAAAGAGCACAGCCAAGCCCACCAGCCAAAACCAAGCCAAAAAAGAGAAAGTGAAAGCCCAAAAGGCCAGCCCCAAGAAGCCCAGTGTGACCGCCACGGCCAAGAAGGGAAAGGAACGGCCTTCCTGATTCCCCGTGAACCCGGACATACCAGCCCGGCCCCGCGGCCGGGCTTTTTTTGGGGCCGTCACGGATGGCATCTTGGCGGAACGGGCCGGCCCCAGGCTGCGGCCTCGACCTTAGAGTTGCCCTGCGCCCGTACCAGGAAGGGATAAGCAATGATTATCAGAGATGAGACTCCAGAGGACATTACGGCAATTTCAGAGGTGACCGTTGCCGCTTTTTCAGAGCACCCGATCAGCAATCATACTGAGCAATTTATAATCAAGGCGCTACGTGCCGCCAAAGTCTTAACCATTTCCCTCGTCGCCGAAATTGAGGGAAAAATAGTCGGCCATATTGCCTTTTCACCCATCAAAATTTCCGATGGTTCCCAAGATTGGTACGGCCTGGGGCCTGTTTCGGTTTTACCAGAGCTGCAAAAGCAAGGTATCGGTAGGGCTCTGATCCTTGAAGGCCTCGCCAGGCTGAAGGGAATTGGGGGCCAGGGTTGCGCCCTCGTCGGAGACCCTGAGTATTACAAGCGATTTGGCTTTAAAAACAATCCCGACTTAATCCACCGTGGAATTCCCCAAGAGGTTTTTCTGGTCCTGCCTTTTTCTGACAAGATCGCCCGGGGCGAAGTGGAGTTTCACGAGGGATTTCTGGCCACCAGTGAGAGCAGTTTGCAGGGAGCGCCCCGCACGCCGTAACCTTCCACCGGCAGGGACCCCCTGCCTGGGGCAATCCCTTTTCTGCAAAAAAATTTTCCCCTACCCCTTGATTTTCAAAATTGACGCCTTTATATTCTGTTAGCACTCGGCTTGAATGAGTGCTAATACCAACCGATTTCCAGGAGGTGGAACTCCATGAAGGTCAAACCCTTAAATGATCGGGTGCTCGTCCAGCGGACCGAGGAGCTGCAGGTGACCAAAGGCGGCATCTTTATTCCCGATACTGCCAAGGAAAAACCCATCGAAGGCAAAATTGTCGCCGTGGGCCCGGGCAAAGTCAATGAGAGCGGCAACCGGGTGCCCCTCACCGTCAAAGAAGGCGACAAGGTTCTGTTCGGCCGCTACGCCGGCACTGAAATCAAGATCGAAGGACAGGAATACCTGATGATGCGGGAAGAAGACGTCCTCGCCATCATCGAGGGTTAGTTGCTCCCTTCCCCCTCTCCCTTTTTCCGAAAAAATTCTTTTTGCCGAGACCGATTCAGGAGGAATAACGCATCATGAGTGCCAAAGAGATCAAGTATGACATCAAGGCCCGGGAAGCCATGCTCCGGGGCGTCAACACCCTGGCCGACGCGGTCAAGGTAACCCTGGGCCCCAAGGGCCGTAACGTCATTTTGGAGAAGTCCTTCGGCGCGCCGCTCATTACCAAGGACGGCGTCACCGTGGCCAAAGAGATCGAGATCGAGGACAAGTTCGAGAACATGGGGGCCCAGATGGTCAAGGAGGTGGCCTCCAAGACCTCGGATGTGGCCGGCGACGGCACCACCACCGCCACCATCCTGGCCCAGAGCATCTACCAGGAAGGCGCCCGCTTGGTGGCCGCCGGCACCAACCCCATGGCCTTGAAACGCGGCATTGACAAGGCCGTGGACGGGGTCATCAAGGAACTGCACAAGATTTCCACCCCCACCAAGGACCAGGCCCAGATCGCCCAGGTGGGCACCATCTCCGCCAACAATGACGCCAGCATCGGCAATATCATCGCCGAGGCCATGAGCAAGGTGGGCAAGGAAGGCGTCATCACCGTGGAAGAAGCCAAGGGCATGGAAACCACCCTGGAAGTGGTGGAAGGCATGCAGTTCGACCGCGGCTACATCTCCCCCTACTTTGTCACCAACCCCGAAAAGATGGAAGTCAGCCTGGAAGAGCCCCTCATCCTGGTGCACGAGAAGAAGATCAGCGCCATGAAAGACCTGCTGCCCATTCTGGAGCAGATCGCCAAGATGGGCCGGCCGCTGCTCATCGTCGCCGAGGACGTGGAAGGCGAAGCCCTGGCCACCCTGGTGGTGAACAAGCTGCGCGGCACTCTGCAGGTGGCCGCGGTGAAGGCCCCGGGCTTCGGGGACCGGCGCAAGGCCATGTTGGAAGATATCGCCATTCTGACCGGCGCCCAGGTCATCAGCGAAGACATGGGCTGGAAGCTGGAAAACGTCACCCTGAAAGAGCTGGGCTCCTGTAAAAAGATCAACATCGACCGGGATAACACCACCGTCATCGACGGCGGCGGCGAGCGCTCCGCCATCGAAGGCCGGGTGAAGCAGATCCGGGCCCAGATCGAAGAGACCACCTCAGACTACGACCGGGAAAAGCTGCAGGAGCGGCTGGCCAAACTGGTGGGCGGCGTGGCCGTCATCCGCGTGGGCGCAGCCACCGAGATCGAGATGAAGGAAAAGAAGGCCCGGGTGGAAGACGCCCTGAACGCCACCCGCGCGGCGGTGGAAGAGGGCATCGTGCCGGGCGGCGGCGTGGCTCTGCTGCGCTGCATCCCCACCCTGGCGGACCTGAAGCTGGCAGTGCACGACGAGCAGTTGGGCGTCAACATCATCAAGCGGGCGCTCGAAGAGCCCATCCGCCAGATTTCCAACAACGCCGGCCATGAAGGCTCCGTGGTGGCCGAGCATGTGAAGAATCAGAAAGGCGCCATGGGCTTCAACGCCGAAACCGGCGCATACGAAGACCTGATGGTGGCCGGCGTCATCGACCCCACCAAAGTGGTGCGCTTCGCCATGCAGAACGCGGCCTCCGTGGCCTCTCTCCTGATCACCACCGAAGCCATGATCGCCGAGAAGCCCAAGAAGGAAGAACCCATGCCGGCCATGCCTCCGGGCGGCGGCATGGGCGGGATGTACTAATGTAGCGTGCGCCTGGCGCACCAAATTTAAGCTGCGTATCAAAAAGAAGGCGGGCGGGACCGTTTGGATCCCGCCCGCCTTGATTTTCGCGCCGCGGCGCCGGCCAGGCGTCATTTAAAATAGAGATCCACGTAGTCCGCCGACGTGTCGCAGTTCCTAATTTCCTGCAGGCGCCAGTAACGCCGTTTGCCGGTGGCTGCGAATTTCATGGTGCCCACCCTCTTGCAGGGACGGCCGTTATTGACACAAGAGACCCGGGTCAGGATGGCGCCGGCAAAGACGAATTCCGTTGGAGACGCTGAGAGAATGGCGCCGTCCACGATCAGATAATCCTGCCGGTCCTGGGAGTACTGGCTGCCCGTGAGGCGCCACAGGCCCCCCACGTCTTTCACCGTGGCCGAACCCCATGCCTCCCAGCCGATCCATTGCAGGGTAAGGCCATGTCTTCCCAGAAAAAGGTTTCGGGTGCGGGAATCCTGGACCTGGGTTTGCCGCTTGCCCAATTCTTCAGGGCTGAGTTGCTGTCCTAACCGCAGGATTTGAGCTGATCCTGCGTCATATTCGGGGCCTTCCTTCTGAGACTGCTGGCCAGCCGCAGGCACAGGTGGCGAAGCCGTCCAGCCGGCAAGCGCCAGCAGGCAAAGTAAGGGGAATATCCGTTTCACAGAGGCTGTCCCTCCGGCAAGGCAATGAGCGAGAATTATCTCTCCCTCGCAAAGTGGCCAGGCCTGAAAGAACGGGGATGCCCTCCATGCGGAGAACATCCCCGGAAAAAAGGGAGAGGATCGCGCTTATTTGATCCCCAGGCGCTCGGCCTCCTTGGGGGCCTGTTTCTTCAACAGGTCGTAGAAGGCGTACTGGGTGATGATGTTGAAATCCTTGATGGTGTTGCCCAGTTTGGCATCCTTCTTTATATAGAATTGCTGGCCTTCGGAGAAGGCTTTGAACACATCCCCGGGAATGCTGCTGTAAGACAGGGAGACCTGGGCGTTGGCCATTTTCTTGCCCGCATCGTCCAGGGCCGCCACCTTTTTGCCCAATTCCACCATTTTCTTGATGGTTTCTTCCTTCAGGGCGTCCACCTTGGGCGCGAGGTCCTTGGCGTCGGGTTTGTCCTTCATCAATTCATTGAGCTTCTTAAGCGTTTCCAGGTAGTTGTCGGCAATGGCCTTACCCAGTTCAGCAGGACTTTGAGCTTGAGCGAACGACGCCAACGCCAGTCCGAATACGAGAGCCGCAGCCACCATCACCGTCCATTTCCTGATCTGCATAATCGGTACATTTCCTCCTCAAGGGGATATGTAGGCGGTTTGCGGACCGCCCCTCCGGGCCGCGCCCTGCGGCCCGGTTTGTGGCACCATAGCTTAAAACCCGCACAGGGGCAAGGCGATTTTCACCTCATGGCAGGCGTTTGTAGGGTTCAGCCTTTTCGCCTTCCGGGGTGAAGGAGAGATCCGCCCCCTTGATGGTGATCTTGGCTTTGACGGCGATGGCCTGGCCTTCCTTGTCCTTGAGTTCGATGCTCACGGTCTGGCCGTCCAGGACCTTGTAGGTGCCCGTCAGGACCAGTTCCTTGTCCATGACCTTGTCTGTGACGACCATTTTGCCGTCAGGAAAGAACTCCATGACATCTTTGTTCTTGCCCTGCCATTTGCCCACCAGCTGCTTCTGCAGGTCCTGGGCCAGGACCTGGGGAGCGAGGAAACACAGGCACAACGTGAAGATGACCAAGACGCGGCAAACTTTCACCATGACACTCCTTTTGAGATAAGATGGTCAAACAGATTAGGCCTGCATGGTAGTGCATGAGTGGGATTCTGGCCAGATATTTTTTTCCGGGAGCCGATTGGTCTGAAAAAGGGCAAAGGTGAGGCAGCAAGTAGCTAACGGTCATGAAAAACCACCCCGGCATAGCCCACGAAGCTGTCCCCGGGCATAACGTCATAGCTGGTGTAGTAGCCCACCAGGCGGGCCTGGGTGGCGCCCAGTTTCCGGGCCGCGGCGATGGCCGCCGCAGGCGCGCCTGCGGAACAGGAAGACTGGTCCTGGTTGGCCGCGGCGATGGCGGCCAAGGCGTCCATCTTTAGCATTGCGTCCAGGAAACGCTTGTCGTTTACTTCCTTGACCCATGTCACCGCTTTGGCTCCAAAGCCCTGGGGGGCCCAGCCGTAGTTGGGACCGTAATGGGTGAGGTCTGCGGAGCCGAAGCAGAGCAGGGTTTTTTTGAGATCCTGGGCCACCCGGACCACGGCCTCGCCCAGCTTGAGGGCGGTTTCGGACTGGGGCGAACGGATAGCCAAAAGCTGCGCCTGGGGGAAGAAGTGCTTGATAAAGGGCAGGTTCACTTCAATGGTGTTGTCCCCGGGGCGCTCTTCGGCGAGGTGCATCAAGCCCCGCAAGGGGCCGTAGAACCGGGTGGCCAGGGCCACCTGCCCCAGAGGCGTCTCCCAGGCGTCATCGCCCACCAGCAGAGGTGGGGAATTCCCCCCCAGGTGGCCGCCGAAGAGGCAGACCACATCAGGTTGGGCCGCCAGGGAGGCGTGGTAGAAAACCTGGGCCGCCAGCTTGCCCGAGAAATACCAGCCGGCATGGGGCACCAGGCCGCCGAAAATCCGGGCGGGAGAGGGCAGGGGCCGGACATCGGCGAGGAAGGAGTTGATTGCGGCGATGCAGGCAGAGGCGCTGCCGGGGTACCAACCCGCAGGCAGCAGACGGGGGCGGATGCGCATGGGCCTCTCCCCTTGTTAACGCCCGGTGTCAGGATTCTCCGGGCTGCTTCTTGATGAGGAACTCTTCCATCTGACCGTTGACTTCCAGGAATATGGGGGTGTACTCCTGGTCTTTGGGCATGGTGCGGGTGATGCGGATGCGGTAGGTGTCGCCGTGGAAGTTGACCAGGTATTCCGGCCGCCCTTTGGCGCCGGCCACCGGCTGCACTTCAATCTCGTCCACCCGGTCCTGCACCCTGATGAAAAGGGTCTGCTTGTCCTGGCGCAGCTGCCCGATGCCCTCCAGGGCGGTGTGCACCACCTCGCCCTTATGGGACATGGTGAGGCGCCGGGTGGCCACCGCGGCGCCCACCAGCGCCGGCTGGGACATCAGGGGGGCGGCGGCCGGGGGTGGGGCGCCGCCCAGGTCGGCCCGGCTTAAGAAAAAGGCTTCCGCTTCTTCGGGAAAGAGGGAGTAGGTGAGAATGTCCTCCTCCAACTCCAGGCCGGGGCGTTCCAGGAGCCGGCCTTCGCCTTCGGGTCCGGGAGCCTGGACGGCCCGGTCGGCCAGGGCCCGCATCTGCAAATTCTCTTTCACGGGAGAGAGCAGGCGGCCGAATTTTCCCCGGAGCAGGTCCCGCATGGCCGGAATAAGGATTTCATAGCGTTGGTGCGACAGGATATTTTCCACGGTCTGGAGTCCGACGATTTCCAGGATGCGCCCCTTGAGCGCAGGGTAGCCCAAATCGTCCCAGATCTGCTGGGCCTCCTTAAAGGCCACCTGCTGACGGTCCCGGGCGTTGCGTCTTTTGAGTTCCTCCCGGATGAAATCCTTGAGGGAGTCGGGCAGGGAGAAGGGCTGCCCCAGAGGATCGTCGGTGGGGCGCAGCTGCGGCTCGCGATAGCGGTATTTCTGTTTCAGATGCTCAATATAGGCGGAGGCCTCGCGCAGCGCGTCCATATCCAGGTTGGGGTCGTGGGTGGTGCCGCCCAAAGCGAAGAGCAGGGAGCGCAACGGCGGCGGGGCCGAGGGCCAGGCCAGGGTCGACAGGGTGGTGTCCACCATTTCCGCGCCCCGGCGGACGCCTTCCTGGTAGCAGGCGATGGCAGTCTGGTGGTTGTCGTGCAGGTGGAGCCGCAATGGCTGATGAAAGTAGCGCCGGTAGGCGGTCACCAGGGCCGCCACCTGGTGCGGCGTCATGACCCCGAAGGAATCGTTGATGCAGATGACATCCGCGCCCAGATTCACCAGTTCGCCGGCAATGCCCAGGTAATCGTCGCTGGTGACGTGGGGAGTCATGCTGATGAGAAGGGTGGCTTCCACCTGCTTGCGCAGTTCCTTGGCGGTCTCGATGGCCACGGCCATGTTCTCGACATCATTGAGATTGTCGTAAATCCGGAAGATGTCCACACCCAGGTGGGCCGCCCGGATGATGAATTTGCGCACCACCTCGGCCTGGTAGGGCTTGAAGCCCACCAGCATGCGACCCCGCAGGATCATCTGCAACGGGGTGTGCTGCAGGGTGTGGCGCATCAGGCGCAGGCGCTCCCAGGGGTCTTCCTTGAGGTCCATGAGCGCGGCGTAAAAGGTGTTGCCGCCCCAGGCATCGATGGAGTAATACCCGGCCCGGTCCAGCAGCCCCACCAGGCGGGTGAGGTCTTCGGCCCGCAGTTTTTTCAGGACGAAGTCCTCCTGGCCGTCCCGTAAGGTGACATCCGTGACTTTTACCGGATTGAACATGGGCTTAGTCCTCGCGTTCGCTTCTCCGGTTCATATCCAGAAAAAGGGCGGCGCCGGCCACGAAAAAGAGGTCCCAGGGTTCTTTCAGGTCCTCGTAGGTAAGCTGGGGCAGCTTGCGGTCCAGAAAGTCGGTGGTGAACCGGCCGGAGCGGAACTCTTCGTCTTTAATGAGCTTGCGGTAAAAGGGAATGGTGGTCTTAATACCCCGGATGATGTACTCCTCCAGGGCCCGGTCCATGCGGCACAGGACCTCTTCCCAGGTGAGCCCCCAGGCGCAGAGCTTGGCCAGCAGCGGGTCGAAGTAGGGCGGCACCTCGTAGCCGCCGAAGACGCAGCCGTCCAGGCGGATGCCGATGCCGCCGGGGGACTGGTACTTGGTAATGCGTCCGGGCGACGGAAAGAAGTTGTTGCGCGCGTCTTCGGCGTTGATGCGGCATTCGATGGCAAAGCCCCGGATGACCACGTCCTCCTGGCCAAAAGTCAGGCGCTCGCCGGCGGCCACCCGGATCTGCTCCTTGACCAGATCGATGCCGGTAATGAGTTCGGTAATGGGATGCTCCACCTGGACCCGGGTATTCATTTCCAGGAAGTAGAAATTGAGGTCCCGGTCCACCAGGAATTCCATGGTGCCCAGGGAATGGTAGCCCATGAGGGCCGCGGCTTTCTTGGCCAGGCCGCCCATCTCCTCGCGTTTTTCCGGCGTCAGCACCAGAGACGGGGCGATCTCGATGAGCTTCTGATGGCGCCGCTGGATGGAGCAGTCCCGCTCGCCCAGATGGATAATGTTGCCATAGCGGTCGCCCAAAAGCTGAATTTCGATGTGCTTGGGCTCCAGGATGAACTTCTCCAGGTACACGCCTTCGTCGCCGAAGGAACGGCGGGCCTCCCGGCGGGCTCCTTTGAGGCTGTCCACCAGCTCGGTCTCGTCGTTCACCAGGCGCATGCCGCGCCCGCCGCCGCCGCCCTTGGCCTTGATGAGCAGGGGAAAGCCGATTTTGGCGCCCCACTCCCGGGCTTCCTCTTCTTCCGACAGGACCGGTGAGCCGGGGATGATGGGAACCTGGGCTTCCTCCAGGAGTTTTCGGGCAAGGACCTTGTCGCCCATCTGGCGGATGGCCTCCACGGGAGGGCCGATGAAGGTGAGACCCGCATCGGCCACGGCCTGGGCGAAGCCGGCGTTTTCGGCGCCGAAGCCGTAGCCGGGGTGGACCGCATCGGCCCCGGCCCACTTGGCCACCTCGATGATCTGGGCGAAGTCCAGATAACCGGCCACGGGGCCGGGGGTCACGGAGATGGCCTGGTCCGCCTTGACGATATGGATAGCGTTGGCATCATGTTCGGTATAGATGGTGACCGTGGGAATCCCCAGTTCTTTGCAGGCGCGGATGATGCGCACGGCGATTTCACCCCGGTTGGCCACCATAACCTTGCGGAACAACGCCATTTAGTCAACCCTTTGAAAATGGTTTATTTTTTCCTATTTAAACCCAAAACCGGCCCTTTTGTCAAGCAGAGTCCCGGGGCGGGAGATGACTGTCGGAAATGTCCTGGGGGTCAAGGCGTTGAGGGCGGAATGCTCCTGTCGGGGTGGAGGTGACAAACCGGTTTTTTAGGAAATGTCAATGGATGCTGCTCTCCCACTGGGGCCGGGGGGATGGGATGATTGGCAAGATTATTGCAAAGACAAAATATCATTGGTTGCGTTTCAGAAATAACTTAACAAAGTCGCCATGGCATATCGGCCAGATTCTCCCCCCCAGATGGGGGAAGGCTGGGGTGGGGTGATAAATTTTATTAAGATTTCAAAATATTAGCAGAGAAACTGCCCCTCCCCCCAACCCACTCCCACCAGGGGAGGGGGAGAAGGGAATGTCCATAATTCTGTAAGGAGATCCTGGAACGCTACACTAGGGGATAGTTGTTCAAGGCAGATGGGCACGGACCTTTGGCTAAAGGAAAATATTGGCGGTGCAGGCCGCCAGCCTGTGCCATGCCCCAGGCAGAAGGCGCAACGCTTTCCCGCCCTGCAGACGCGCGGCGCGCCTGGCAAGATTATGGCTCTCTGCTATACTTACCGACATATATTCTTTCACAAGAGTGAGGTTCTCAGGTGATAAGGAAGCTGATTACACCCATAGTGGCCGCGGCCCTGGCCATGTCCGGGTTCTACCCGGGGCAGCCCGGCGCCTCTGGGGGGGCAGACGCACCGGGTTTCAAGGCGGAGAAGTCGTCTCCCTACATACACATGGCGGCGCTGAGCAAGCCCGGTAAATCCACTCCCCGGAAGTCCGGCAAGGGCTGACCCGCCAGAAAGGGCGCCAGGAAAAGGGCGTCCAAGGGCACGGGCGGCAAAGGCGCGGCCAAGGGCGGCTCCAATCAGGGCTCGGCCCACATGGTGGACCTGGAAAATCCCCGGGGGGACAAGTCCGCTCCCCTGAAAACCTCTGCCGAATAGTCAGATCTGAACAAGAACGTTCTGCGGCCATCGTCAGGAGGGCCTTCGTCCACCCGGGCAGGTCTGCTTGGGGGTGAGCGAGCAGGCTTCCCTTATACATATTTTCCACCCGGCAGTTCGGGGCTCCGGCCCAAGCAAAGTTTCCGACAGCAACCTCTATGCACCAGATCCGCATCAGTTCCTGGGGTGGTGACGACCTCAGCGCGTGCCACCGGCATTTTCTCCGCCGTCCCGCCCAGGATCTGGCATTTCCTGACCACGCCGCCGAGTATTGGGACGCGGCCGTGGTGGGCGCAGGCCTCTCGGGGCTGACGGCCGCGTATCACCTGCGGGACCGCCGGGTTCTGGTCCTGGAGGCCGGCGAGGTTCCCGGCGGCGTCTGCCGGCAGGGCTCCTACCGGGGCATCACCTATCCGGCCGGCTCGGCCTATTTCTATTTTCCCACGGAACCGGCCTGGGAGGCCTGGTACCGGGATCTGGGCCTGCCCTTGGCCGAGGCCCTGGTGACTCCCCCAGTCAGCGCCCTCTTTTTTGAGGGCCGGTGGCACGCCGATTGCTTTTCCCCGGCGGGACTCCGGCGGCTGCCCCTGCCGGAAAACGCCATCCAGGGGCTGCAACAGCTGGCCGGCCGGCTGGCCGCCTGGGAAGAGACCTGGGACCCCTTTGGCTCAGACGCCCTGCCCAATGCGGAGTTGGACCGGGTCAGCCTGACCCATTACCTGGAGCATGAACTGCATCTGCCCCCTGCGGTCACCCAGATCCTGGCCCCTTACTGCCGCTCCTGCCTGGGCGCCGGCCCGGAGGCCGTCTCAGCCTGGGCGGGTCTTTTGTTCCTCATGTCGGAATTTTCCGGGAAGTCCAGAAGCGCCGCTTTTCCCGGGGGCAACGCCCGCGTCGCCCAGGCCCTGGCCCAGTCGCTCCCCGAACCGGTGCGCTGCGGGCAGACGCTGGTGCGCCTGGATCCTTGCCCCCAGGGCATGGATCTGCTGGTCTGGGACGGCCCCCATGACCGGGGCTACCGGGTGCGGGCCGGAGTGGTGATCCTGGCCGGGGGGAAATTCACCACCCGCCAGGTGTTGCCGGAGCAATCGGGGTGGGACCTGGAGAGGTTCGGAAACTTTCGCTACAGCAGCTACGTGGTGGCGGCCCTGTGCGGCCGGCTGTCTCTGGAGAGCCCGGGGTACGAAAACTGGGTGGCGGGTGAGGAGGCTTTGTCCGACTTTGTCATGACCCCCCGCCATCCCCATCCGGGAGAGGGCCGGGTGATGACTGTCTTTGCCCCCCAGCCCTACCCGGAGGGCCGGGCGCCCCTGATGCGGGCGCAGCCCGCTGACATGGCCGCCACCCTGGTGCAGTCGGTGGACCGGCTTTTTCCGGGCACGGCCGCAGAGGTGGAGGAAGTGCATCTCTACCGGTTCGGCCACGCCCAGGTCGTGCCCTATCCCGGCTTTCTCAGCGCCATCAAGGGGGCCATCCCCCAGGCCCAGGGCCGCATCGTCCTGGCCAACGCCGATCTTGAAGGCCTGCCCTGCATTGAGGCGGCCATCATCGCCGGCCAGAAGGCCGCGGCCCGGGCCGGCAGCCTCCTGGCCGTCTGAATTGCCCGAGACAGGACGCTTAGCTTAAGTTTTCACTGGCGAACCGGGGCGGTATCCGCCTGGCCTCGCTGGCATTCCTTTACATGGCTTTGGGAGTGGTCTGCGGCGGTGAAGCCGGCGCGGGTCTGCGCGTGGGGCTGCTCACCGGCCGCGGGCGGGACGCCGGGGCAGGCTGCAGGTATTTCATGGAGGCCCAGCCCACCAGGTTGCGCCGGAGATCATGCACCCGGCCCCAGCCGCCTGCGGTCTCCAGCAGTTCCACGTCGTCATTGAAGGTCAGCACGGAAATCATGCGAGCCTGGGTGGTGGGACCTTCCCGCAGAGCCAGACTGGAAACATTGACAAAGTACAGGGGATATGCCGGCGGCGGAGGAGGGGCCTCCACGATGACGGTGGGGGGAGGCGGGCTGTAGCTTTCACAGGACAACACCGCCAACAGCGACAACAAAGCCAGGACCATTGCCGCGCCTGCCAGGGCACGTTTGAAAGTCATGCATCCCTCCTTAAATGGAAAAAGTAAAAATAACGGTTGTGGTTTTCGGGACCCCATATCCGGAAGCGCTCCCCTTCCTCCAGGCAGTCCCCGGGGGTGCCCGGGCTCACTTCTTGGGATAGGCATGGTAGCATAGTCATCTAAAGAAAAGCAACTGCTGCCCTGGCTAACCTTCCCATCTGCCGTGGAATTTCTGGTGAAATTCTCCACTTCGACCGAAACAGATGAGTTCGCCCAAAACGCGATGCCAAGATTTTTCACCAGGATTTTTCCGGCTTGTGCCTTTATAATGTATCATTGGCGGCGTTTGGCCCCCGATACAAAGAAGTGACCCCCAGTACTCATCCTGACATTCGTCATTCGCCTCCCGCTTATGGAAAAAGACCGTCTTGATGCTCTGTTTAGTCCCGGCACCGTGGCCCTCATCGGCGCCAGTGAGCAGGAGTCCAGCCTGGGCTGGAGCTTGCTGCACAACCTGACGCGCGGCGGCTTTGCCGGGCGCATTTTTCCGGTGAATCCCCGCTACCCCGAGATCCAGGGCCTGAGGGCCTATCCCTCGGTGACCGCGGTGGATGGGCCGGTGGACCTGGCCGTCATTGCCATCCCCATCCAGGAGATTCCCCAGGCCTTTCAGGAATGCGGCGAGGCGGGAGTGAAGGCCGCCATCATCATTTCGGCCGGAGGCAAGGAAATCGGCGCGGAGGGCGCCAAAATCGAGGCTGCCATCCAGGACGCGGCCGCGCACGCGCACATCCGTTTCCTGGGCCCCAGTTCCCTGGGGGTCATCTGCCCGGCCATCGGCCTGCATGCCAGTTTTGCGCCCCAGGCGGTGCGGCCCGGCAATCTGGCCTTCATTTCCGAGAGCGGAGCGGTCTGCAGCGCCGTCCTGGGCTGGGCCGGCGCCAAAAACATCGGCTTTTCTCACTTTATCAGCGTGGGATCCAAGTCGGACCTGGACTTCGCCGACCTCATCGATTACCTGGGGTATCAGGACGCGGCCCGGAGCATCGTCATCTATATGGAAAGCCTGACCCGGCACCGCAAGTTCATGAGCGCAGCCAGGTCGGTCTCCCGGGTGAAACCCATCATCATCATCAAGCCGGGCCGGGGCCAGGAGCGGGCCTTGACCAGCGATCCCCGGCTTCAGGCCCTCATCAGCGAGGATGCGGCCTACGACGCGGCCTTTCGCCGGGCCGGCGTCGTCCGGGTGGACACCATCGGCCAACTCTTCGACTGCGCCGAAGCCTTGGGCAAGATGAAGCAACCCGCGGGGGAGGCCCTGGGCATCATCACCAACGGCCGCGGCCCCGGCCTTATGGCAGTGGACGCCCTGGAGGGGTGGGACCGGGCCCCGGGGGAACTGCGGCCGGAAACCGTGGCCAAGCTGAGGGAATTTCTGCCGCCTTTCTGGACGCCGGCCAATCCCATCTATATCCGCCGGGACGCCACGCCGGAACGGTACGCCCAGGCGGTGCGGGTGGCCCTGACCGCCCCGGAACTGGCCGGACTGGTCATCATCCTCTCTCCCCAGGCCCTGACTGACCCCACGGGGGTGGCCCAGGCGGTGGCCCAGGCGGTGAGGAATCCCTCCCGCCCCGTTTTCGCGGTCTGGATGGGCGGGGAAGAGGTGGCCCCGGGAGTGCGAATTCTCAACCAGGCCGGCATCCCCACCTTCGAAACCCCGGAAGCTGCGGTGGACACCTTCATGGAGATGTACTCCTACACCCGCAATCTCGCCCTGCTCCAGGAAACCCCGCCCCGGCTGCCTCTCGACCTGCGGGTCAACACCCGGCAGGCCCGGGCCTTCTTGGACCAGCGCCTGGGGCCGGGACCCCGGCAGCTCAGTGAATTGGAGGCCAAGGCCATTCTCTCGGCGTACGGTATTCCCGTAAACCGCACCGCAGCCGCAGCCTCGGCCGCGGAAGCCCGGTTGGCCGCCGGCGAAATCGGCTACCCCGTGCTTTTGAAGATCAACTCCCCGGACCTGGAAGGGCAACTGGAGGATGGCGGTGTCATATTTAATTTGTCTGATGAGGCCGCGGTGGGCCAGGCCTATGACCGGTTAGTGGCCGAGGTGCAGAATCTCCATCCCCAGGCCCGGGTTTTGGGGGCCACCGTGCAGGCCCAGGAGCCCAGGCCCCAGTGGGAGCTGGTCATGGCCGGCCATCAGGACCCGGATTTCGGGCCGCTCCTGGTTTTCGGCGCGGGCGGGGCCTGGGCCCGGGTCTTCCATGAGGCCGCCATGGACCTCCCCCCTCTGAACCTGCTGCTGGCCCGGCGTCTCATGGAGCGGAGCCGCATCTTTCCGGCCTTGACCGGCAATGGCGCCCACACCGGGGCCGATCTTGATCTCTTGGCGGGCCTCTTGGTGCGTCTGTCCCAGCTTCTCACTGATTTTCCGGAGATCACGGCGGTGGAAATCAATCCCATCTTTATCAGCCACGGCCGGCCGCTGGCGGTGGCGGCCCGCATGACCATTCAGCAAAGCGCCGTGCCCGCGCCCCGGCACCTCATCATCGCCCCTTATCCCAACCAGTACGAAAGCGACTGGATGCTGCGGGACGGGACTCCGGTTTTGCTCCGGCCCATGAAACCCGAAGACGAGCCCCTGGTGTCAGCCTTCTTGCAGAAATGTTCCAGCGAAACCATCTACTTCCGCTACTTCCGCATGGTGAAGCAATGGACCCATGAGATGCTCATCCGCTTCACCCAGAACGATTACGACCGGGAAGTGGGCCTCATGGCCCTGGGCCAGCCGCCGGGACCCGAAGTGATGATGGGCGTCAGCCGCCTCATCATGAGCGCGGACCGCGCCAGCGCTGAATTCGCGGTCATCATCGGCGACCCCTGGCAGGGCAAGGGTCTGGGCCCCAAGCTGGTGGAAGAGGTGATCGGCATCGCCCGGGAGCAGGGGGTGAAAAACCTCTATGGCGATGTCCTGACCCAGAATCAGCCCATGATTGAGCTGGCCAAAAAACTGGGGTTCAGGATCAGGCGCAGCGAGGATCCCCAGGTCTGCCGCATGGAAATGGCCCTGACGTGAGCCTGGGGCGGGAGAATCGCTGTAAATGGCGAGAATCCTCTGGCAGTGGTGAGTTGTTGGAGACATAGGACAGGTGGCGGGCGCCCTGAGGCAGGATCAAAGACCCAGGACCGGCAGCCTCACAGAAAAAAATTCCCCGTTTCCCCGCAGAACCCCGCCCGAGGGGTGGACCTTCGCTCCGGCTTCGATTAATATCTTCAAGACAAGCTCGCTCTTCCTCCCCTTTAACGAGCCCAACAGGGCGACGGACCCACAAGCCTGGGTGGCGGAACGGGTAGACGCAAGGGACTTAAAATCCCTCGGGGGTTACCCCCGTGCCGGTTCGAGTCCGGCCCCAGGCACCAAATTAAATCAAGGGCTTAGCCTTTCGGCTCGGCCCCTTTCATTTTTATTCGCTCAAGAAGAGCTAAAGCCGCTAAAATATGAATATGGAATCCCACTGCTGTCCGGTAGAAAATACTTGAGACGGCAAGTAAAACAGCCCCAACACTGCTGATCAAGGCTATAACGGGTTTGCCGAAAATCTAAATATTAAAATGAGTTATGGGGCATTGTGGCACATACATGGGGCAATTACCACAACTCATGCCGGGACATGTTTGCGACCGCCAAGTGAACACCCAGGCCTGGCAGGGATCCAACCCCCGAAAATTCACTTACTGGTCGCACCTGGGAGCCATGCTCTCCGGCCAATGCAGCGTCTGCAAGAGTCTGCGGGTTCTGGTGTTCAGCCTCAACCGGCAAGCCCGCAAGTTCTACCACCTGGGTCTGACCACTGTGAAGCGCTCCGCCCTGGTGGAGGCCGATGAAAAGCGCCCGGCCGTCGTCTTCGAGCAGACCTGTCGCCGGCTGTAGGCCCGGGTTGCCGGGGTGATGAGCCGACGGCGGCTGGGACAGCCCGGGGTCAAGATCCTGGACGCCACCACCGTGCCGGCCGATCACCTGCCCCGGTGCGTGGTGTTCACCGACGGCCGCACCCACGATCTCACCGTGATCAAAACCCTCAGCCTGGCGCCCGGCGATCTTTTGATCCATGGCCGGGCGCCTGTCGACTATGCTGGCTCGCCAGCCGGCACCGGCAAGGCGTCTGGTGCAGCACCCGGCTCAAGGCCTCGGCCTGTTACGAAGCCATGCAGGCTCGGCCAACCACGGCTGAGAGGCCCCTCCTGGCCCCGGACACTACTGTTTTTTCCCTTAAATTGGTACAGAAAAGCAAAACAAATTGGCATGATGGATTGGATGAATCTTGTTTTCCGATGAAATATTGCAGTATTTCTATTGAGTAATGGTTTTCTCAGTAGCCAATTATGCTTAAAATTATCAAGATCCAAGGAATACAAACGATCACTGTGGACATAATTCGATCCTTCATCATTCCCCCCTTATGGGAAAGTGCCTGGAGATATTGAGGTCTCAGAAGAAATGCAGTGATAATGAATCTATAATGAATTGACCCACAGGCCGCAAGTCAGTAAATCCCGGTTTTTTGCCTTCTTTTTTCCCGATACGGTGATTGACGGGAAGCGTCTTCTGAACCTGGGAGGTTCAGGGATGGCGACTCAGAAGATAATTATTGATTGGCCGGGAAGCGCTCTGTCGGCAGTTGTGTATGTCAAGTTCTGCAAATTGGTCGAGGCATACGTTTTTTTAGTTCCC
>CAZFWX010000027.1:0-28991 GCA_964522695.1 uncultured Desulfobacterales bacterium
CCTCCCAACCCCCCTTAAGGGGTTGGGGGAGAGGGTTTGGGAGAGGGGGAAGGGGTCCGTGACCCCTTGCCCCCTCTCCCAAAACTATTTCCCTCCAACCTGCGGCAACTCCGCCAAAGCCCGCTTTAGCTCCTCTTCGGGAAATTCGATATCCTCCAGCTTCCCTTCCAGATAGGCGTCGTACGCGGCCAGGTCCAGGTAGCCGTGGCCCGAGAAATTGAAGACGATGCACTCTTCCTTCCCGGTTTCGCGGCAGCGCACCGCTTCGTCCACCGCGGCTTTGATGGCGTGGGAGGTTTCCGGCGCAGGGATGATGCCCTCGGTCTGCACGAACAAGCGGGCCGCCTCGAAGACCGGGTTCTGGGTGTAGGCCCGGGCCTCCATAACCATGTCGTGCACCAAGAGGCACACCAAGGCTGAATCGCCGTGGTAGCGCAAGCCCCCGGCGTGGATGCCCGGCGGCACGAAGCTGTGGCCCAGGGTGTACATCATGATGAGGGGGGTGAGGCCGGCGGTGTCACCGAAATCGTAGGCATAGGCCCCCCGGGTAAGGGTGGGGCAGGCTGCGGGCTCCACCGCGACGATGCGCAAGTCGTCCCTTTTTAACCGGTCCGGCACGAAGGGGAAGGCGAAGCCCGCAAAGTTGCTGCCGCCGCCCACGCAGCCGATCAAAACATTGGGCTTTTCACCCGCCAGGGCCAGCTGTTTTTTTACTTCCAGGCCGATGACGGTCTGGTGCAGCATGACGTGATTAAGGACGCTCCCCAGGGAATAGTTGGTGTCCTCGTGGGTGGCCGCGTCCTCCACGGCCTCGGAGATGGCCATGCCCAGGCTCCCCGAAGTGTCCGGGGTCTTGGCCAGAATGCCACGGCCGGCCTGGGTGCGGTCCGTGGGCGACGGGAAGACCTCCGCGCCCCACAGGTGCATAAGCGAGCGGCGGTAGGGTTTCTGGTAGTAGCTCACCTTTACCATGTAAACGGTGCATTCCAGTTCCACCAGGTTGCAGGCGAAGGCCAGGGCGCTACCCCACTGTCCCGCCCCAGTCTCTGTGGCCAGGCGGCGCATCCCGGCCACCTTGTTGTAGTAGGCCTGGGGGACCGCGGTGTTGGGCTTGTGGCTGCCTGCAGGGCTCACCGACTCGTTTTTGTAATAGATGCGGGCCGGGGTCTTCAGGGCCTCCTCCAGGCGGCGGGCCCGGTGCAGGGGTGTGGGCCGCCACAGGCGGTAGAGGCGCAGGACGTCATCCGGAATGGCGATCTCGGGCTCGAGGCTCACCTCCTGCATGATCAGTTCCATGGGGAATATGGGGGCCAGGTCCTGGGGACCCACGGGCTGCCCGGTGGCCGGATGGAGGTACGGCGGCAACGGCCGGGGCAGATAAGGTTGGACGTTGAACCAGGTCTGGGGCAGTTCGTTTTCGGACAGGTTGATGCGATAGTCATCCATGGGGCTGGAGGCTCCTTGAGGAAAGATTGCCAGTCTGTTATAGGCAGGGGCAGGCGGCTCTGTCAAGTCAACTGGACAGAATTCGACATAAGTATGCCCTCACGGGCTTTCCCAGTCACACCACGGGCATATGGGTCCGTACCCGGCGGTTCGGATGGTTCAGCGGTCATCGAGGCGTTAAGGTCGGAAGACCCAGCGGGATAAGGTAGGTGTAGAGGTGGGCGAAGCTGAGCGCCGGGCTGCGGCTGAGGCGCCAGGGTCCAGGGGCCCTGCCTGCGGTTTTGGCCGCCAGATCATGGTTCACCCCGGCCATCATCCGCTCGCCCGCCCGCAGGCTCCGCACGTAAATGGTATAGTCGTCAGCGCAGCGCACAACATGGATACGGACTTCGCGAGCATTTGCCCTCTCGTCCGGCCAGTCCTGCCTCGTATCCGGTTTCCGTCCGTCAGGTCGCGGCCTTGCTCCACGCTTTCCTCAGACCCCGCTTCGCGACGACGCCCTTGCGTTTCGCTACCCCTTCACCTCCATCAGGCAGGCTGGAGGACTTTCACCGCCAAGCTTCTGTGCTTGCCTGGCACGCCAAAAAAACAGCCGGAGGCGGCTGTCCTGCGTTTACGAAGAGTAAAGACCCTTAACCAATCCTTGCCAAAGTCCGAGGCAATGATTAGAATATTCTTAAGGGGGGCGAAACGGCTTCGACGTGGATAGAGAACGATAAGTTGCATGCCGAGGTCCTGTCCGCTCGTAAAACGGGTAGGAAAACCACAACTGCCGACAACTACGGCTACGCTCTGGCCGCCTAAGGCCAGCGCCTAAGGCTTCTCGCCGGAAGGGAGCCTTAGGCGTCCGGATTCCGGCGCCTTCTCCAGTCTGGCCCTCGGGCTGGCGGAAAACTTTAAATGTGGGCTAGCTTCAGGGAATTCTGCCGGAGGAAGTCCTCTTGAGGCGAAGTTAATACACCGGCTAAGCATGTAGACGCTTATGGGGACTATTTGCGGACGCGGGTTCGACTCCCGCCGCCTCCACCATTTTTTGACCATCACGGGCGCTCCTGGTACAATCTCAGGGCTCCGGGCCTTTTGTGCTCAGGAGCCCGAGGTTTTTTGGGGACCAGGGAGCATCCCTTGTCAGCTTTAGATATCTGTATTTTTTCCGAATAATTAAAATTATTTTGATCATCCGGGGGGCCCACCGCGCCTATTTCCCGGAAAACACACCTCAGCAATCAACGGGAAGGAGGAAGCGGCATGGCGAAAGTGGCCATTAATGGCATGGGCAGAATTGGACGGGCGGCCTTTAAAATTATCCTGGAATCTCCGGACCTGGAACTTGTGGCCATGAATGACCTCATGGACCTGGACAACCTGGCGTATCTGCTCAAATACGACACCGTCTATGGCCGCTACGGCAAAAAGGTGGAGGTCCAGGGCAACAACCTGGTGGTGGACGGCAAGGCCTATCCGGTTTACAGCGAAAAGGACCCGGCCCAGCTCCCCTGGGGCAAGCTGGGCGTCCAGGCCGTCTTTGAATGCACCGGCGTTTTCACCAAGGGGGGAGATCTGGACAAGCACCTCCAGGCCGGGGCCCAACTGGTTTTCCTGTCCGCTCCCCCCAAGGGCGAGGACGTCTGCTGCGTGGTGCACGGCGTGACCACCCCGGACAAGGGGGTGCGGGTCATCTCCTGCGCCAGCTGCACCACCAACTGCATCACCCCGGTGTTCGAGGTCATGGCCCGGCGCATCGGCGTCAAGAAGGCCGTCATGACGACCATTCACGCCTACACCTCCTCCCAGGCCATTGTGGACGGCCCCGCCAAAAAATGGCGCCGGGGCCGGGCCGGGGCGGCCAACTTCGTGCCCACTTCCACCGGCGCGGCCAAAGCCACCACCAACGCCCTGCCCCAGTTCAAGGGCAAGTTCGACGGCGTGGCCGTCCGGGGGCCGGTGCCCTGCGGCTCCATGGCCGACCTGGTCTTTGTCACCGAGCGGCCCACCAGCGTGGAGGAGATCGTCGCCATCTTCCAGGAAGAAGCGGCCAGCCGCTATAAAGGCATCATGGGCGTAGCCGAAGCCCCCCTGGTGAGCAGCGACATCATCATGGACTCCCGGGCCTCCATCGTGGACCTGGAGATGACCCAGGTGGTGGACGGCGACCTGGTGAAGATCATGACCTGGTACGACAACGAGTGGGGCTACACCAACCAGATGATCCGGGAAGCCCGGCGGTCGTTGAAGGAATTGGGGATGATTTGATGTGGGGAGATGGGGGGCAGGGGTGGCAGACCCTTGCCCCCTCCCTCAAATTAAAGAGGGGAGGAACGCCGCAGCGCTCCTCCCCTACTCTTTTGGGACTGAATCGGTTTGAAAAGCGCCCCCAGACCTACATAATACGAATCCCCTTCTTCTGTTCGGGCGCGGGTTCCGGGGCTGGCGCCGGGGCTTTTTCCTTCTTTTCCTCCGGCGGCTTGGCCTTCTCCGGCGCCGGTTTGGCCGCGGGTTTGGGGCTGGTGGGCTCCGCGGCTTCCGCGGGCTTGGCCGCTTTGGGCTTGGTTTCCTTGGGTTTCGTTTCCTTGGTTTCCTCGCCCGGCTTCTTCTTGGTGGCCGGGGTGGCGGTCTCGGGCGGTTTGGGGACCGCCGGTTTTTCCGGCAAAGGCGGCCTTTCCGGCTGCGCCGTCGCCGGCGGCGCAGGGGACGCCGGCGGCGGGGTCGGCAGCGGCGGGGCTGCGGCCGGCGCTTCCTGAGGGCCGGAAGACAAAAAGCGCGTTACCACCCAGCCCAGGGTGCCGTCCTTTTTCACCCGCACCTGGGACCAGTCTTCGGACTCCCCCAGCTTTTCCACGGTTTCATTGCGTTCCAGGATGGCCACCTTGGGGCAGTCATAGCCGGGGCAGGCGCGCAGATTCAGGCGGTTGGCATTGACGAAAAAGACCGGCCGGGCGGGAGGCGGCGCCGGGGCCAGGGCCCGGGGAGCAGGCGGAGGCGGAGGCGTCTGGTAGACCACGGGCGTACAGCCGAAAACAGCCAGACCCAGGACCGTCATGCAGACCCAGGGACGCCAACGCCATATTTTCGGCATCTCGTTCACGGTTTTTTTAACCTCCTGCTTCTTCCTTGCTGTCCCGAATCTTCCAGCCGCCGTTGGCCTTTTCCAACATGATGCGGTAGGACGGCCGCATCAGGGTGAAATCGTGGGTACGGTGGTCGTAGAGCTGGATGCTCCACACCACCACGGCGCTGGCCTGGCGCTCGTTCAGCCGCTGCACCTGGGAAATCCGGTACGACACTTCCTTGATATCGTAATTTTTCCACAGCTCCAGCATCTGGTTTTCCAGGATGCCCAGCTTGGGATAATTGCTGTCGTAGCAGCTCAACCATTTGTGAATATCTTTGTTCAGATGCGCGGCCCGGATTTTTTCCGTCACTTTTTCCACTTCCCGGCGCATGCTCTCTTCCGGGGAAGGCCCCGGGGCCACCGTCGTGGTGGGGGTGCGGGTAAAGAAGCGCCAAGCCGGCTGCACGACGAAAAACCAGCCCCCGATCAACACCAGGAAGGCCACGCCCAACAGGATGATGGCCTTTAAGGGTTTACGCCGACGGCGGGAGGCAGTGCGGGCGGGTTCAGAGTTGCGCGGATGGAACACCGGGGGCCGCTGCCCCTGATAGACCGGTTCATCCCGGCCGGCAGGGGCCACCCGCAGGGGCAGGCCGCACTCGGTGCAGAATTTTTGTCCCGGGAAAGTGAGTCCTTCACAGCGCGGGCAGGGCCGTCCCACACTGACGGCCGCCCCCTTCAGCAACTGGCCGCACCGCTGACAGAAGCGGTGCTCCTCTCCATGTACCAACTCGCACTGGCTGCAATAATTCATATGATTCTCGCGCCCCGTGGGCCAACTTGGCAAAACCTTTACCACATTTTTACTCCAAAAAAAAGGGGTTTTGTCCATGGCGGCCATACCTGTGGGACGCGGGAAAAGGCAGAGGCTTCCCCGTCCAGGTCCAACGCTCCCTGCGTCAGTGATCTTGGAGTGAGTCCTTCGCTTTTGAGCCCGGCAGTGATAACATTAAAGCATATCTATTTGACGTTATCAGGGTCCGGAAAGTTAACCGGCCGGGGCCCCTGATATCTGCGGAATTTCTCCTCTCTCCGAGAATTGCCGGGTCTTGCCTGCTTCAGCGGTGAGTTTACGGTAAGCGGCCAATTGCCGCTGCCAGGAAAAATCTCGCATCCGGGGGAAAAGAGGGCGGCGCGCCTCTTGACAAAACCGGAAAGATATCGGTATATTTCTTTGTTACCGTTAAAATGAGGCGGCTTATGAAAAGTTATATGGCAAATCCCAAAGAAGTCCAGCGCGCCTGGCATGTGGTGGACGCCCGGGGCCAGACCCTGGGCCGCCTGGCCAGCCGCATCGCCATGGTGCTCCGGGGCAAGGATAAACCCACCTTCACCCCGCACCTGGACACGGGAGACTTCGTGGTGGTGGTGAATGCCGGCCAGGTGGAGCTCACCGGCCGCAAGCTGGACCAGAAGATGTACTACCGGCACTCGGGCTATCCGGGCGGCCTCAAATCCATTTCTGCCCGGCAACTGATGAAGAAGAAGCCTGAAGATATTCTGCGCCATGCGGTGGGCGGGATGTTGCCCAAAAACAGTCTGGGGCGGCAACTCCTCAAGAAGCTGAAGATTTACACCGGCAGCGACCATCCGCACGAGGCGCAGCAGCCCAAGCCCCTGAAGTGGGAGGATTGATGGCCGAACAGTTCAACGTACAGGCCACGGGGAAGCGTAAATCTGCCGTGGCCCGGGTGTACCTGAGGCCGGGGACCGGCCGCATTACCGTCAACCGCCGGGAATTCGGCGAGTATTTTCCGGTGGAAACCACCCGCAATCTGGCCAGCCAGCCCCTGCGCCTGGTCAACCTGGGGGGCGAGCTGGATATCCTGGTCAACGTCCAGGGCGGCGGCCCGGAGGGTCAAGCCGGGGCCATCAAGCACGGCATCAGCCGGGCCCTGGTGGAAATGAATCCAGAACTCAGGGCCGTCCTCAAAAAGGCCGGTCTGCTCACTCGGGACGCCCGCATCAAGGAGCGCAAGAAATACGGCCGGCGTGGCGCGCGCCGCGGCTGCCAGTATTCCAAACGCTAAGTCTCTGATCATGGCTGCCAAGATCCCTGTGGCGGTGGTGGGAGCCGCCGGGTACACCGGGCTGGAGCTGTTGCGCCTCTTGGCCCGGCATCCCGGCGCGGAACTGGTGGCCGTCACCTCCCGGGAGCACCAGGGACGGGCGGTCAGCCAGGTCTTCCCCCAACTGGCCCGCATCGTCGAGCTGCCGTACACTCTGCCGGACCCCGAGGCCATCGCCGTCCAGGCCCAGGTGGTGTTCACCGCGGTCCCCCACCAGACAGCCATGGAGATGGTCCCCCGTCTCCTGGACGGCGGGGTGCGCGTGGTGGATCTGAGCGCCGACTTCCGCTTCCGGGAGCGCCCCGTGTACGAGGAGTGGTATCAGTCCCACACTGCTCCGGGGCTCTTGGCCGAGGCGGTGTACGGCCTCCCCGAACTGCACCGGGAGGCCATCCGCGGCGCCCGCCTGGTGGGCAACCCCGGCTGCTACCCCACCTCCGTGATTCTGGGCCTGGCCCCCCTGGTGAAAAATGGCCTGGTGAAACTGGATTCGCTCATTGCGGACTGCAAGTCCGGGGTCAGCGGCGCGGGGCGGGGGGCGTCTCTGGGCACCTCCTACTGCGAGGTGAACGACGGCTTCCGGGCCTACAAGGTGGCCGAACACCGGCACACCCCGGAGATGGCCCAGGAGCTGAGCCTGCTGGCGGGGCAGCCCGTGCGCCTTAGCTTCACGCCCCACCTGGTCCCCATGAGCCGGGGCATCTTCGCCACCCTGTATGCCGATCTGACCCGGCCCCACACTGCCGCGGAACTCCTGGCCCTGTACCGGGAATTCTACCAGGGGCATCCCTTCGTGCGCCTGATGCCTGAAGGCGATCTCCCCCATACGCTCCAGGTGCGGGGTTCCAATTATTGCGACCTGGGCCTCAGGGTGGACCGGGACCTGAACCGGGTCATCGTGCTCTCCGTCATCGACAACCTGACCCGGGGCGCCAGCGGCCAGGCGGTCCACAATTTCAACCTGATGACCGGACTGGACGAAACCCTGGGCCTGGACCTGGTGCCTCTCACCCCCTGACCCCTCCCTTGCGCCATGGGGCCCCGTCGCAACCTCCGCCTCCTCTTGGAATACGACGGCGCCTGCTACCACGGCTGGCAATTCCAGAAAAACGCCCCTTCCATCCAGGCCCAGGTGGAAGCTGCGCTCCTCACCCTCACCGGCGAGACGCTGCGCCTGACGGCCTCCGGCCGCACCGACGCCGGGGTGCACGCCCTGGGCCAGGTGGCCAATTTTTTCACGCACAGCCGCCTGCCCCTCACCGCCTTTCTCCACGGCCTCAATTCCCTGCTGCCGCCGGATATCGCCGTGCTCGAAGCCAGCGAAGCGCCGCTCGCCTTCCACGCCCGCAAGTCCGCACTGGCCAAAACCTATGCCTACCACATCCTGAACCGCCCCCTGCGTTCTCCCCTGCACCGGGAGCGGGCCTGGTGGATCGCCCAGCCCCTTGACCTGGAGGCCATGGCCCAGGCCGCCGCGGTCTTGCCCGGGGAGCATGATTTTCGGGCGTTCCGGGCCGCGGGCAGCAACAACCGCAATCCGGTGCGCCAGGTCCTGGACGCGGCCTGGATGAGCCGGCCGGAAGGGTGGCTCATCTTCACCATCACCGCCAACGGGTTTTTACGCGGCATGGTGCGCAGCCTGGTGGGCACCATGGTGGAGATCGGCCGGGGTAGACGCCCGGCGTCCGACGTGGCGGACCTTCTGGCCAGCGGCGAGCGCACCCAGGCCGGGCCCACCGCGCCGCCCCAGGGCCTCTACTTGGTGCGCGTCCTCTATTGAGGGGAGGATTTAAACCCCGGCGAAAGGTCTCCCAACTGCCGTTCTGAGGGAGCAAAGCGGCCAAAGAACCTCATAATTGGGGAAAATTCAACACATCTTTTTAAAGGAAGATAGTTGGACGGGTCGGGCCGCCGTGCCCGCCAAATTTAGGCGGCCAGGGACGGCCGCCCCACCCTTCATTTCTCATTTTTAATTTCGTTGTGCCCTCAGGGGCAGGTCAGTTCGCTCAGGATGAGCAGTAAGCTGTTCGCAGAAGTTTTCATCCGGTCAAGGAGGAGGGCATTTACCATACCATATTATTTTGATATAGTATGAAAGCGGCAGCGTAGAGCAGAACCAAGATTTTCATTGAGAACAGGGGCGCTGATCCTTCAGGAGGGCGGAGAGACCGTTTTCTCCGGTTGCTCCTCACCACTCCTGACGCCGTCCCGCCGGAAATACTTGAGACCCTCCACTATGACCCACGTGAAGCTGGATATCTTCTCCCTTCTGACCCGCATCCGTCAGCAGCAGCCGGTGGTGCACCATCTCACCAACTGGGTCACCATTTATGATTGCGCCCAGGTCGTCAAGGTGCTGGGCGGCTCACCGGTCATGGCCCATGCCCCCGAGGAAGCGGCGGAGATGAACCGTCTGGCCCAGGCCCTGGTCCTGAACATCGGCACCCTCACCGTTCCCATGGTGGAGGCCATGAAGCTCGCCGCCATTGCCGCCAACACCCGGGGCATTCCCGTGGTGTTGGATGCCTGCGGGGTGGGGGCGACCGGTTTCCGGGATCAGCAAGCTGCGGAACTGCTGGACGCGGCCGCCATTGACATCATCAAGGGGAACGCCTCGGAGATCGCCCGCCTGGCCGGAGAGGCGGCCCGGACCCGTGGGGTGGACGCGGGGGAATTGAACGCCGATCTCAAGGAGGTTGCCCTGCGCCTGGCCCAGGAACGCCAGGCCACCGTGGTCATCACCGGCGCTGAAGATGTGGTGACCGACGGCCGGCGGCTCTTTGTGGTGAAAAACGGCGACCCCCTGATGAGCCGGGTGGTGGGCACCGGCTGCATGGCCGCGTCGGTCATCGGCGCCTTTGCCGCGGTCAGCCGGGATTACCCCGTGGCCGCAGCCGCGGGGCTGAGCGCCTTCGGGGTGGCCGCCCAGGGGGCCGCGCGAAAGGCCCAGGGGCCAGGATCGTTCAAAGAACTTCTCTTCGACCACCTCTACCACCTGGACCAGGCAACCCTGGACACCCAGCAGTGCGTGGAAGAAATGCTGAAGCAGTAGGAAACCTTTCGGAAAGAGGGCGGCCATGCGGGGATACTATTTCATTACCGACGAGCGTCTGAGCCGGGCCGGCAGCGTCAGTGATCTGAAAGCCGCCCTGGCTGCCGGGGTGCGCACCATCCAGTACCGCCGCAAAGACGGCAGCACCCGGGAACTCCTAGCCGAAGCCCGACAGCTCCGGGAGCTGTGCAACGGCGCGCTGTTCATCGTCAACGACCGGGTGGACATCGCCCTGGCCGTGGACGCAGACGGCGTGCACCTGGGCCAGGACGACCTCCCCTACTTCGCCGCCCGGCGGCTTCTGGGCCGGGAGAAGATCATCGGCCTCACCGTGCACAACGTCTCCCAGGCCCGGGAGGCCCAGCGCTGGGGCGCCAACTACGTGGGCGTCTCCCCCGTCTTCGCCACCGCCACCAAGGAAGACGCGGGCGAAGCCGCGGGCGTGGCACTCATCAGGGAAATCAGCCAGGCCGTCACCATTCCGGTCATCGCCATCGGCGGCATCAACCTTAATAACGCCCTCCAGGTCATTCAGGCCGGGGCCGACGGCATCTGCGCCATCTCCGCGGTGCTCACCACAGCTGACGTTAAGGCTGAGATCGAGAAGTTTCAGAACCTCTTCCACGAGCACTTTCTGAAAGGCCATCCCTCCGCTTAAGACTCTTGACCTCGGGTTGCGCTCAGAAGGCTGGGGTCGGCCGATCAGGGGACCGGCTCTCCCTTCAGAATACTCTGGGGGGTGCCGGAGACCATTTCCCTGGCCTGAACCTCACCGATCAGCCGGGACAGATACTTGACCGCCTCGGCCAGAAGCGGCGGCCGGCCCTGGCAATCATGGGCATCGGAGGCGACGATGTGGGCGAAGCCCTTGGTGACCAGGGTCTTGGCAAAGCGGGCCACCCGGCGGCCGAAACGGCCGATGAGGCTGCCCGCGGTAATCTGGGACAGGCATCCTAACCGTAGGAAACGCACCAGTTTCTCCGGATTTTCGGCAAAAACCATATTGCGTTCCGGGTGGGTGATGATGGGGGTGAGACCCCGGGAACTGAAGTGGAAGATGATGTCCTCCGTGGCCGCGGGGATGGCCAAGCCGGGCATTTCCAGGCAGATGTAGCGATTGGCGTTATTGAGCGTCAGCAGTTGGCCCTCTTCCAGGAGGCGGAGGGCCTCATACGACAGGGGCACCTCACAGCCCGGAAGCACTTCGAGGTCAATATCCGCCTCAGCCAGTTTGCCCTGCAGGCGTTCCACGGTTTCCAGGATCAGCCCGGGGGTATTGACGGCCTTTAAATCAACCATCCGCCGGCGGAAGAGATGAGGGGTGGCCACCACGATGCGGATGCCGTCCGCGGCGGCCAGACGGGCCATTTCCAGGGCTTCGTCCCAACTGGAGGGGCCGTCGTCAATCCCCGGCAGGATGTGGGTGTGCAGGTCAATCACGCCGGATGGCTCTCCTTTCTTTTCAGGAATTCCAGGATAAATTTTCCCAGGGCCTCCGTGTCTTCGGGATGGAACACGGGGTGGCTGGTTTCCAGAGGTGCGCGGCTCACCACCGCAATGGCGCCGGGATAGGCAGGCACAACCGCGGGCGCTGCCGGATCGGTGAGGACGATCTTGGGGAGGGGACCGGATTTATAGCCCTCAACCATGACCAGATCGGCCTGCCTTCCCAATACGTTGAGCACCTCCGCCACAGGCGGGTCCCCCATGGGGAAGCGGGTGACCTCCAGCCAGCCCGGCGCGGCCAGACCCACAGCCCTGGTCCCAGCCCGGCCCAACCCCCCGGCCACCGGCCCTGCCAGCCGGGCAGCGTCCTTATGACTGTGCTTGAGCACCGCGACCTGAAGACCCTGTCCTGTCAGCCAGGGAATGAGGCGGCAAATCAGGGTGGTCTTCCCTGAATTTGCCGGTCCGGACACGGCAATGGCCCGGGGCTTGGAGCAGGCGCCGCAGTGCATGGCTGGTCAAAACTCCTGGACTGTAAGCCCGCAAGGTGAGGGAGTCACGCTTTTTCCAGGGGCCGGTCTCATGGCTCTTCGGCAAGTCTTGGCGCGGGACGATAATTCCTTAACAATCTTTTTGCTTACATATCTAATTCCACAAAGAGACGCAACCGGACGGCCACTCAGCGCCAACCCTCTCTGCAATGAAGGGTTGACGCTCCGCTCTCCTGGCGTCCTGGGGCCCGGCCCCGGTCTTAAGACCGCAGCGGCCGATGGAGCCCATACCTGTAGACAGGAGGTTTGTCCTATGCAGCGATGGAAAAGTATTCTCATGGCGGTACTGGTGGGAGTGGGCCTCACCCTGGCCAGCGTGCCGGTCCAGGCGGATCCTTACAGCCCATGGGTGGACTGGCGGGAACATCGCCAGCAGGAACGGATTTATCATGGCCTCCGCACGGGCCGCTTGACCCCGTGGGAAACCCGGTATCTGGAACGGGAACAGGCCCGCATTCACCGGGCCGAAGCCCGCATGTGGAGCGATGGCGTGCTCACCCGCAAAGAGAGGGCCCGCCTGCACCAGATGGAAAACCATGCCAGCCGTCACATTTACCGGGCCAAGCACAACGGCCGGCGGGTGTGCCGGTGAAGCGGCCCTGCTGCTGAATTTCCGGGTCCGTCAAGCCAAATGACGTCCCCGCCAAACCCGTGTATCCGGGCCGGGGCCTCGGGTCCCGGCTTGGCTTCTTACCGGAATGCACCTGCCCAGTGAGGGCCCCTGGTGTTGCGTTTCAGAATTCACGTAACTGGGTCGCCATGGCAAGTCGGTCATATTCTCCCCCCCCCTGATGGGGGAGGGTTCTGGTGGGGGTGATAAATTTTCTTGAGATTACAAAATCTTGCAAGATGAGATCCCCCTCCCGCCAGGGGGGGAGAGAATGGAGTGCCGGCAATTTTGTCAGAAAACCCTGAAGCCCTGCACTTTCCCTGGGTCAGTTCCTCCAATCAAGGTTCCCATTGAACAAGTTAAGTTAATTATTCCTGAGCGTTACCGGTTTCAAGCCTTTTCCCTCGTCGAACACCCATCATTTAACTTGCTAACCCCGGAAACGAAATGTAATTTTTTAACCACGATTGTGAATATGTCCCGGCAGGACAGGTCGGCAGGAGGGAGGCTGCATGAGCAAGACGACCAAACATTCCCGTTTTGCCCAATTTGAGCGGGTGGAGTTGGAAGGCAAGATGGTGCGCGTTCCCTATCCCACCAGGATCCCCCGGGAAAAGATCGTGGAGCGGGAAGACCTCCAGCACCGCTGTCTGGCCGCCTGGCTCAGCGTGGACAGACAGCCGCCCCTTAATTTTCGCATTTACGGCCCGCCCGGCTGCGGCAAAAACGCCCTGGTCTACTCCCTGGCCCGGCACCTGGACCTGGACCTGTACGTCATCAACGGCCATCAGGAGCTGGGTCCCGAGGACATCGCCTGTACGGTCACCATGGCCAGCAACCAGAGCATTGAATACGTGGCCAGCCCCCTGTTTGCGGCCATGTACCGCGGCGGCATCTGTTTTTTTGATGAGATCGGCAAAGCCCCCACCTCCGCCCTGGACCCCCTGGCCTCAGTGCTGGATGACCGGCGCACTCTGACCTCGGTGCAGGCGGGCCTGCATCTCCAGGGGCACCCCCAGTTCCTCTTTTGCGCCGCCCTCAACCAGGACGAGGAAGAGGGCCTGGGGCTGCCGGGCTTCATCGACGAGCGCACCCGTCCGGCCATCCAGGTGGACTACCCCTCCCGGGAAGTGATGGAGCGCATTCTCCGGGCCAACCTCCCCCGGACCGAGGACATCTGGTTCCAGGTGTTCTACGAATGCTTCCCGGAGGCCATCTCCCCCCGGTCCGCGGTGACCATGCTCAGGTACGCCTGCTCACTGGCCCGGGTGGAGAAAAACAGTTCGCCCACCGCCCCCCAGGTGGAGGCCTACCTGGAGCGGGCGCACCGGGACGTCAAGCCCCATGTCAAGAGGGAGGTGAGCTGAATGAAGCTCTTTTCCACCCTCAGGGGGCGCCGGCGCCGGCTGGTGCCCCTCAAGGTGCCCGGCTACCGGGGCTTGGAGGTCATCCCCTACGTCCGGGGGCGCCTGGTTTTCGCGCACCTGGCAGCCCAGGCCTTAAGCCGCGGCGCCTACGACCTGGTCCTGGTGGATTTGCCCGTTTTCATGAACGATCCCCAATGGCTGGCGCACCCTCTGGGTCTTATGCCCCTGGTCAGCCTGGCTATTTTCCAACGTAAGGACAAGGACCTGCGGGCCATCGCCTTCGGGCCCCACGACGCCGCCACCCTGGGGGTGTACCTGGCCCAGCGGCAGGGCGTGCCCTACCGCTGCGTGGATGATTCTGACCTGCTTCATTATCCGGCCGGCGCCATCTTCGCCCCGGAATTGCCGGTGCGGGATGATTACCGGGTTTTCTCCCATGGTCTCAAGGGGTTCTTCGAGCCCCTCTGGGCTGGCATGGAGAAGGCCTGGGAAGAGGCCGGCGAAGATTTGCGCTTCTTCACCCGGTACCGCGCCCAGGAAGTGGCCAACCGGCTCCGGGAAGCCTGGACCGGCTCCGGGCGAGCGCTCTTCCTGTGTGACTATCAGCTCTGGTGGGCCCTGCGGCGGACCCTCGCCTCACCGCCGCAAGAGAAAATCAAGTATATCTTCCGCTGGCGGCAAAGCCCCGGCGTGCTGCGGGTGGAAGACCCGTATTTCGCCTGGGTGCAGGGTCTGCTGGACGATTATCCGGCCCTGAATCTGGAGTTCTGGAACCTGGTGCAAACCGGCCAGGCCGCCTCCTTCGATAAACTGGAGGCCTTCGAAGCCAGGCTCAAGCGCACCCTGACCAGCACCCCGATGCAGGCGGCGCGCCCGCCCGCCGCGGAAAACGTCATTTTTCTCAAAAAGTATCTCAAGGATTTCCCGGGAAAAGACGACTGGGAGGAGGATGACGAGGATGGAGACGGGGCGGAAGAACAGCTCGCGGTGTCGGTGCGCAGTCTCATCTCTTTTCTGCACTACCTGAAAAAGCTCACCGTCATCCATAAACGCCTGGTGCCGGAGCCGGGAGGCCAGTTCTTCCACGCCACCCAGGCGTGCGGCGGCAAAGCCTTGCACCGGGCCATGGCCCGGGCCTTCCTGGAGTATCCCGCGCGGCTCACCGGCCAGCAGATCAAAATGATCCTTAAAAGTTCCGGCGCCGTCATTATGGGCGGCCCCGGTCTGCTGCTGCCGGGCTATGAGGGTCTGCCGTCATTTTTCACCGGGCGGCCCTTCTCTCCGGTTCTTGAAGGAGCCTCCTGGATGGAGACCGATGCCGAGCAGCAGGCCCGGCAGGCCACCTGCGACCTCATCCACCAGGAGATGACCTTCGACGAACGGGAGGAATTGGAGAGGATTCCCGACACCACCCACACCCGCTGGGAGGTGAAGGACGATTACTGCCAGCATGCCCGGGCCAGCGCTTACGTGCGCCACCTGGCCCAGGTGCGCCTGCGCCAGTTCGTCCCCCGGCGCAGCTTCGGTCCCGTGGAAGCCGGCATTCACTGGAAGGCCACCCTGGCGGCCATGGCCAAAGGCGAGCAGGGCATTTACGTCAAGCACCGCACCTACAGCGAGTCCCTGAGGCTGGGCATCGACGAATACACGCCGGTGGCCCTGCTCCTGGCGCCGCCCGAGGAGATCGACCGGGGCACCTCTTTTTGCGTCCACGACTCCAACCTGAGCCAGCGGAACCGGGAACTGGGCAACGCCGACTTCCCTTATGACCAGCACCCCGAGGAGGACATGGTCTACTCCGTGTTTGCCACCACCAACGCCACCCGGTATTACCTGGACGGGCACGTGCACCAGGAAGATCTCACCTCCCTGGCCTTCCTGTATACCAAGGAGCTCATGGGGGTGGCACGGTATACCGCCATCAACCGGCACCGGCCCGGCTACCAGTGCCGCCTGACGCCTTCTGCGGATTCCCAGTTGCGGGTTTTCCCCCTGTCGGAACGGGGCGTGGCCTGGGCGGTGAAGTACGCCGACCACCTGGTCCTGGTGGGGGCCCCCTACCGCTGGCAGCCCTCAGCCCGGCTCCAGGCCTTCGCCCGGGAGCGCCGGATCAAGATCGTCAGCGTCAACCTGGCCAGCCTGCGGCCCGATTTCCTGGAGCGCCTGGGCCGGGTCTTCCTTCTCTCCACCCCCTTAAAAAAACATCCCCTGCGGGAAGAAATCGTCCGCCGGTTCATTTATTGAAGCAAATAGGGAGGGGCAAGGTCAAAGCCCCGGCCCTCTCCTCCAACCTTTTTCCCTTGCTCCTCCTGGGCAAAAATATGGCCAGGCCGCCGGACCCCTGGATCCGGCGGCCTGGCCTTTTTTCTGCGGATATGCTTTTTTCCTGCCGTCCCTACATCCCGGACTGCTCAGTATAGGTTTTCAGGATTTTGGGAATGTTGTCCGGGGACAAGCGGCCAAAGGTATCCTCGTTGACCCGGACGGCCGGGGCCAGGGCGCAGCAGCCGATGCACCGCACCGGCTCCAGGGAGAACAGCATGTCCTCGGTGGTTTGTCCAGATTTGATCTTCAACTCTCTCTCCAGGCGGTCCAGCAGCCGGGGAGAGCCTTTGACAAAGCAGCCGGTGCCCAGGCAGACGCTGACGATGTATTTGCCCCGGGGCACCAGGCTGAAGGCGTTGTAAAAAGTGGCGACCCGCAGGATTTCCGCCAGGGGCATGTGCAGTTCATCCGCCACATGTTCCAGCGCCGGCCGGGGCAGCCAGTTGAAGGTGCGGTTAATGCCCAGCAAGACGGGGAGCAGATTGCCGCGCTCCTCCTGGTACTTATTGAGGATGGCCTGCACGGTGGCTTCGTCCGCGGGGTTGGTATAGGCGCTGCGCTCTTTGAGCTTCTTGGCCGCCACCTCGGTGGGGGCCTTATACACCGTGGCTCCCGGGGTGCCCAGCCGCTCGATGCACTCCGAGAAGCAGTTCAGGCAGCGGCTCGCTTCCGTCCGGGCTGCTTCTTCCGGGAAACCCGTGGCGATTTCATCGAAACAGGAACAGGTGTATTCCGGGGGCAACGTGGGCATCAGCGCCCGGGGATGGACCACCCCGCCCACCGGGAAGGTCTTGGGACGATGGTGGCGTTTCCGCTTTTGGATCCGGCCTTCATGCTGGTCGAGTCCCCGGAGGTAACGGTCGATGGAGACCGCGGCCTTCTCGCCGTCGCCGATGGCGCCCACGGCGATCCACGGTCCTTTTTGCGCGTCCCCGCCTGCGAAGACCCCGGGCAGGTTGGTTTCATAAGTGATTTCGTCCACTTCGATGGTGCCCCACTTGGTGATCTCGAGGCCGGTGCCTTCAAACACCGAGGTGTTCGTCCGCTGGCCGATGGCGGGGATGATCATGTCCACATCGAGTATAAAATTGGAGCCCTCCACCGGGACCGGACGGCGGCGGCCCGATTTATCGGGTTCGCCCAACTCCATCTTCTGGCATTCCAAACCAGTGACCTTGCCGTTGGCATCGGTCTTCACGGACACCGGGGCCGTCAGGTAGAGAGGTTCCACGCCTTCGCACAGGGCCTGGTGGACCTCGTGCTCAAAGGCCGGCATTTCGTCCCGGGTCCGCCGGTAGACCAGGGTGACCTTGGAGCCCAGCCGCAGGGCGGTGCAGGCCACGTCGATGGCCACGTTGCCGCCGCCGATGACCGCCACCTTTTTGCCCAACTCGAAGGGCTCTTTCAGGGTGTACTTCCTCAAGAAATCCACACCCTGCATCACCCCTTGGGCTTCCTCGCCGGGGACCCCCAGCTTCATGCCCACGTGGCAACCGATCCCCAGGAACACGGCCTTATAGCCGTCTTCTTTGAGGCTCTCCAGGGTGAAATCCCGGCCCATGGCGGTGTTGTACTTCACTTCCACCCCTAAGCTCAGAATATTGTCGATCTCTTGCTGTAAGATTGCGTGGGGGAGGCGGTAGTCCGGGATGCCCACCTTCAGCATGCCCCCCAACACCGGCAAAGCTTCGAAGATGGTGGTCTTATAACCCGCTCGAGCCAGATGGTAGGCGCAGGACAGGCCCGCGGGGCCGCCGCCGACGATGGCCACTTTTTCCGGACGAGGCTTACCCTTCTCCAGCCCCAATTCCTTCAAATCCACCTGGTCCGCGGCAAAGCGCTTCAGGTTGCAGATGGCGATGGGCTCATCCACGGTCTGGCGCCGGCACTCATCTTCGCAAGGGTGCGGGCAGATACGGCCCAGAGTCCCGGGCAGGGGCAGCCGCTCCATGATGAGCTTCACCGCTTCCTTGTCCTTGCCCTGGTTGACCAGCTGCACGTAGCCCTGGACGTTGATCCCCGCGGGGCAGGTCAGGGTGCAGGGGGCTTGAATCTTGGCCACTTCGTGGATCCAGGCCGTGGGGCAGATAAAACCGCAGGCGCCGCATTCCTGGCATACTTCTGCGAGTTCGCCGAAGGGGGTCAGCACCTCCCGTTTGGCGCCGCGGCCCACCATGCCGATGACACCCAAGTTCTCCAATTCAGTACATACCCGGGTGCACAGGTCGCAGAGGATGCACTGGCTCTCACCCAGGGGGAAGCTGGGTCTTTCAAGCCCCAATTCCTTGGCGATGGATTGGAGAATTGGCAGGCTGGGGCTGCGGGACCAGAGCAGATCGATGACCAGCCGGCGCGCCTCCAGCACCTCCGGGGTATCGGTGACTACCTTGATCCCTTCTGCCACGGGATAGGAACAGGAGGCCGTCAGGGTGGTGCGGGGGCCGGCGGTGACTTCCACCACGCAGAGGCGGCAGCCGCCATAAGGCTTGATGGCCTCATAATAACAGAGGGTGGGGATCCGCGCGCCTATCTGACGGGCGGCTTGCAGGATCGTGGTACCCTCAGGAACTTCCACCAATTTGTCGTTGATCGTTAGTTTCACCATGGCATGCCTCGTTATTCCACAATGATGGCGTCGAACTTGCATTTATCGAAGCAGGTCCCGCATTTGATGCATTTTTCCTGGAGAATAGTGTGCAGCTTTTTCTTTTCTCCCTCAACCGCGGCCACCGGACAGACCAGGAAGCAGCGATGACAGCCGTTGCACTTCTCTTCATCCACCCGGAAGGAGATCAGCGGCTTGCAAACCTTGGCGGGGCACTTCTGCTGGTTGATGTGCGCCTCGTATTCCTCCCGGAAGTATTTGATGGTGGTCAGCACGGGATTGGGGGCGGTCTGCCCCAGTCCGCAGAGGGAGGCCTTTTTGATCAGTTCGGACATCTTCACCAGTTTATCGATGTCTTCCGGCTGGCCCTTCCCTTCGGTGATGGCATCCAGCATCTCCAAAAGGCGCGGGGTTCCTTCCCGGCACGGGGTGCATTTGCCGCAGGATTCCTCCTGGGTGAAGTCCAGGAAGTATTTGGCAACGTTCACCATGCAGTCCCGTTCGTCCATGACGATCATGCCGCCGGAACCCATGATGGACCCCAGAGCGCCCAGGGATTCATACTCCACCGGCGTATCCAGGTACTGGGCCGGGATGCAGCCGCCCGACGGCCCGCCGGTCTGCACCGCTTTAAAATTGCGGTTGCCGGTGATGCCGCCGCCGATGTCGTAAATCATCTCCCGCAGGGTGGTGCCCAGGGGGATTTCCACCAGGCCGGCGTCATTGACCTTGCCCACCAGGGCGAAAACCGTGGTGCCCTTGCTCTTGTCGGTCCCGAAGGAGCCGTACCACTCGCTGCCCCGCACGATAATGGGGGCGACGTGGGACCAGGTCTTGACGTTGTTGATGACCGTGGGCTTGCCCCAGAGGCCGGACTGGGCCGGGAAGGGGGGACGCTGCCGCGGTTCGCCCACTTTGCCCTCAATGGAGGCGATCAGCGCGGTTTCCTCGCCGCACACGAAGGCCCCGGCGCCCTCCCGGATTTTGAGCCGGAAGGAAAATTCCGTGCCGAAAATGTTGTCGCCCAAAAGTCCCAGACTTTCGGCCTGCTGAATGGCGATTTCCAGGCGTTTCAGCGCCAGGGGGTATTCGGCCCGGCAGTAAATGTAGCCTTCCTTGGCCCCCACCGCATAGCCGCCAATGGCCATCCCTTCCAGGACCGCGTGGGGATCGCCTTCCAGGATGCCCCGGTCCATGAAGGCCCCCGGGTCGCCTTCGTCGGCATTGCAGATGACGTATTTCATATCTGCGTCATTATTGTGGCAGAATTCCCATTTAACGCCGGTGGGAAAGCCGCCGCCGCCCCGGCCCCGCAGACCCGAATCCTTGACCTGGGCGATCACGTCCTTGGGGGTCATCTCCTTCAGGACCTTGTACAAGGCCAGATAACCCCCCCGGCCGATATATTCCTCGATGCGCTCCGGATGGATGTAGCCGCAATTCCTGAGGGCGATCTTCACCTGTTTTTTGAAAAACGGCACTTCCTCGTATCTGGGCACCTCCACCGGCAGTTCGACAGGATGGGGGTTGGCGTGCACCTTGAACTTGCCGTCAAGGAGCAACTCTTCCTGATCAATCCGGCACAGGAGATTCTCCGGATAGATCTGGTCCGCCTTGATGGCCTCCACCAGGGCTTCCGCCTTCTCCGGGGTCATGCCCTGATACGAGAGGCGCACCCGGTGGGGATACACCACGTCCACGAGGGGCTCCCGCTGGCAAAAACCGATGCAGCCGGTCATTTCCAGCGCCACATCAACCCCCAGCTCGGCAATCTTATTGGCCAGGGTCTGGTAGACTTTGTCCGCGCCCGCGGAAATGCCGCAGGTGGCCATGCCTACCATGATTTTGATCCTTTCGGGGTAAGTGAGCTTTACCCCTTTAGCCTTTACCGCCTGTAAATCGTCCAGCGTTTTAATCCTCATAATCCAGTCCTTTTTGCCGAATTTCCTCGTGTCGGTATTCACAATGATCACCCAGGCGGGCTTGCCGAAGCCCGGCCTGGTCTTCACCGCATGAACCAAAACCTTTGTCGCAGAGCCGGCAGATGGTCATCCCCGCACCGGGCATTGATCCGGGTTACTCCAAGCTCGGGCTCGGAGACCGGGCGGGGAAAAACCTCAAGGGCATACAAAACTCTTGAATTACTGCAGATATTTCCTCACAAGCCTTTGCCCCTCCGGCCAGGACATGCTGCGCCTTTTACTCCCTTATCTAAAATTTATTACCATGGCTTCAAGAAAGGTTGCAAGTGAGAAATATCACAAAATAATTTTAATGAATTTTTGGCTGGGGGGAAAGTTAGCCCTGCTATGGGTAAAAAAAACCGGCTCCCCCAGGCTCATCGCCTCAGGAAGCCGGTTTGGCTACCAGCTAAAGTGGGCCAGGCCCACCTTGGATTTCAGTACAGCTTAGAACAGGCCGGTCACCTTGCCGGTCTTCACGTCCACGTCAATGCGGCGGTAGGCCGGGTCCGAGCCGGTGCCGGGCATGAGCGAAATGGCGCCGCACACCGGGCAGATGAACTTGGCGCCGCTGTAGATGAGGAAGTCGCGCACAGGCAGCCGCCAGCCCTTGGGGGTGCCTTTCTTGGTGGGATCGGCGGTGAGAGACAGGTGGGTCTTCACCATCATGGTGGCGTATTCGTTATACTTCGGGTCTTTTTCGAAGCGCTCGGCCTTGACATTGGCTTCGGGCAGGAAGTCCACGCCGTCTGCGCCGTACACTTCTTTGGCAATCAATTCAACGCGCTTGCGCAGGGGCAGTTCGTTGGGATAAAGGAACCGGAAGTTGTTCTTCTCTTTGCAGGCATCCATAACCGCGTCGGCGAATTCCAGAGCGCCTTCGCCGCCATACTGCCAATGCTTGGACACGGCCACCCGGGCGCCTTCGGCCTCGCAGGCCCGGCGAATCACGGCGTGCTCTTCGTCGGAATCGAAGTGGAAGGAGTTGATGCAGACCACCGGGTTGATGCCGGCTTTCTTAATGGTGCGCACATGGTGCACCGCGTTCTGCACGCCGTCTTCCAACCATTTCAGGGTCTCTTTGGAGGCCGAGAAATATTCCTTGGGTACCGGTTTGCCCGGCGGGCAAGGCAGGGCGCCGGCGTTAACGCCGTGGTGTTTCAGACCCCGGACGGTGGCGGTGAGCACCGCGACGTTGGGCACGAGACCGCTGAAACGGGATTTCACGTTCCAGAATTTCTCGAAGCCGATGTCGGCGCCGAAGCCGGATTCGGTGACATGGTAATCAAACAGCTTGAGGCCGATCTGGTCGGCAACGATGGATGACTGGCCCACGGCGATGTTGGCGAAGGGGCCGGCATGCACGAACACGGGCTGCTTTTCCACGCTCTGCATCAGGGTGGGGTTGATGGAGGGAACCATGAAAGCGGTCATGGCGCCGCCCACTTCCAGGTCGCCGGTGGTGATGGGGTTGCCCTTCTTGTCGTAGCATACGGTGATTTCGTTCAGCCGTTTTTTCAGGTCTGCCAGAGAGGTAAAGACGGACAGGATGGCCATGACTTCTGAAGAAACGGCGATGCCGAACTTGGAATCCATCAGGAAGCCGTCCATCTTGCCGCCCCGGCCGATGGTGATATTGCGCAGGGCCTGGGCGCAGAAGTCCATGATCCAGCCCATTTCAAAGTTTTTGGGATCGATGTTCAGGCGCTTGAGGCCCCGCTTGGCCAATTGCTCGTCATTGTAATTGAATTCGTGCTGCAACCGGGAGGTGGCGGCCACCATGGCCAGGTTGTGGGCGTTCATGATGTTGTTGATGTCGCCGGTGAGGCCCAGGGAGAACTCGGTCATGGGGATGAGGAGCGAAATGCCGCCGCCGGCGGCAGTGCCCTTGACGTTCATGGTGGGGCCGCCGGAGGGCTGGCGCAGCGCGCCGCCCACGTTAACGCCCCGCATGCCCAAACCTTCAATCAGGCCCAGGGAGGTGGTGGATTTGCCTTCGCCCAAGGGGGTGGGGGTAATGGCGGTGACGTCGATGTAGTAGCCGTCGGGTTTGTTTTTCAGGCGCTCCAGACACTTCATGTAATCGACGCGGCCGATTTTCTGACCGTGGGGGATGCGCTCGTCCTTGGGGATTTCCAGCTTGTCGCACATTGCGTCAAAAGGAATCATCTCCGCTTCGGCAATTTCAGCAATCTGCCAGTCCTTTTGTTTAACCGGATCATACTTCGCCATAAAAAAACCTCCTTCAGATTTTAGGTGATTCCTCAGGGGATGAAGGGCTTCTGCAGGCGCCCTATCCCAAGCGCGCAGAATTCCCGCATGATTCCTGACCTTACCCGTAGACACGCCAGGGCTCATGCTTTTTTTCACATAGCCTGGCATTTAAACTAGGAGCAAGGAGTTTGTCAATAAATATTTTGCAGGGAAATGGGCCAAGGTGAAAAATGTCATGAGATTTTTCTGTTTGACAAATGGCGCCAGGGGGTTCTAAAATTGTGAATAGATGTACAAAACCCGGACCGGGGAGCCAAGCCCATCGCCGGCCGGGAAAATTATCCACCCAGTTCCGGCTGCCTGGATGAAGGACAGGGAACGCGCTTGGCGTTGCCTGCCGACGTGTATAAATTCGCCGGGCCGTCAATCGACCGCTCTGGGGTAACGGGACAGGAGGAGCCTCATGGTCGTTGGGGAATCAAAACCCATTGCGGAAATCCTGGACATGCTCAAGGATTACAGCAAAGTAGTCCTGGCCGGATGCAAGGGCTGCGTCACCGTGTGCAACGTGGGCGGAGCCAAAGAAGTGGGCATTCTGGCCTCAGAACTGCGCCTGGCCCGCAAAGCCGCGGGCAAGGACTTGGAAGTCATGGAATACACCTGCGAGCGGCAGTGCGATCCGGAGTACATCGACCCGCTGGATGATCTGGTGAAAAATGCCGACGCCATCCTCTCCATCGCCTGCAGCGTGGGGCCGCAATATATCGCCGCCCGCTATCCTTTTGTACCAGTGTTCCCGGGCATCAACACCACCTTCATCGGCGGCGCGGCGGAGCATGGCGTCTGGAAAGAATACTGCCAGGCCTGCGGCAGCTGCATCCTGGGAGATTTCGGCGGCCTCTGCCCTGTGGCCCGGTGCGCCAAATCGTTAATGAACGGCCCCTGCGGCGGCTCTTCCGGCGGCAAATGCGAGGTGGGCAAGGGCAGCGTCGACTGCATCTGGCACCTGATTTATGAGCGCCTCAAAAATCTGGGGCAATTAAAGAAACTTGAGCAGCCCTGGGGTTACAAGAACTGGTCCACCAGCCGGGAAGCCGGGCCGCGCACCATGATTCGGGAGGAGTTGAGGAAATGACCATGACTTCCGGCAGCAACCTGGAAAAAGTCTTTAAGAGCGGCAAAAAGGCCGTGACCTGCGAATGCGGCCCACCCCGGGGAGCCGACGCCGAGCATTTCCGGCACAAGGCGTCCTTCCTGAAGGGTGTGGGTGACGCGGTGAACGTCACCGACAACCAGACCGCGGTGGTGCGCTTCTGCTCCCTGGCCGCCAGCCGTATCCTTCTGGACATGGGCATCGAACCGGTCATGCAGATGGTCACCCGGGACATGAACCGCATCGCCCTGCAGAGCAACCTCCTGGGCGCCGCGGCCTTAGGCATCAAGAATCTGCTCTGCCTTACCGGCGATCACAATTCCTTCGGCGACCATCCCCAGTCCAAGAACGTGCACGATCTGGACTCCGTGCAACTTCTGCATTGCGCCAAGACCATGCGGGACGACGGCAAGATGATCAGCGGCACCGAGGTGGTGGGCCGGCCCCAGATGTTCTTCGGCGCCGCGGCCAATCCCTTCGCCGATCCGGCCGAATTCCGGGTGGTGCGCATGGCCAAGAAGATCGCCGCGGGCGCCCAGTTCATCCAGACCCAGTGCATCTATGACATGGACCGCTTCGCCAAGTTCATGGAAATGGCCAACGACATGGGCCTTACCGAAAAATGCTACATCATGGCGGGCATCACCCCTTTGAAGTCCGTGGGCATGGCTAATTACATGAAGAAGTTCGTCCCTGGCATGCTGGTTCCGGATTATTACATCACCCGGCTCAAAGGGGTCCCCAAGGACAAGCAGGCCGCGGAAGGCATCAAAATCTGCGTGGAGCAGATCCAGCAGTGCCTGGAGATGAAGGGCGTGGCCGGCATCCACCTCATGGCCATCGAATGGGAAGAAAAGGCCCCGGAGATTTTGGAGGCCGCTGGTCTTCTGCCCCGGCCCAAGATGGATTAACCGTATACCTTCTAAAAGCAATGAGAACAAAAGCCCGGCCCCGCAAGGGGGCGGGCTTTTTTTCTGGGCTCACCTGTAGTAAGGTGGAAGGCGCCCAGATTGTTATAATATTATTAGGTCAGGGCGGGCGAGACGCCCGCTCTGCCGATTTTAGATTTCAACTGGTACATGAACGAACCGCCCGAAGATAGGCTGGTCATCTATAGAAGGAGGATGCCCCATTGGCGGCTGGCCGGGTCGGTGTATTTTGTCACCTGGCGTTTAACACCATCCCAGCCCGAGCTGACCTCAGAGGAATGCGGGTCCATTATGTCGGCTCTCCAGCACTTCGACGGTCGGCGGTATGAACTTTATGCCGGCGTAGTTATGCCCGATCATGGGCATGCCCTTGTCAAACCTCTGGAAACCTACCGCTTGCAGGCTCTGGTCAACTCCTGGAAGTCCTTCACGTCCCATAAATTCTGCAAGGAGTACGGCAGAAAGGCACCGATCTGGCAGGAAGATTATTTTGACCGCATCATGCGAGACGAAAAGGAATTCTTAGAAAAGGCCCAGTATATCCTCAATAATCCCTTGAAAAGATGGCCTAAGATAGAAGCATACCCCTGGGTATGGGTTAAAGAGAATTTGGAAACATAGGCAGCGTCATTATAATAATTGATGGTAGGGCGGGCGTCCCGCCCGCCGACAGGAATTTAAAATGGTAAACGAGGGAATGCTAAATTTTGCCTTTTGGACTGCTGCTGGAACAATACTTACTGCATTTTTCACATTACTTATTGCTATCTTTAGCTATAAATCAGTGCGCGAGATCAATAAAACAATATTGGCTCAAATTACATTTCATGTAAGAGAGCAATTTGATTCAGACGGAATAGTGCAATCAATGAGAATACTAAAAAGTATTGAGGGTGATATTAATAAAGGTGAATATAGCAAGATTCTGGCAAAAACTCAGGAAGTTTATTAAACTGAAGGTAGAAAACCACTAACAATAGAGAATTACAATAATATAATTTATTCGTTATTATATAAAATAAATATATTAATCGATAATAATTGCTTAAATATGAATTTAGTAAATAAAATAATATTACCGAACGAACAATATATATTTTTCAATATTGGTGAGCCATTGATGAAAGATTCTCCTGAGTATGATGCAGGGTTTTTCGATGAGTATAGAAAGCTCTTGAACTATAAATAATTCATGATTTTTATGATAGGGCGGGCGTCCCGCCCGCCAATCGTAGGAATGAAAAATACGCCTAAAATGGCGGGCGGGACGCCCGCCCTACCAATAATAATTCAGAGATGATTTTCCCTACGAACAAGGTGAAGAGATTAAGGAGCTAAAGGAGGCCTGGCAATGGACCAGCAAGATACCCGAAAAGAAAAAATCTCCATCCAGTCCGACACCCTGGCCCTGCATGACAAGGCCAGGCAGGAAGGTGTGGAAACGGTCTGGGACCGCTTTGCCGCGCAGCAGCCCCACTGCGGCTTTTGCGAAATGGGCCTGTCCTGCCGCATCTGCATCATGGGCCCCTGCCGCATCGACCCCTTTGGCGAAGGGCCTCAACGGGGGGTGTGCGGCGCGGACGCGGACATCATGGTGGCCCGGAACCTCTGCCGCATGATCGCCGCGGGCGCGGCCTCCCACTCGGACCACGGCCGGGATCTGGTGGAGACGCTGTTGGCCGTGGCCGAAGGCAAGGCGACAGGCTACCAGCTCACGGATCTGGCCAAACTGGACCGGGTGGCCGCGGAATTCGGCGTGGCGGCTGGTCTTGCCCCCATGGATAAGGCCCGGGAACTGGCCCTGGCCATGATGGAAGAGTATGGCATTAAAAAAGGCTATCTCACCTTCACCCGGCGGCTGCCCGAGGCCCGCCTCAAGAAGTGGGAGGCGCTGGGCATCGCCCCCCGGGGCGTGGACTGGGAAGTGACGGAAATGCTGCACCGCACCCACATGGGTGTGGACAACGATCCCGTCAACCTGGCTCTCCAGGGCCTGCGCACGGCCCTGGCCGACGGCTGGGGCGGCTCCATGATCGCCACCGAGATTTCGGACATCCTGTTCGGCACGCCCTCCCCCCGGGTCTCCCAGGCCAATATTGGTGTGCTCAAGAGCGACCAGGTGAACATCATCCTGCACGGGCACAATCCCCTGGTGAGCGAGATGGTGGTGCGGGCCGCCCAGGAACCGGAGCTGGTGGCCCGGGCCAAAAAGCTGGGGGCCCAGGGCATCAACCTGGCGGGCCTGTGCTGCACCGGCAACGAAGTGCTGATGCGCAAAGGCATCCCCATGGCGGGCAACCACCTGGTGCAGGAACTGGCCATCCTCACGGGCGCGGTGGAGGCCATGGCCGTGGACTACCAGTGCATCATGCCGTCCCTGGGGGACCTGGCCGGCTGCTACCATACCCTGTTCTTCACCACGTCCCCCAAGGCCAAATTTCCCAAGGCCGTGCACCTGCCCTTCTCTCCGGAAAACGGCGAGGCCCTGGGCAGAGAGATCGTCTCCCAGGCTGTGGAAAACTTCGCCCGCCGGGATCAGGCCAGGGTTTTCCTACCCGGCGGGACGACGGCCCAGATGTCGGGCTTTTCCGTGGAGGCCATCCTTGAAGCTCTGGGGGGCACGCCCGAGCCGCTGCTCGACGCCATCAAGGCCGGGCAGATCCGGGGGGCGGTGGGCGTGGTGGGCTGCAACAATCCCCGCATCACCCAGGACTACGGGCACGTCAACCTGACCAAGGCCTTGATCGCCCGGGATATCCTGGTCCTGGACACCGGCTGCGCGGCGGTGGCCCATGCCAAAAGCGGCCTCAAGTCGCCCGAGGCCGCAACCCTGGCCGGGCCGGGGCTGGGTCCGGTGTGCAAGGCCCTGGGCGTGCCGCCGGTTTTGCACATGGGCTCCTGCGTGGACAACACCCGCATCGTGCACCTGGCCGCGGCCCTGGCTCAGGCTTTGGGAGTGGACCTGGATATGCTCCCCGTGGCCGCCGCGGCCCCGGAATGGTACTCGGAAAAGGCCGCCACCATCGCCTGCTACGCCGTGGCCTCGGGCATCTTCACCGTGCTGGGGCCGGCTCCGCCGGTTTTGGGCAGCAAGGCGGTGACGGACCTGCTTCTCAACGGCCTGGACGGGCCCCTGGGGGCCGGCTTCGCAGTGGAGCCCGATCCGGTAAAGGCCGCAGCCCTGATCAGCCGCCACATCGAAAACAAGCGCCGGGGTCTGGGGTTGGATGCCAGGTAGGGCGAATTTTTCTTGAGGAAAGGGCAGGGGGTAAGGCCCTGTGGCCCTTAGCCCCCTCCCCCCTGACCCGGGCCGGTCGGGAAAAGTGATTGACAAGCCGGAATGAAAAAGTAGTATTACTATATCTTGCAATCCCTGTTCAGGAGGCAGCAATGGCGGGTTCCGAACCCATGCAGGTAACCGACGGGAATTTCGATCAAGAGATTTTGCAGGCAGACGTTCCGGCCCTGGTGGATTTCTGGGCGGCGTGGTGCGGTCCCTGCCGGGCCATTGCCCCGGTGGTGGAAGAACTGGCCCGTGATTATGCCGGCAAGGTGAAAGTGGCCAAAATGAATGTGGATGAGAATGCCAAAACCCCTGCCAAATTCGGCATTCGGGCCATCCCGACTCTCATCGTTTTCAAGGGCGGCCAGGTGGTGGAGCAGATCACCGGCGCAGTGGCCAAGAGTGTCATTGAGGGAGCCCTGAAGAAAGCCCTGTAAACGGTTTCCATGGCAAACTGGGATTACGATCTGCTGATAATCGGGGGCGGCCCGGCGGGCCTGACCGCAGGAATTTATGCCGGCCGGGCGCGACTCTGCGCCGTCTTGGTGGAGAAACTTATCCACGGCGGCCAGATGATGACCACTGACCTGGTGGAGAATTACCCGGGCTTTCCCGACGGCATTACCGGGCCCGAACTGAGCGACCGCATGCGCCAGCAGGCGGAGCGGTTCGGGCTGAAAATCGAGACGGGCGAGGTCCTGCGCCTGGAGCCCGGCGAAGGCGTCCACCGGGTCGTTTTCGAAGAGCGCACGGTGACGGCCGGCGCGGTGATCGTGGCCAGCGGAGCCCGCTACAAAAGGGTGGGCATCCCCGGAGAAGATGAATTCATCGGCCGGGGCGTGAGCTTCTGCGCCACCTGCGACGGGGC
>CAZFWX010000028.1:0-825 GCA_964522695.1 uncultured Desulfobacterales bacterium
CCGGCGGCAGGGTAAAGGTGGCGAAGACCACGCCCTGGTCCTCATCCGGCACCAGTCCACCGGGCAGGGTCGCAAGTAAGCCCCCCGCGGCCAGATACACCACCAACAGCAGCGCCCCGGCTACCAGGAGGCGGCGCATCAGGAAGTCCATACCGTTTAAGTAACCCTGGGTGGTGCGCTCAAAGAGCCGGTTGAAGCCCCGGTTGAACGCGGCCAGGGGGCCTCTCTGGTCTTTCTTCAGCGGGCGCAGAATCTTGACGCAAAAGGCCGGGGTCAGGGTCAGGGCCACCACGATGGAAAGCACCGCGGCAAAGCACAGGGTGAGGGCGAATTGCCGGAACAGCTGGCCGGTGATGCCCCCCAGAAAGGCCACCGGCACGTAGACGGCCAGGAGGGCGCAGAGCACTCCGATCTGCGGCCGGGTGACTTCGTCCATGGCTTTCTCGGTGGCCTCCAGGGGAGTTAAACCCGTGGCCATGTGGGCTTTGACCGCCTCCACCACCACAATGGCGTCGTCCACCACGGAGCCGATGGCCAGGACCAGGCCGAAAAGCGACAGGGTGTTGATGGAGAACCCCAGGACGGCAAAGGCCACAAAGGTGCCCACCATGGCCACGGGCACCGACACGAAGGGAATCAGCATGGCCCTGAAGTTTCCCAGAAAAACAAAGACCACCAGCATGACCAGGCCCAGAGCTTTGAATAAAGTCAGCACCACTTCCTTGAGCGCGGCCCGGACGAACAGGGTGTTGTCATAAGAGACTTCGTATTCCAGACCCGGGGGAAAACTTTTCTTGGCCTCGGCCAGGAAGGCCCGGATCAAGG
>CAZFWX010000028.1:835-28923 GCA_964522695.1 uncultured Desulfobacterales bacterium
GAGCTTGTTGGCGCGGAGGGAGGAGCCGGTTTCGGTGATCTCCACGATGGCGTCGACGATGTCGGGCACCTTGGCCTCGGCCATGAAGGCCCGGATCTTGGTGGCCACGTCCAGGGCGTTGGCCCCGGGGAGCTGGTAGATCACCATGGTGGTGGAGGGCGAGCCCGCCCGCCGGGAAAAGGAGGTGTAGCGCCGGGCGCCCAGTTCGGTGGAGCCGATGTCCCGGACCCGCAGGACCGACCCGTCCGGCAGGGTGCGGATGATGATATTGTCGAACTCTTCTTTGTCGGTAAGGCGGCCCTTGACGTCCACGGTGTACTGAAAATCCACCCCCGCCTTTGCCGGCGGCTGGCCCACCTGGCCGGCGGGGGCCTGCACGTTCTGGTCCTGCACCGCCTGGGCCACGTCCCGGGCCGTGAGCCCCAGGGCGGCGAGCCGGTCGGGCCGGACCCACAGGCGCATGGCGTATTCCCGCTCCCCCACGATGGCGATGTTGCCCACGCCGTAGATGCGGGCGATGGGGTCGAAGAGGTTGAGGCTGGCGTAGTTGCTCAGGAAGAGGTCGTCATAGGCGTTGTCCGGGGAATACAGGGACAGGACGATGAGCATGTCCGGGGAGGCCTTCTGCACCGTGATGCCGAAAGCTTTGACCTCGGCGGGGAGGGCCCGGTCGGCCCGGGCCACCCGGTTTTGCACGTCCACCTGGGCGATATCGATGTCGGTGCCCACTTTAAAGGTGCAGGTGAGGAAGTAGCGGCCGTCGCTGGAGCTGTTGGAGGACATGTAAATCATGTTCTCCGCGCCGTTCACCTCCTGCTCGATGGGCACGGCCACGTTTTCCTCCACCACCCGGGCGCTGGCTCCCACGTAAAACGTCTCCACCGTCACCGTGGGGGGGCTGATGGGGGGATACTGGGCCACGGGCAGTTGATAAATGGCCACGGCCCCGGCAATGAGAATCACCAGGGCGATAACCATGGCGAAGATGGGCCGCCGGATGAAAAACCTGGACATGAGCCCTCAGCCTCCCTTCTGTCCCTGACCGGCAGGCTGTTCCTTGGGCGCCACCTTCTGTCCGGGTATGGCTTTCTGCAGGCCTTCCACCACCACCCGGTCCCCGGCTTTCAAGCCCTCGGTGACAATGAAGAAATCTTTATAGGACTCCCCCAGGATGACGGAGCGCAAAGCCACCTGGTTATCCGGACCCACCACCAGGACGGATTTCACCCCCTGCATGACCTGCACCGCACGCTGGGGCACCAAAAGGGCGTCCGGCCGCTCCTCCAGGATCACCCGGACGCGGCCGAACATCCCGGGTCTGAGGAGCCGCTTGGGGTTGGGAAAGCTGGCGTACACGTTCAGGGTGCCGGTGGTGGGATCCAGGGCCCGATCCACGAAGCTGAGGCTGCCTTTGAAGGGGTAGACGGCATGGTCGCTCAGGACCAGTTCGAAGGGGTCGGCAGTTTTTCCCGGCATGACCGGCTCCCCTTCCCCATACCGCTGGGCCAGGCGCAGATATTCCGGCTCGCTGATGCTGAACACCACCCGCATGGGGTCCCAGGAAGACACCGTGGTGAGGAGCGTCTTTTCCCGGGTGACCAGGTTTCCCTTCGCCACCTCCTCCTTGCCGATGATGCCGGAGATGGGGGCGCGGATTTCCGTGAATTTCAGGTCCAGTTCGGCCCTGGCGATGGCCGCCTTGGCCCTCTCGATGGCGGCCTGGTTGAAGCGGGCTTCCGCCTCGACCTTGTCTAAATCCACCTGGGCCGCTGCATCCTCGGCAACCAGAGGCCGTAAACGCTCCACGTCTTTCTGGGCTCTGAGCCAGGCCGCCCGGGCCTGGGCAAGGCTGCCCCGGGCGTCCTGGAGGGTCGCCCGGAAGGGGCGTTGGTCAATGACCAGCAGAAGCTGTCCGGCCGCGACCTGGCTGCCTTCCTTGAAAAGCACCTTCTCCAGGAAGCCATCCACCCGGGACCTGATCTCCACGGTTTGCCGGGCTTCGGTGCGGGCCACGTATTCCCCGTAAATGGGAACAGTCCCGGCGAGCACCGGCGCCACCACCACGGCCGGCGGCGGCAGGGTCCTCGGGGTTTCGCCCTGATCCCGGGAACCGCAGGCGGCGGCCAGGAGGCACAAGAGACCAAGACCGAGGCGGGTAAGCTTTGACGCCAGCCTGCACCAAAGGGCTTTGTTATTGAGCATGGAGAGACCTTTCAGAAAAAGTGCACGCCAGGGGCCGGGTGGCTCTTCGAAAAAACCGGGGTCAGGAAGAGTTCCCCGGTCAGCGCAGGACAAGGAGTGTGACCGTCCCTGCGTCACATGAATCTCTAGGGCGCATGCCCGGCAGGGGACTTGGTGGGATAATTCAGTCATCTGCCGGGCTGCTGGGATTCGGGATGACCCTACTGGTTCTTAAAAGCAGCGGGGTCCCGAGGCGAACTTACCTTGGCGACGGTTGAAAAGTCAAGCCTTCCTTCACCAGGTCAAGATTCAGCCCCGTCTGCCGGGCCACAAGATTAATGGTGACGCCCCTGTCGTTCCGGATCACCAGGCCCCTTTCACCCACGATGAAGGTCAGACCCGCCGGGTCCGCCTTTTGGTAAGTGCCGGCGAAGTCATTGATATGGGCGAGGTTATATACGTCACCTCGAAGGGAAAGCCTGCGGATACCCACGGATGCCACTTTCAGGCCTCTCACCCGGAAAAGATGGGTTCGGCCCTGGAAGGTCAGCACCGCTTGGCCCCAACTGGCTCCCAGCAGCGCGCTGGCGGAATTAAGATTAATACTGACGGTGCCGCTGGGGGGGTCGGCCAGGGCTGCGCCCCCAGTCATGACGATTGCCAGAACCAGGACCACGGCTAAAAGCTTGTTGTACATACAGTCACCTCTCAATTTTTTTTATTACACGAGCCTGGGCATACCAGGCTGGTTCTCCAGGGCGCATTGAGTTTTTCCCCCATAACGATAAGTGGCCATGAGGGAGCCTGCAACTATACTGGGGCATAGGACAGATAAACCAGGCGATAGACCTGCTTCTGGCGGCGGTGGCTGCAATACCCCCGGCAGTCGAATCCCGCCCCGATGCAGGGGCTGATCCGGCTAAAGGTCATCCATTCTCGTTAAGAGCCGCCCCCCCGGGCGTCAAAAAGCTGGTCAGCCATAAAACCTTGGCCCGGCACCGGACAGCCATAAACAATTGGCCCTTGGAGGGTCACGCCGATTTTCGTATAATGTCCGCGAACGAGCCCACGCCCATATGTGTGTTCAAGCGGCAGAACATCGTGAGCAAGGAAGGGCTACGGGCTTTGGCGGGGGAAAATCTCAGGGAAGAGACACCAAAACGAACACCCAGTTCATCATTAATCCTGTAAAATCCAACAAGCGCCTGTAGCTCAGGTGGACAGAGCAACGGACTTCTAATCCGTGGGTCGCAGGTTCGAATCCTGCCAGGCGCGCCAATGAAATGAATGGGGCAGGCCTTAAAGACCGGGACCCCATTTTTTATTGGGTGAGAGACTGTGTGAGACTTTCTCCACCTCCCTTCTTCCGGCTCACGTGCTCAGATACTGCCATGGCCTCGCGCCCTGCCTCGCCGATGGAGTGCAGGTGAACCTCGGTGGCGACCGGGTTTTCATGGCTAAGGATGGGCGGCTTTGAGCCGATGGGAATGTTTGCCTTTTCCAGCAGAAAAGCCCCGAAATGACGGAGGGCAAGATACCGGAAGTACCTGGATACCCTTTTTTATTTTCCCCCGTTAAAGTCCAAATCACCGAGAGCAAGCAGGGGAGAAAAATAGGTCTTCCCGCTGATAACAGCTTCAATTGCCAAATTGAGATCCGTATCCGCCTCGTCTTTCAGGATATAGCCATCGACTCCTATCTCCAGGGCCTTCTGGAAATAGTTTTTCTCCCCGTGCATGGTGAGAATCATGATTTTGATCGATGGATATTGCGTTTTAATGATTTGGGCGGCTGCCGGGCCCGCCTGACTGGCCCCAATGCCGGGCCGCGTACCAGACCCCCCCCAGAAAAAATATCAGGAGCAGGACCGCCACCACAAGATAGTGTTTCTGCGCCAGGATCTTTGCTACCCAGTGACGCCAGTCCTTACCATGATTGCCTGATGAAACATCGGGTTGACTCACTGCTTGATACCACCTTGAGAATATCTCGTTTGCAACCGCCGGTTATTTTCAAGAAAAAAGATATCGCGTGACCGCTTAATCTGTTTAGGCTCCCATAGACTCGAGTTTGACGCAGCGCGTCACTATCACGAAGATTACGGCAGCCGTTTTATTACTTTCTTAATGGTAAAACCGATTTTTCTTTTTGCTTCTCTGAGGGCTTGGTCCCCATTATTTTTTTCTGCCCCCGGTAACCCAAGATTACAACAACCTACGATCACCATCAACCACCCGGTCTGTGGTTATGGAAACAAAGACCCTGTCAATATCGCCAGCCATTTCTTGTGCAGCGGAGCCGGCCAATGCCCGGATTCATTCCATAACCCCCTGTAATTAATTATAAAGACCATCGTTCATAAATAAATGGTAGAATCAACCATTTTCATTTCTGGGTCAGCGCTGTGCGGTTAACTGATCAAAAAGGCCCCCAATCTCCTGGGAATCCGTTAGCATGGGTTGGCCGTAACCTATCAAACAGACAACAGATTCCAAACCATGGCCCATAACCCCACAATTTGTCATGACCTGCTCAAACTGATTCCGAGACAGCATTGCCCCGGGCCGGAACGGGAGCACAGCACCGGGCGTCCGGCCATGACTCTCCCTGTCTGTCAGGCTGTCTCCGGAAATCCGGTCCCGGGGCGTCTGGCCAACGCCCGCGGTCAACCTGGAAGATTTGCTTATGACGTCGATATTACTGGTAAACTTACACATTCTGCTTTGCGGCTGCAGGCTATCCTCAGCCTGAGGGCGCCTGCGACTTTGCCCCTGAGAATAAACTGCTTGCCTCGGGCTTCGCATTCCGGTATACACATACAGAGCAAAGGGGAGTAGCTACCCAGGGTAAAGTCAACATCCTGGCCGCCTGGCGGCCTGGCTTTACCGGCCTGAAACGGCTTAGCGAGACTTTTGCACCGGATCGGTGCAGAAGTCTTTTTTTTGGCCCTCATTCCATCAGTACGGCGGGGCTCTGGCATGGAAGAGTTTCTCTTGTCCCTTGGTCTGATTTTCGTGGCGGAACTGGGAGATAAGACCCAGTTGGTGGCCCTGGCCCTGGCCACCCGGTTCCGGGCGGGCGTGGTGCTGGCCGGCATTTTTATCGCCACCCTGCTGGTGCACCTGTTGTCCGTGGCCATCGGCGGTCTCACCGGCACGGTCCTCTCCCCTGCCTGGATTGAACTGCTCTCCGGCCTGGCCTTCATCGGCTTTGGCCTGTGGACCCTGCGCGGCGACGAATTGGACGAAGACCACGGGGCCAAACAATCCCTGACATCCCCCTTTCTCATCGTCACCGTCACCTTTTTCCTGGCTGAACTGGGCGACAAGACCATGCTGGGGACCGTCACCCTGGCGGCCAGCCATCCCTGGGTCTGGGTCTGGATCGGCTCCACCCTGGGCATGGTGATCTCAGACGGCCTGGCCATCTGGGTGGGCCACGCCCTGGGCAAAAAGCTTCCGGAACGCACCATCAAGATCGGCGCTGCGGGCATTTTTTTCGTTTTCGGCTTCCATTACGCCGTCTTGGGCGCCAACGGACTCTGGCAGTTCTGGCCAGCCCTGAAAGCCCTGGGAGGATAAGGCCTTGGAGTGGCTCACCGATCCGGCGACCTGGATAGCTCTCATAACGCTCACGACCCTGGAAATCATCCTGGGGATCGACAACATCGTGGTGATCTCCATTTTATCGGGCAAACTGCCGCCGCACCGGCAGCAAACCGCCCGGACCGTGGGCCTCAGCCTGGCCCTGATCACCAGGATCCTGCTGCTTCTCAGCCTCTCCTGGCTGATTGGCCTGACCCAGCCCCTGTTCGCCATCCGGCAGAACAGCTTTTCCCTCCGGGATTTGATCCTTATCGGCGGCGGACTCTTCCTTTTAGCCAAAGGCACCCGGGAAATCCACCATGTCATGGAAGTGAAGGGGCAACCCGGCGCCATCGCCGTCAAAACCACTTTCTGGTCCATTATCCTGCAAATCCTGGCCCTTGACCTGGTCTTTTCTCTGGATTCCGTCATCACTGCAGTGGGCATGGCCCAGAAGATCGAGATCATGGTGGCGGCCATCCTCATTGCGGTGTTGGTCATGCTCCTGGGCTCCGGGGTGATCAGCAGGTTTATTCAGCAGCACCCTTCCGTCAAAATGCTGGCCTTGAGTTTCCTGCTGATGATCGGCGTCACCCTCATCGCCGAGGGCCTGGAACTGCATATTCCCAAGGGCTACCTGTACTTTGCCATGGGCTTTTCCGGTCTCGTGGAGACCCTGAATATCATGGCCGGCCACCGCCAGGCGGCCGCGGCTTCTGTGCGCAGCAAGGATGTGAAGAGCCGTCCACCAAAGCCATAAAGGCCCTGTGCTTGCCTCAGGAAGGACAATGTGAGACTACTTCGTCCCTCCCGGGACAGCCTCGTCCGGGCGAACAGGGGTCCCTCTTGAAACCTGAATCGGAAAGAGAACCGTATGGCAGAACCGGAAAAGAAGGAAACGTGGCTGCAATGGGTGGCCCTGACCACCATCATCCTGGCCTTGGCTGCAGCCATCTCATCCCTGCGGGCCTCCAGCTACTCCACCAAGGTGCAGATTCACACCGCCAAAGAGGCTAATCAATGGGTCTATTTCCAATCCAAGAGCATCAAGGAGCACAATTTCACTCTGACATGGGATCTGCTGGCCGCCATCAGCCGGCTGGACAAGCAGAACTCCGCGCTCCAGGGATTCGTGCAGCCCAGGATCCCTGAGTACAATGGCGAATTGGCCCGCTACGACAAAGAGAAAAGGGAAATCAAGGAAGGCGCGGAAAGACTCATCCAGGAACAGGAAGTCTTGAAAAACCACAATGCCGCATTCCTCACCGCGGTCATGCTGTTGCAGATAGCCATCATGCTGTCTGCCGTGGGCGCTCTCATCACAAGGCAGGCTTTATGGTACCTGGGCATGGCCATGGGAGTGGCAGGAATCGTCTATAGGCTGAACGGCTTCTACCTGTGGTTCTGACCAAGCCGGCCCGTGGCCGGGGCGACCGCCGGAAGGGCATCACCAAGGCCCTGGCAGCCCCGGCCACGGCAACCCTGACGGATGAGTTTGTTGTGCCTCTCCCGGCCAAATTCTCACACAAATTTCCCCTCCCCCACCTTGCCTTTTAATCGATGATTATTACTAATCAATTCTAAGCACAGTATATGAGCGACATCATAACGCATAAATCCCAGGATAGTGGGGCGGCGCGGGCTGGCGGCATCTCTTTCGAAAACAATGCGAGTCATGAACCCGGAGCCCCGTTGCTGGGACCCAAACAGCCTTATCCTCCTGAAGGTTAACACGGCAAGCAGGATTTTCACACCCTCTTCGCGCCGGTCACCGGGCCGGCGATGACATATAGCTGGCGGGATAGGCAAACTCCCCCAGTCCAGGCGAGGGGGCGGCACAGTCCGCCTCCTCGATTTCTTCAGGCGCGACGGGACAGGTTCATCATGAAGAAGGCTTCCCAGGCCACCTAGGCGGAACTGGACGATGACGTGGAACTGGACGTGCACCCACACAGACATTGAGGCCGAGCGTTAGGCGGTCAGGACCGCAGCCATGTGTGCCGGCAAAAAAATCCGTCCCAGCCCTCGGGCTTTTTTCACAAATTTAACCGGACCGCGGCCCTGGACCGAAAAAATCCGGCTGCTGGCGCGTAATAACTGGATAAAACTCATCAATCTGCAAAATTGCTGCGGCCATCTGGGGGAGCCGGGCTGTTGACAGACCAACCCCGGCCTCGGCGAGGCCGCCCGCCCCGAAGCGAAGAAAATCCCTTAGAAATATGCTCTTACCCAGAAGAAAAGGAGACTCATGAAGACCCAGGAACTGCAGGACTATTTCGGCAACACCACCGGCCACGGCATCCTGGCCACCGCCGGCGCCAATGGCAAAGTGAATCAGGCCGTCTTTGCCCGGCCCCATATCATGGAGGACGGCACCGCGGCCTTTATCATGCCGTCCCGGCTCACCCACAAAAATCTCCTGGAAAACCCGCATGCAGCCTATCTTTTCCTGGAGAGCGGGCCTGGCTACAAGGGAAAGCGCTTTTATCTCACCAAGTTAAGGGAGGAGCAGGACACGGAACTGCTTCACTCCCTGCGCCGCCGCATTTACCCGGCGGAGAAGATGCGGCAGGAGGGGCCCCGGTTCCTGGTGTTTTTCCGGGTGGACCAGGTCCTGCCCCTCGTCGGCGCGGGGAACCCGGGCGCCTGAGGACCAGCAAAATTGATGGGAAGTCTTTCCAGGGGAGGGGCCAGGAGTAGCGGGGCTTCTCCCAGCCGTTATTGCGGCACCTGTGCCCCTTTCGGGGGCGGCGGCGGGCGGCTCACCCCATTGATGAATTTTCCCCTTTCGGGATGTTGCCGCACCTTCCCGGGTGAGGATAACGGAAAAAAATTACCTTTCTGTCGGCATGATGGGCAGGCCCGCCTCTTTCCAGGCGGCCACGCCTCCCAGCAGGGCCTTGGCGTTCTGGTAGCCCTGCCGCAGATACTCGCCTGCCAGACCGGCAGAGGAGTGCTCGCTGGTTCAGGCGCAGTAGAAGACGATTTCCCGATCTTTGGGAATGCTGCCCACCTGTCCTTTGAATGCCTGCAGCGACATTGCCCCCTCCAGACGCATGCTCCGGAAGGTGTCCTCGTTGTCATAGGCGCAGACCAGGAGACAATCGCCTGACTTCACCCGGGGATAAATCTCTTGCGGTGCAACCCGCGCAACTTCTGCCATGCTGGCTCCTTCCTGCCCTACCAGCCCAGAATTCAAGTTCGCAGGGGCCGATGGGGGAGATTTTTCTAAAATTGGCCGCTGTCGGCGGATACGGTCTGCTACCGCGCCACGGGGATCAGCACTTCGTTGCGGCGCAGAAACCAGGGCAGAAAAGGCGGATTGTAACGGGCAAAGACCGGCTCCCCCGTGATTTTAAGCCCTTTCCGCCCAAGGCGGTCTTTGAGTTCCTCCTCCCTGGCCGCATAGCGGGCCTGACTCCAGGTGCCGGAGTAGCTGAGCGCAGCCATGAGCCGTCCCGGAATCTGGGTTATTCTCACTTGGGGGTCCAAAGGTGCCGGCAGGGTCTCCAGGGTGTAGCGGGCTGGCATGAGAAAGGTGATGCGCCATTTTTCCCCCACCTTTTCCTGGTTGACGGGCGCGGTCATGGGGATCCTTTCCGCCACAGCCTCCTGGGACACCGGGGCCGTCATGGGGATGGCCTGCTGTTTGCGGTTCTTGCCGGAAATATAGTCATACAGACGCCGGAAGCCTGCGTTCCCCACTTCCTGAAAATTCCCCTCCACCAGCGTTTCGGCCACGATCTGCGGCTGGTACTGCCTGAGCTCAAAATTGTCCTCACGCTCCAGCACCGTGTACCGGGCTTCTTCAATGGCCATGGCCTGACCCGCCCCTAAAACAAGGATTGACAATGCCATCAGAGCCAGGGCCAGCCTGGAAAGTCCCGCCCATTTCATTGCCGGTCCTCCCTGTGCTTGCCGGAGCGCCTGCAGACTGCGCTGTTCATGACTCCAGCCGGCACATGAACGAGCGGTTGGCGGGGGTGCCGGTCACCGGGTCCCGCCGTTCGTCGTCGGTCAGGTTGTTGACGTTGGCTTCGGGGTCCACCTCCCCCCAGCCCCAGGCGATGCGCACCACCCCCGGGCTGATCACTTCGGCAATCCTGGCCTTCATGCGCAGCCGCCCCCGGGGGGTGGACAGGGTCAGCCACTGGCCGGCGTTGATATTCCTCCGGCGGGCGTCCTCCGGGTGCAGGTCCACAAAGCCTTCCTTGTCAATTTTGGTGAGGGACGGCACGGTGTGAAACTGGGTGTGCGTGAAGCGGTTGGCGCGCTCCCCGCTGATGCCGATGAGCGCCCCTTCCCCCAGGTCCCCGGCAAAGCTGATGGGGTTTTCAATGTTGCCATCCCGGAAGGGCGCGGCCACATGCCCGGCCCGGGCCAGCCTGCCGGAGAAAAACTCCACTTTCCCCGAAGGCGTGGCGAAACCCTGGGTGCGGTATTTTTCAAACGTCAGGGGGGTGGCCAAAAGCCCGTCGGGATTTTCCCGGAGCCGCTCCACCGTCAGCCCCGAGGGCGCCAGTTGAAAGTCGATGGCCTCTTCGGCCGTTTGCCAGGGAAATTCTTCGGTGAATCCCAGCCTGCGGCCCAGGTCGAAGACGATTTTCCAGTCCGGCCGGCTCTCTCCCCGCCAGCCGATCACCTGATTCTGCAAAACCACCAGGCTGTTCCGCATGGAGGCGCGGTTGAGCTGGGTCTTCTCAAAACAGCTGCTGGCCGGCAGAATCACGTCGGCATGCCGGGCCGTCCGGTTGCAGAACAGGTCGATGACCACCAGAAAATCCAGCTTGTGCAGAGCCCGCCGAACCCGGTTGGCGTCGGTCATGGTCACCGCCGGATTGCCGGACTGCACCACCAGCATCTTGAGGGGATAGGGTTTTTCATCCAGGATGGCGTCCACCACGCACGACTGGGCATGGAGGCCCCAGGTCTCGTGAAATTCATTAAAGAGGGGGTAATCCTGGGTCACCGGCTGCACCCCGGCCGGCAGCCTGTCTTTGGCCTGGATGTTTTGAAGGGGTGTGGGCTGGGGAATGAAGTCGCCGCCATCTTTGTCCAGATTGCCGGTCAAGGCCCGGAGCGCGCAAATAGCCCGGGTGATCTGAAAGACCTGCAGCTGCATGTCAATGCCGTTGCCGTCAATAATGCAGGCCGGCTTGGTGGTGGCATAGAGGCGGGCCGCCTCCCGGATGGCCTCGGGGTCCAGCCACAGGCGCGGCCCCACCGATGCGGGAGGATAAGCTGCCGCCGCAGCCTTCAACTCCTCGAAGCCCAGGCAGTGATCCCGGACAAATTCGCCATCGTACAGCCCGTTGGCAATGATCTCATGGATCATGGCCATGGCCAGGTAACCGTCATGGCCCGGTTTGATCTGCAGCCAGAGGTCGGCCATGGCCGCGAAGGGCGTCTTAACCGGGTCGATGACGATGAGTTTGGCGCCCTGCTCCCGGGCGTGAAAAATGGCCTCGGCCGCCTGGGGCATGGTATTGCGGTCATTTTTGCCCCAGATGACGATGCAGCGGGAGGTTTTGGGGAGCGGCAGGGTCATGGCGCCGTAGGTGTAGACATGGCCCATATCCCGGGCCACGTGGCACACCGAGCCGTTGCCGATGGTGTTGGGCGAGCCGAACAGGTTCATGAGCCTGTTGGCATAATCCCAGGGCGCGCCCCAATCCGCCGCCATGCCCCGCAGCCAAGCCACCGACTGGGCGCCGTGCATCTCTTTGAAATGGAGAAATTTTTCCGCCACGAGATCCAGGGCGGCATCCCAGGAGGCTTCTTGAAAGTCATCCCCGGAAGCCCCCTTTTTGCGGATCAGGGGTGTGAGCACGCGGTCCGGCGCGTACACGATTTCCGGCGCGGCTTTCAGTTTGGGGCAGCGCAGCCGTTTCTCAGGAGATAAAAAAGACTTGCGCTCTGCACCCACCAGTTTCCCGCCCTCAATGTGGGCGATCACCGGACAGCAGGCGGAGCAGAGGCGGCACACGGTATGCTGTTTCATAGGCGGTATTTTGATTCCTCGTGGATTTCTTGGCGGCAGGCCTGCCTGAACTACCGGCTCGCCTTGATAAACCAGCTGCGGATTAACTCGAAATGGTTGCTGTGAGTGCGGATCTTCCACCAGATGGGCCCGTGCTCGTCCACCTGCCACCTCGGGTTGAACCCGCCCCTTTTGCCTTGCAGCAGGGCGATGACGTTGTCCTTGCCCCGGCCGGCGAAAGGCCCTGTTTCCGTGCCTCCCAGCCAGTCCTCCGCCGGCGCCGCGTCCACGGACCAGGAAAAGGGATCGGAAAACAGCAACTGGGCGGCCCGGGCCTGGGCCAGGCGATTGAGGTCTTGCAAGTGCGTCAGGGGCTTGGGGATCTTGTCCACCACGTTCAGGGAGGACGCGCCGGCAAACGTCCCGGACCGGAAAGGCATGGCCTGGGCGTCGCCTACGATGAACTCCACATTATCCGTTGGCCAATCTTCCGGAAAGATGAGCGTCTCCTGCCGGGTCAGCACCCCTTCTTCGGGTAGAACCAGGTCCGCCCCCCGATTGAGCATCAATTTCCGGGACGCCCCGATGAAGGAGATGGAGTTGTCCAGACCCACCACGAAGTCAAATTTCTTCGCCATTTCGAAAGAAAAGCGCCCCACCGCCGCACCCGTATCCAGGAAGAGGCCGGAGGCCGGGCTCATCAACGCCGCCCAGAGGCCATAGGCGTCGGTGGCATGTTCGTCTGCCAGCAAATCGCCGAAATGGCTCCAGAGATATGAGGACAACACCGGCAGGGTTTCGTAACGGTTCGGTACGCCGGAAGCGGCCAGGTTATGGGGGTCCAGGAAGGCGATGCCGCCCTGTATGGGATATGCGCAGTTGCATCCCGGGCAGATCAGCGCGCCCTCCTCAATGTCCAGGGAAGACGCGTCGGCAATGGTCTCCCGGAGGCGGATTTCCTCGGGCAGGCAGCGAGGGCAGACGAGCAGGTCGAGCAGGACTTTTTTCATACCATTCTTTTACCCTGAGGGTTATGGAAAATTACCATGTAACTATGGCTCCCTGATTTCAATGCAGAAAAAAAGAGATGTTCTGAAAGGTCGGCGCATTAAGGAGTGACTAGTTCTCTTCTATATTTTTATAGCAATATTAATATTTTGACAGATGCCCTTCAGGGAAAACCCTTGAACTCACCGCTTCGCCCAGAAAAAATCCTCAGACTTCCTGGTTGGCGGTGTTGGTAATTTGTCTGTGGCGCCTGCCATGAGCCCAAACGGTGGCAATGGAGGGGCAGCCGCACTAATCCCGGAAGGCTCTTCTGTCCCATGCCGCAGCCGAAGGTTTTTGGGTCCTCGGGGGCAATTTTAACGTCTTGTATTATTTAATAATCAACCCTATTCAAGTCAAGAATACCATCACCCCTAGGCCATTTTTCCTCCTTTTCCAACTTGTCCAAGAACAGGCGGGGCGATGCCCTACCCTGGCCCTTGCCTTCGTCCCCGCCTCATGGGCTGGCTGACCCGGGTGGCAGCCTCTTATGCAAAGGCTTCCAGGCCATCATGCCCTGGCCGAAGATCCCCTGGCCGGCTTGGTCTGGTAAAGTCCTCCTTGATCTGCCGCGCGATCACAGCCGCAAGGCGGCTTGACACCAGGCCCCAAGGACCATATAAATTGCATGATTAGCACTGCCCAGATAAACTATGAAAAAATGTGCCCCCGTAGCTCAGAAATGGACAGAGCAAGGGATTCCTAATCCCTGTGTCCCCGGTTCGAGTCCGGGCGGGGGTACCAATGGTTTTTGGGGGTTGGGGGTAATTCGCTACTCCCTCTTCCATTCCCAACTTCCCTTCTTGCCTTCTTAATCCCGCCTGTACTTTGAGTCTGGCCCCTAGGGTCTGCTATAATAATATCTTCTGGATTATCTCTTCGCCTCTGAGAATTATTGGTGCATTTAATTGTCGCTGATCAGGCATTCCCGCAGCCTCGCGGCAGATGGGGCGGGTCAGGTTCATAAATCTAGTGATTTCCTGCTGTCAGCCCCCGCTGAAGACGGTACAATATTTGTGCGGGACTCCGGGAAGAACCTTAATTTTAAGGAGGGTTCCATGTCTTCTGAGAAAAAGGTGAAGGACGTGATGATCGCTTTGGAGGATTATCCCCACATTCCCTATTGGTTCACCCTGAACCAAGCGGTGATCATCGTCCGGGAGGCGGCCATCAAATTCGCAGGTTCCTTCGAACCCCGGGCCGTGCTGGTCTTCGATGAAAAATACTGGCTGGTGGGCATCTTAACCCTGAAAGACATCCTCCGGGGCCTGGAAGGCGATATTCTGGCCGGACCGGCAGGCGCGGCGCTGTCGTGGCAGGACCTGGTGGGACCGGCCTTGACCGAACGGGCCCAGAAGCAGGTGAGCGCCGTCATGAGTCCCCTGGGAGCCACCCTGGACAGCAGCGACTCCCTGGTCAAAGCCCTGGCCGTGATGCTTCAGGAAAACCTGGAGAGGATACCGGTGGTGGAGAACCAAAAAGTGGTGGGCCTGATCCGCCTGGCCGACCTGTTCCAGGAGATTTCCGGCGTGTTGATCACCGGGAAAACGCGCTAATTTCCCGAGAAAACCGCAAGGGAGGAAGGCTATGCACCCGCGCCGCCGCATGTGGTTCCTTGTCGCCCTGAGCCTGGTGACGCTCCTGGGCCTGGCCCGTCCTGCGGCCCAGGCGGCCTCTGCGGAGCTTTCCAGGGGGCAGCTCGTGTACGTGCCGGTGTATTCCCATGTGTATCATGGGGATTATGAAAAAAAGATTCTCCTGACCGGGATTCTCAGCGTCCGCAACACCGATCCCGGCCGGGCCATCACCCTGACCCGGGCCGATTACTACGATTCGGACGGCAAGCTCATCAAGAGTTACCTGTCCCAGGCCCTGACCCTCAAGCCACTGGCCTCCACCCGCTTCATCGTCAAGGAATCGGAAAGCCGCGGCGGTTCCGGGGCCAATTTTCTGGTGGAGTGGCACTCTGAGACCGAAGTGAATGAACCCATCCTGGAAGCGGTCATGATCGGCGCGGCCGGCCAGCAGGGGATTTCCTTCTCCTCCCGGGGCAAGGCGCTGAAGGGGAGGTAGCTTCCCTTACAATGGCGCCTTGCTCTCCAAGCGCATGACGACTGCCGACTTCCCGGCTACGATGAGGTTGTCGCCGGCCTGAAGAATTTCTTTCCCCGTGGGGGCCGCCAGTCGCCAGCTCCCCCGCCGGATACCGACCACGGTCACGCCGTAGTTCTCCCGAAATTTCGTCTCTGCCAGGCTTTTTCCCGCCAAGAGGGATGCGGCGGCCAGGGGTATTTCGGCGAGGCGGAACGGTTCCCCCTGCTCGTCATCCTCCCCTGCCATCATGCCAGGCGCTAGGAACCTCTCTGCCCGACCCAGGCCCTCAGGCTCTCCCAGAAGCATCAGGCGGTCCCCGGGGTATAACGGCAGGCCGGGCTCCGGGTCAAAAAAGGTCTTCCCGCCCCGGGTGACGGCGATGATGGTCACCCCGGTTTCCTGGCGGATGGGAATCTCTCCGATGGTCCGTCCGGAAAATACCGAACCTGCTTCCAGGCGGAAAATGCCGAGGGTTCCTGGCAAGTCGGAACTTGCGGTGAAGACGTGCAACGCGGCAGTGAGGGAATCTGCCGCCTGCTCGGCCGCATCAAAGAAGGGACGCAGGACGATATCCGCTCCGGCCGCCAGAAAGTCCTGGGCCTCCTCTTCATGGCGGGCGGTAAGCGCCACCTGGCCGGGGTAGCCATGGTCTTTGAGGCTTTTTTGGAGGTTAAGGTTCAGATCCCGGTCCCGCACGGTGCTGACCACCAGGCGAGCCCGGTGTAGGGGCAGATGTTCCAGAAATTCCGGGTCCCCCACGTCGCCGTAAAAGACCGGCAGACTCTGCTTTCTCCAGGTTTCCAATACTTCAGGATCGAAATCAACCCCCACCAGCTTTCTGTCTCTTTGGAGAAGTCGAAGAGCAATCCCGCTGCCAAAGTTCCCCAGCCCGATGAGGATGATATCGGCATCAGGGACGGTCACCGGACAGTCTGGCGTAGCTTCCCGGTGGGGCACCTTTTTCTCAAAGGGACTGAGCCAGGGGGATAACCATTGATACAGGGGACCGGAATAGAGAATAAAATAGGTGGAGACGCCTATGGTCAGCAACCCCACTAGAGTGATCAATCCCATCGTCTCCAGGGTGATGTGGCCCAGGCTCAGGCCCAGGGTTCCCAAGATAAGCGAAAATTCGCTGATCTGGGCCACGGTCAAGCCGGCTAAAAATCCGGTGCGTTTGCGGTAGCCCAGATAACCCATGATGGCCAGCACAATCAGGGGATTGCCGATAAGGACAAACAGGGAAAAGATGAGGGCATTCTCCACCTGGGCTCCCAAAAGCCCTAAGTTCAAGCGTGCTCCCAGGTCAATGAAAAAGAAGACGAGCAGAAAATCCCGTAAACTGACCAGGCGGCTGCTGAGGGCCTCCCGGTAAGGAGTCGTGGCCAGGGAGACGCCGCCAAGAAAGGCGCCGACTTCTTTGCTGAACCCCAGGGCGTCCCCCAGGGTGGCCAGGGAAATGGCCCAGGCCACGGCGAAGAGGACCAAAAGCTCCTGGGTACGCGCCAAATATTGCAGGAAAGGGGGTAAAACGTAGCGCATCATCAAGGCAATGCCGCCCAGGAAGGCGGCGCCCGTAGCCATGACCCTGCCGATTTGTGAGAAAACAGACCACCCCGGGTCGCTGCGGCTTCCCATGGCCGTCAGGCCGATCATTACCAAAATAACCACGATGTCCTGGACGATCAAAAAGCCGATGGCGATACGCCCATGCAGGGAATCGATTTCCCGCTTGTCGGACAGGAGCTTGACGATGATAATGGTGCTGGAGAAGGTCAGGGCCACGGCGATATATATGGCTTCCACCGGGGCAAAGCCCAAAGCCAGGGCAATGAGAAAGCCGAAGACCGACGTAAAAATCACCTGCCCCAGGCCGGTGGCCAAGGCCACTTTCCCCATGGTGCGGATGAGATGCAGGTCGAGTTTCAGCCCCACCACAAAGAGCAAAAGGGCAATGCCGATATGGGCCAATAGTTCAATCTGGCCATGACTGCTGATCAGGCCCAAGGCGGAGGGGCCCACCAGAATCCCGGCAGCCAACAAAGACACGACCAAGGGTTGCCGAAATACCAGCCCGAGAACACCTAAGGCAGCACCTACCAGGAGAATGGCGGTGATCTCATGAAACATGTTTTCGAACATCATGTTTATTCACCCTCACTAAGATTCTGGCAAAATGCGATTCTCGGGGCCTTTGGGTTAATGAACGGCCCATGGCTGCGGGGTGGGCTCTGGGCTCCCATGCTTCCCAACTTTAACGATTTTCCTTGCCTTCCAATTTTGCTCATGATATAAATAATTTATCAAGAAGTAGTCGGGTACGCCTAATATGAAAGCAATTTTCGGCGTTGAAGTGCAACCTTTCAAGCGTGACCCCTGGAAGACCGCCTGAACTTTTTTCCCCTTGTCCCGTTCTTGTCCCCGCAATTCCTGATCATTCAGAGTGAATATCTATAGCAAGCTGTTCTCTCGGAATTTTCGGGTATAGCTTGCTATAAAGCTATTCCTTTTCTCTAAGTATCATCAGCATCCTAATTATAGGCTGACGTCCGAGCCCTGGCATTCTTCTTGGGGAAGTAAAAGCGCTATGCCGTTTCCCATCTTCACTGATCTGGTCATTATCTTCGGCCTGTCCATCGTGGTTCTCTTCTTCTGCCACCAGCTCCGGGTGCCGGTGACGGTGGGGTTTATCCTCACCGGCATTCTGGCCGGGCCCCATCTGCTGGGTCTGGTCAAGGCCGTCCACGAAGTCGAAATCCTGGCGGAGATCGGCATCATCCTCCTCCTCTTCACCATCGGCGTGGAGTTTTCCTTCGCCAACCTGCTCCAGATCCGGCAATCGGTGCTGGTGGCCGGACCCATCCAGGTGGCGGCCACCTGCCTGGCCGGGTTGCTTCTGGCCCTGCAATTCGGCAAAGGCCTGGGCGAGGCCGTGTTCATCGGCTTTCTGGTGTCTTTGAGCAGCACCGCCATCGTCCTGAAACTCCTCCAGGAGCGGGCTGAGGTTGACACCCCCCACGGCCGCACCAGTCTCGGCATCCTGATTTTTCAGGACATCATCATCGTCCCCATGATGCTTTTTGTCCCCTTGCTGGCCGGGGCCTCGGAAAATATCGGACTCTCTTTCCTCTTATTGCTGGCTAAGGGGGCGGTCATCATCGCCCTGGTCATCGCCAGCGCCAAGTGGGTAGTGCCCCGGTTGCTGTTTCACATCGCCCGCACCGGCAGCCGGGAACTTTTTTTGTTGTCCATTGTCCTGATCTGCCTGGCGGTGGCCTGGCTGACGGCCCAGGCCGGCCTCTCCCTGGCCCTGGGGGCCTTTCTGGCGGGCCTCATCGTCTCGGAAACGGAATACAGCCATCAGGCCCTGGGCAATATTTTGCCGTTCCGGGATGTTTTTGCCAGTTTCTTTTTTATCTCCATCGGCATGCTGCTGGATGTGGGCTTCCTCCTCAAAAATCCGGGTCGCATCGCCCTGCTCACCCTGGCGGTGGTGCTGGTCAAGACCCTCCTGGCTGGCGGCGCCGCCCTGGTTCTGAAATACCCTTTGCGCACCGCGGTGCTGGTGGGCCTGGCCCTGTGCCAGGTGGGGGAATTCTCTTTCATCCTCTCCAAAGTGGGGCAGAGCCAGGGGCTCTTGTCGGGAGACGATTACCAGCTGTTCCTGGACGTGACCATCATCACCATGGTGGGCACCCCCCTGCTGATGGCCGCGGCGCCCCGGGCCGCTGATTTTCTGTTGCGCTGGCCTCTGCCCCAAAGGCTGAAGCTGGGGGCGCACCTGCCAGAGATATTTGCAAAATCAATCCCCACCGACCACGTCATCATTGTGGGCTATGGGGTGAACGGCCGGCACCTGGCCCGGGCCGCCAAAAAGGGGGCAATCCCTTACGTCATCATTGAGATGAATCCGGAAACGGTGCGGCGGGAGCGGGAGAGCGGTGAACCGATTTTTTACGGCGACGCCACCCAGGAGGAAATCCTGGCGCACGCCAACATCAAAGAGGCCCGGATCCTCGTGGTGGTCATCAACGACCCCGCGGCGGTGCGGCGCATCACCACTCTGGCCCACCGGCTTAATCCCAAGGTCCACATCATCGTCAGAACCCGTTATGTCAATGAACTAACGCCATTGTTTGAACTGGGGGCGAACGACGTGGTGCCCGAGGAGTTTGAGACCTCGGTGGAAATCTTCACCCTGGTCCTGAAAAAATACCTGGTGGACCGGGAGGAGATCGAAAAACTCACCTCCGAGGTCCGGGCCAATTGCTACATGCTCTTCCGTGGCCTGTACAAGGAATTGGAGGCCTTCGCCCCTCTGCGCCGGCATTTGCTGGATGTGGAGATCAGCACTTTCCGCCTGGCGGACGGCGCACCGGTGGCCGGGAAATCCCTGGCCCAGGTGGAATTGCGCAAAAAACACGGGGTGACCGTCCTGGCCCTCCGTCGCGATGGCCAGGTGTTTCACAACCCTGACCCTGATCTGCCCCTGCTGCCCCATGATCTCCTCATCACCATGGGGAAGCCAGGGGATCTGGTCAAAGCCGCCGGTCTGTTTCAGACCCCGCAGCAGAAGGGAGGCGTATGAGCATGCTTCAGGGCGTTACCGCCTGGGGAGCGTGGAGAGGCGTTCATGTCTGAGCCCTACCCTTTCACGCGTATCCTGGTGCCGTTTGATGGCAGTCCCGGGGCGCGTCTGGCCCTGGAGTGGGCTGCGGTTCTGGCCAAAGCCGGAGGCGACAGCGTGGCGCTGATCACCCTGCTCCGGGTCGTTGGCGGCGCATACCTGGCCCGGCACCTCCACAATGTGGACCTGCGGGTGACCCGCATGGACCAGGTGGCTACCTGGCGCCGCATGCGGCAGCACCATCTGGATCACCAGATCCTGCCGCTTTTGGAGGAAGGCAGACACTTCCTGCGGGAGAAAGGGGTGGCGGCTGCCATCGACACCCGGGTGGCCGACGGCAAGGTCGGGGGGGAAATCCTGCGCCTGGCCGGCGAGGGCGGCTATAACGCCATCGTCATGGGACGGCGCGGCCTGTCGCCGGTGAGGGGGTTATTCCTGGGGAGCGTGACCCGCCAGGTATTGCTGTCCGCTCAGAAGATGACTATTTTTGTGGCAGGCCCGGATGTGGTCTTCAAGCCTGACTGCCCCGTATCGCCCCTGCTGCTGCCCGTGGACGGCTCGGAGCCCAGCCGGGCGGCGGTGCGCCAGGGAGCCGCCCTGGCGCAGAGATTCGCCGGCTGCCAGCCGCAGTTCACCTTGCTGCACGTGGTGGACTTTGTCAAAGTGAGTGGGGCGCTCAATGCCGGGACCACTTTCCTGGTCAAGGAAGGCGAAGACATTTTGGCTGCCGGCCGCGGGATTCTCCAGGAAGCCGGCTTGGAGGGCCCTGAGTCGGATAAATTGCTGGTGGGCGATCCCTCCCGCATCATTGCCGCCGAAGCGGCGGAGGGCCAGTATGCCCTGGTCCTCATGGGGGCCCGTGGCCTTTCCTCTCTGAAACAACTGCTTTTGGGCAGTGTCTCCAAAGAGGTGGTGCACCGGGTCTCCCGGGCCATGGTGGGCATTGTCTATCTGTAAAGCCGGAAAATTCAGCGTCATTCAGGCGGAGGACGGATGCACTGGTATCAGCTTGACCAGGATCAGATCTTTGCAGATCTGAATACCACGGAATACGGTTTGGCCGGCTCCGAGGTCAAGGAGCGTTTGGAAAAATTCGGGCCCAACAAACTGGCGGAAGAGGGCAAGATCAGTAAACTGAAAATTCTCCTGCACCAGTTCACCAGCCCTTTAATCTATATCCTGCTCATCGCCGCGGTGGTGACCGCCTTGCTCCAGGAATACAAGGACACTGGAGTTATTGCGGCAATCCTTCTGCTGAATGCCGTCGTCGGCTTTATTCAGGAGTATAAGGCCGAAAGGAACGTCCGGGCTTTGAGGAAAATGGTGGTGGCCAAGGCCAGGGTGCTCCGGGACGGCAAAGAAGTGGAAGTCAACAGCGTGGACCTGGTGCCGGGGGACATCGTCTTTCTGGCCTCCGGCTCCCGGGTGCCGGCGGACGTGCGGCTCCTCAAAACCATTGAGCTTAAGGCCGACGAGTCCATGCTTACCGGAGAATCCATCCCCGCGGAAAAGATGCCGGCGGTCATTCCGGAGGACAATCTTACCCCCGGCGACCAGTTGAATATGGCCTTTATGGGCACCGTGGTGGTCAACGGGCGGGCCAAAGGGGTGGTGGTGGCCACGGGCGGCAGGACGGTCCTGGGCCGCATCGCCAAGGACGTGCAGGAACTGGGGATGACGAAATCCCCTCTGCAGGAGAAGATTGACCGTTTTGCCAATATTATCGGCATCATCGTCATGGTGGCCTCCGCCCTGCTGTTCCTTATCGGCATGCTGGTGGGAGAAAAGCCCGCCGATATGTTCATGACCGCGGTGGCGGCCGCAGTGGCCACCATCCCCGAGGGTCTGCCCATCGTCGTCACCATCACCCTGGCCATCGGCGTGGCCCGCATGGCTCAGCAACAGGCCATCATCCGCAAACTGCCGGCCGTGGAAACCCTGGGCAGCACCACGGTGATCTGTACCGACAAAACGGGCACCCTCACCAAAAACGAGATGACTGTCCAGCGGGCCTATGACGGAAGACAGATCTATGAACTGACCGGCGTCGGTTACGACCCCCAGGGCGGCATCCTGGAAGAGGGACGGCACATCAAACCTGCCGCCGATGCCGACCTGCTCATGCTGTTCCGCATCGGCTTGCTGTGCAATGAATCGGACATCTACCTGGAAAATGGACACTACAAGGTAGATGGAGACCCGACGGAGGGGGCCCTCATCGTCTCCGCCCTGAAGGCGGGTTTGGACCTCGTCGAGGAGCGGGAACGGTATCCGCAGCTTTTCCTCATTCCCTTTGAATCGGAGCGGGGGTACATGGCCACCTTGCACCGGCACGGCGGCCGCCACCTGGTGTTTGTCAAAGGCGCGCCGGAAAAACTGCTGGACATCTGCGCCGAGTGCCGTTTGGACGCCTGGGGGGAGGTTCCCAAAGTGGCCGAGCATTTCGCCCGGGAGGGTCTGCGGGTCTTGGGTATGGCCTACAAGGAAGTCCCCACCCACCAGACAGAAATCACCATGGCCGACCTGCAGACCGGGCTGATCTTCGCCGGCCTGCAGGGGATGATCGACCCGCCCCGCCCCGAAGCCGTGGACGCGGTGGCCGGCTGCAAGAAGGCGGGCATCCGGGTGGTGATGATCACCGGCGACCATGCCGTCACTGCCGAAGCCATTGCCAAGAAATTGGGCATCGAGGAAGAAGAGGTGGTGGTGGAAGACCTGGCGGCCAAACCCCTGGAAGCCATGACCGATGAGGAACTCCTCTCGGTCACCAAGGAACTGGCCAATGTCCTGGCCCAACGGTCCGGCCTGAGCGGACAGGCCCCGGCGAGTCTCACTGGCAAACATATTCAGGCCATGAGCGACATGGAATTCTTTGCCTTCATGAAAGACGTTCTGGCCGCTCTGGTCAAACGGGCCGGCCCCGAGGGCGCGGTGCGCAAGGTGCTCACCGGCAAAGACCTGGAAACCATGAGCGACGCCGCCCTGTTTCACCTGGTGCAGAAGGTCTCGGTGTACGCCCGGGTCGCCCCCCACCACAAGCTGCGCATTACGCAGCAGTTGCTGAAACATGGCGAGATCGTGGCCATGACCGGGGACGGGGTGAACGACGCGCCGGCCCTCAAAGCTGCCCATATCGGCGTGGCCATGGGCAAGACCGGCACCGATGTGGCCAAAGAAGCCTCGGACATGATCATCGCCGATGACAACTTCGCCAGCATCTATCAGGCCGTGGGGCGGGGCCGCATCGTCTTCGACAATATCCGCAAAGTCACCTTTTTCCTTATCCCCACCGGCATCGCCGCCATTGCGTCCATTCTGGCCACCGTCATTCTGGGTCTGCCGCTGCCCTATCTGCCGGCTCAACTGCTGTGGATCAACCTGGTGACCAATGGCCTGCAGGATGTGGCCCTGGCCTTCGAACCCGGAGAGAAAGACGTGCTGGAACGGCCGCCCCGGCATCCGAAAGAAGGGATTATGTCACGTCTGCTCATTGAGCGCACCATTTTGGTGGCCTTGATCATCTCCATCGGGATCGTCTATGAATTCGTCCATACCCTGAATCAAGGCGCATCCCTGGAGAAGGCCAGGACCATCGCCGTCACCACTATGGTCTTTTTCCAGTTTTTCCAGGCATATAACAGCCGTTCTGAGACGCACTCCCTGTTCACCATGAATCCCCTGGGCAACCCGTTTCTCTTTTTCGGCACCATTGCCGCCTTTATCGCCCATCTGGCGGCCATCTACCTGCCCGTCATGCAGTGGATTTTCCGTCTGGAGCCCATCCATTGGGGAGAATGGCTGCGCATCGGGCTGGTGTCGGTCACCGTGGTGATCGCCGTGGAGGTGGACAAGTGGCTGCGGCGCAGGCAGATTCCGACCTTTAGCTGAAGGGGGAAACCGGGCGGATGTACAGGGAACCTATGCCTGAACCTAGCGCTCTCTGAAAGACATCAAGCGCGGCAGGCTGGGCGTCCGGCCCGCCGCCTGAGGGTGCGCCGGCCAGAAAGCCGGCGCCACCAGGGATGAGCAACATTTCCGGACAGCCATGGACGACACCCTCGCACCTCTCCTTACGGCCCTCCAGGCCGGCCGGCAAGGGCGGCCGCTGCTGCTCCTGCTGGATTACGACGGCACCCTGGTGGAGATTGCCCCCCGGCCGGAGCTGGCCCGGCCCGCGCCGGACCTGTTGGAGGTGTTGGGGCGGCTGACGTCCCGGAAGGACATGAAGGCGATGGTGGTGTCCGGGCGGCCCGTCAGGGAATTGCAGGCTCTGCTTCCCGTCCCCGGCCTTGACCTGCTGGGCTCCCACGGCGGAGAAGCGCTCCTGGACGGCCGCCTCCACCCTCTGCCGGCTGCCCGGGTGGACAGTCAGGAGCTGTCCCGGTGGCGTCGGCGTCTTACGGCGGAGCTTCAGAATTTTGAGGGGTGGTGGCTGGAGGACAAGCCCCAGGGATTCGCGCTCCACTACCGCCAGGTGCCCGCGGCCCAAACCGGGGTGTTTCTGGCCATCCTGGCCGCATGGGAAGAGCGGCTTCGCCAGGAAGAATGCTGCCAGATTTTGGCCGGGAAAAAGGTGTTGGAAATCCTGCCCCCGGGAGTCAGTAAGGGGTCGGCAATACGTGATATTTTGGTAATGCCTGGATTTCTTAAGTTTTATCCAGTATATTTTGGGGACGACACCACTGACGAAAGCGCCTTCCAACTCCTGCACGACCTCGGCCTGACCGTCAAAGTCGGCCGCACCGGCATCCACACCGCGGCGTCCCATCTTCTGCCTAACCCTAAGTCAGTCCGGCAATTTCTGGCCCGGCTGGCCTTCCCTTCGGAGGATTGTTTATGGGAAAAATTTTAGATCATGCGGCCGCCAACCCCTTCTGGTTCCATGAATGTTTTCTGATGTCCATGCCCCTGGGCAAAAAGGTGGTCAACCTGCGGGAGCTCTTGGAAGAATTGCGGGAAATTGACGAATCCGTGCTTTTCTATCATCTGATTCAATCCCGCCTGATCCTGGGCCACCCCGCCGTGGAATACCCCAACGATTTCGCCCTGTGGGCGGCCAACGCCCTGCAGGACACCAAACTGGCTGAGAAACTCAGTTCCTTTGACCCTTTTGAATATCAGAACCTGGGACTGGTGCGCCGGGCCGTGGTGGACGCCCTGGAGGAGTACCTCTGGGATCTGCCCTTCGTGCCCTGGGCCCGGGCCGGCTTCGAGTTTCACTTTTGCCAGGCCTCGGTTGTGGTCATGCATTCCCTGATCGCCGCCAGCACCCTGAAGGAATTCTGCGGGGCTTTGACCCAGGTGGGCCTGGATTCCATCTATTACCACTTTTTCGAAGCCCGCTGGCGCCTGGGAGAACTGAAGAGCGACGACTTCTCCTACTGGATCGAGACCAACTTCGGCATGCCGGAACTGGTCAAGGCCATCCGGGACATCGACGTTTACTTTTACAGCTTGAAGGAGGTGCGGGAGACCCTCGCCGGGTTGATCCACCAGCACCTGGGAGAGCTCTGTGATCACCCTGAATGATTATGCCCCCATCGTGGGAGAGGAAGTGGTGGGCCAGCTGCACCGCCTGGCGGAACACGTGCAGGGCCGGCGTTTTGTTCATATCAACTCCACCGCCGTGGGTGGCGGCGTGGCGGAGATCCTCTCCTGGGCCGTGCCCCTGTTGAACCAGCTGGGTCTGGAAACCACCTGGGAGGTCATCATGGGCGACCCGGCTTTCTTCGAAGTCACCAAGACCTTCCATAACGGCCTGCAGGGCTTCAAGGTCCACCTGACTCCCGCCATGCTGGAACATTACCGGGAGATTAACCGCCAGAATGCCCGCCGGTTTTCCTGGGAAGCCGATGTTGTGCTGGTGCATGACCCCCAGCCGGCCTATCTCATCGAAGAGCTGCGGGCCCAGGCCCGGCGCTGGGTCTGGCGCTGCCACGTGGACGCCTCCCGGCCCCACCTGCCGGTGTGGCGGTTCCTGCGGGAGATCGTCAGGCACTACGACGCCTCGGTCTTCTCCATGCCCCAGTTCGCCCAGAATCTCCCCCACCCCCAGTATCTCATCCGCCCTTCCATCGATCCCTTGAGCGAAAAGAACCGGGATCTGACGGAAGCGGAAATTAAGGCGGTGCTGCACCGTCTGGGGATAGAAAAGGACAAGCCCTTGATCCTCCAGGTGTCCCGGTTTGATTCCTTCAAGGACCCGGTGGGGGTGGTCCAGGCCTTCCGCCTGGTGCGGCGCCACACTCCCTGCAAACTGGTGCTGGCCGGCGGCGAAGCCACCGACGACCCGGAAGGGCCCGAGATTATGGCCCAGGTGCAAGAGGCCGCCCAGGGGGACCCGGATATCCAGGTACTGCTGCTGCCCCCGGATGCCCACCACGAGATCAACGCCCTGCAACGGGCCGCGGATATTATCGTGCAAAAGTCCACTCGGGAGGGCTTCGGCCTCACGGTCACCGAAGCCATGTGGAAGGGAAGGCCCGTCATCGGCGGGGCGGTGGGGGGCATCGTCATGCAACTGCGGGATTACCACACCGGCTTTCTGGTGCATTCCCCCGAAGGCTGCGCCTTCCGCATCCGCTACCTGCTGCACCGGCCGGAGATGGCCCGCCGCATGGGGCAGACGGCCCGGGAGTTCGTCCGCAGCCACTTTCTCATCACCCGGCACCTCCGTGACTATTTGACGCTGATGATCTTGCAGGACAACCCGGGCAGCCGTCTTATCGAATTGCTTTAGCAAGGAGAGGAGAGCGACATGTTTTGGGACCATGAAAGATTAAAGCGTTTGATCAACGACAGGCTGAGCGATTTCCAGATCATCCTGGTGTCCAACCGGGAGCCCTACATGCATGTCTACCGGGGCGGTGAGATGGAGATCATCATGCCCGCGAGCGGCATGGCCATCGCCCTGGATTCCCTGATGCAGACCTGCGGCGGCACCTGGGTGGCCGCAGGCAGCGGCGAGGCCGACCGGGAGGCCTGCACCGAGGGAGACTCCCTCATGGTGCCGCCCCAGGCCCCCCGCTACAAATTGCGCCGCCTGTGGCTGACCCGCCAGGAGGAGATGGATTATTATTACGGCTTTTCCAACGAGGCCTTATGGCCCCTGTGCCACGTGGCCTACACCCGGCCGCGCTTCAACTCCACCCAGTGGGAGATCTACAAGGCCGTCAACCGCAAATTCGCGGACGCCATCCTGTCCGAAGTGACGGACCCTAAGCGGACCATCGTCTTCATTCAGGACTATCACTTCGCCCTGTTGCCCCGCATGCTCAAAGAAGCGGAACCCGGCCTGGTGGTGTCCCAGTTCTGGCACATCCCCTGGCCCAACTACGAGATTTTCCGCATCTGCCCCTGGGGGCCGGAAATCCTGGAGGGCCTTTTGGGCAACGACCTGTTGGGGTTCCACCTGCAATACCACTGCAACAATTTCTTCGATACCGTGGACCGCACCCTGGAATCCCGGGTGGACCTGTCCAGCTTCTCCATCATCCGCCAGGGCCGGGAAACCCGGGTGCGGCCCTTCCCCATCAGCATCGACTTCGACCGCTTCGAGGGTTGGGCCAAGTCGCCCCAGACCCTGGCCCGGGTGCAGGAGATCAGGCGTGTTCTCAACCTGCGGGACGTCAAAGTGGGCCTGGGGGTGGACCGCCTGGACTACACCAAGGGCATACCGGAGCGCCTGGAAGCCCTGGATATCTTTTTCCGCAAGTACCCCCAGTATCAGCAGCGCTTCACCTTTATTCAACTGGGGCCCCAGTCCCGCCTGCACATCCCCAGCTACAAGGACCTCAACACCCAGGTGGACTACTGGGAGGAGATACTGAACTCCACCTACGCCCAGGGCCGCTGGAAGCCGGTGATCGTCCTGAAGGGCCACTATTCCCAGGAGGAGGTGGTGGCCTTCTACCGCCTGGCGGACGTCATGGTGATCAACTCCCTGCACGACGGCATGAACCTGGTGGCCAAGGAATACCTGGCCAGCCGGGTGGACGGCGACGCGGCCCTGCTCTTGAGCCCCTTCACCGGGGCCGCCCGGGAATTGTCCGGCGTCTATACCATCAATCCTTACAATCCGGAGGAGATTGCCGATGCCATCTTCCAGGCCCTGGAGGACCCCCGGGAGACCAAGTCCGAGCGCCTGGCGGCCATGCGGTCCTGGGTGCAGGAACACAACATTTTCCAATGGTCCGCGCATTTTCTCCAGGCCCTCATCCATCTTCCCAGGGAAGAGTAGGATCTGCGCCCAAACTTTCCTTCCCCGGAACGGCGGCCGGCCCTTCACCGGGCAGGTTGACCAGAGCACAGGTGCCCGGACCCCGTAGCCGCCGCACCGCCCCGGAAGGGGCCGCGGCGGCCGCCAATGAAAAAAAAGAGCGGATCAGCCGGGAGGAATTATACGAGGCCGCCAAAGACATGGCCCGGCTCACCCGGATTTACCTGGGAATGGTGGCCCTGTCCACCATCGTGGCGGCCATCGGCCTGCTGAACGGCAGCCTGGCGGTGATTATCGGAGCCATGGTGATCGCCCCGCTGCTGGGACCCATTATGGCCCAGGCCATGGGGACAACTT
>CAZFWX010000029.1:0-28823 GCA_964522695.1 uncultured Desulfobacterales bacterium
CTGCACCTCCGCCGGGGACGCCGGCCGGGTTTCCAGCTCTGCCGGTTGCACCGGGAAGCCCTGGAGATCGATTAAGGGACGCCGCACGGAGCCCAGCACCACCTGCCCCTGGAAGTTGGGCGACCAGCGTTCCAACTGGCGACCTGAGGGGGAAAGATCGGGACTGGACAGGGTGACCTGGCAGAGCACCTCGCCGGCCCGGAGGCGCTGGCGCCGGCAAACAATGCGGGCGTCCCGCTCAACTCCCGGCGGACAGGCCAGCAGGTCCTGATAGTCCACCTGGCGCACCCCCAGGAGCAGCAGTTCCGGGGAAAGGACATGGGCCGCTTCCAGGAAAGTCTCGATGGCCATGATGCCCGAAACGGGGGCATGTTTCAGGAACTTGAAGGGCCGGTGGTCGTCCAGCCAGAGGTCCCGTTCCAGGGAGAAGATGCGCACGGCCTCCACCACGCCCTCCTGCAGGTCCAGGCGCTCCACCCGGTCGAGCATGGGCAGATCCACGGCGGGAAATACCATGGCCGGGACGGACAGAAGATCATCGCCGATTTCGGGGATGTCCAGGGAAAGGCGGGTGGCCGGGACCGCGGGCAGGGCCCGGGCCAGCATGACGGCCTGCTCCTCCCGGGGGCCCAGGAAGAGCTCCCTGCAAAAGAGTTCGGCCAGTTCGCCCACGTGCACGTAGGCGTCCGCCATGCCCTTCAGCTTCAGCAATTCCTTGACCTCGGGGTCGTCGGCCATGCCGGTGCCTTCGATGGGCGGGAGAATGAGCGTCTTGGCCATGACCGCTCCGGCCTGGGCGGCCAGGAAGGCACCCATGGCCCGGTTGGCGGCGCAGTAATTGACCTGGCCGATGTTTCCCTGCACCGCGGCTATGGAGGACAGGGCCGCCACGAAACGCAAACCATGGAGTCGGGCGGCCTGGCAGAGATTGACGGCGCCGGCCAGCTTGACACTCATCACCCGAATGAAGTCAGCAGGAGTCATGAACTCCATGAAGGTGTCTTTGAGCACCCCGGCCCCGTGGATGATGCCGTCGATGCGGCCGAAGCGGCCGGCCACTTCGCTGACCACTTCGGTTATCTGGCCGGCGTCGGCCACGTCGGCGCGGTAATACGAAACCTCCAGTCCCAGGTGGGCCAATTCCTTGAGGGTGCGGGTCACCTCCAGGCCGTTAAGCAGCCGGGAAATTTCGGCGTCCAGCTCCCGGCCCTTGAGTTCGGGCGAGCGTTCCGTCACCAGGCGGCGCGCGGCTTCCGCGGGCGCGCCTTTGGCGTTCAGAAGGCGTTCATAATCCTCCGGGGGACCCAGGGCGCTGCGGCCCAGGAGCACCAGCCGGGGGGCATAGGGGGTCAAAGCCCGGGCCAGTTGAGCGGTCACCCCCCGGGCGCCGCCGGAAATGATAACCACGTCGCCGGGATTGAGATCCAGGGTGGGGGCCTCGGGATACGCCAGGGGCAGGCTCTGGGCGCCCACCGTCAAAGCCTGGCCTTGGCGGAAGCGCACCTGCACCAGGGAATTATCCGTGTCCAGGGCCAGTGACATGCCCTGGGTCACGTCAGTCGCCTCATCCAGTTCCAAGGTGCGGAAGTGGACGGAAGCGTATTCCTGGGCGGCAGCCAGGAACATGCCCAGCACCCCTTCCGCGGTCACGGAGGGAGGCGAGGCGGCGGCCGGGGAGCGGCTCACCAGCAGGGCCAATTCCTTGGCGGCTGAGCGGGTGAGGCTCTGGAGACACTGGAACAGGCCGGTCAGCAGGGCGGGGACGGCCGTGGGGTCTATCTGGGTGGCGGGATCATCCTCCATCACAAAAATGAGGCCCGCCAGATGGGGCAGCCCGGCCAACCGGGCCGCCGCGGCTGCGGCCCCTTCCGGAGAGGACAGATCGAACTCCTGATCCGGTGAGGCAGGGGTGCAGGCCAGGGCCGTCACCCGGGCCTGCCAGGAATTTTGGCAGAAGGAGGCCACCTGGGAGGCGAAGGCCGGAGAGGCCCCCAGGTTCAAGAGGGCAACGTCCTGCCCGGGTTTGACTTTGAGCAGCGAAGGGGTGGCCGGCAGTTCCACGGGCTCTTCCCGAAAGACCAGACGCTGTACCGGGGGCCGGGAGGCCGTCTCCTGAGTTCCCTCCGCCAGGGCCGGTTCCAGGGCCGGCGCCAGCGGCTGGCCCGTGACGCCCGAGGTTTGTAGAGCGGTTATCCCGTCCCGGGCCACCACTTCAGCGATGCGGTCGGCGAACCCCTGGACGGTGCGCACTTCAATAAAGTCTTCAATCTTGACGGTGATGCCGAATTGGCGTTCCGCGGCGTCGATGATCACCGGCAGGCGGCTGGAACGGATGGCCAGGTCCTGGCGCAGGTCCATCTCCGGCTCGATTTCATCCCGTTCATAGCCGGTGGCGTCGATGATAATGGCGATCACCTGCTCCAGGTAGTCGCCGTCGGCCGGCAAGGGCTGTGGCTTAGGCGAGCGGGGCGCCGCCGGGGCAGATGCGGCCGGCGCCGGCTTCAGCGGGGCTGCAGCCTTGGGTGCGGTGGCAGCAACGCCCTTCAGGAGGTCGTCGAGGCGGGCCTCGTCAAAGGAGGGGTCAGCCTCCCGGCGCACGGCCTCCAGGATGGCCGGCTTCAAATATTTGCCGAAACTTTCCAGCACGAAGGCGTTGATTTCCCGCTGCACGATGGCTCCCACCCGGTCGGCGGCGGCGGTGCCCACCACCTCGGGGACCAGCCCGTAGGGCGGCGCGGGGGGGATGTGCACGGCGATCTTGCGGGGCTTGTGCGCCGGCTTGAGATGGCCGGCGGCGTACAGCCGGGCCATGGCGGTGCGGTAGGTGGAAGCCTCGCCTTCCGGGTCGCAGGTGGGGGCCACCTGGGCGGCCTCGACGGTTTCCGTGACGAGGTTGCACATGGTGTCCTTGGGACCCACCTCCAGGAAGTAGCGCACCCCGTAATCATCCCAGAGAGTGCGGACGTTCTGCATCCAGTGCACCGGCGACTCCAGGTGGGCCATGACGGTCCGTTTGATCTCCGCCGGGTCGTCGGGGAAGGGCCGCATGGTGGTATTGGAGATCACCGGAATCTGGGGCGCATGGAAGGTCAGGGTGTCCACGAACGCCTGCATTTCGTCGCGGATACAGGCCATGATGGGGGAGTGGAACGCCATGCTGACGCGCAACTGGTAGGTCCAGTAGCCATCGGCGTCCAACTCGTTTTTCAAGTCCAGGACGTCGGCGGTGGCGCCTCCCAGCACCACCTGCCGGGGCGAGTTGTAGTTGGTGAAGTAGACCCGCTCCCGGGCCGCCACTTTCTCCTTGAGGATTTCCATGGGCACGTTGACCGCGATCATGATGCCCGGATCCTGGGAGAGGATGCCGGCCTTGTCCATGCACTGGGCCCGCTTGTGCACGATGTGGAAGCCGTCCTCGTAGGAGAAGACGCCGGCTACGCTTAAAGCCAGCAGTTCACCCAGGCTGTGCCCGGCCATGGCCACGGGGCGCACCCCCAAGGAGAGGAGGTACTGCACCATGGCGTATTCCATGGTGAAGAGCGCGGGTTGCTGCCACAGGGTCTGCTTCAGGCGTTCGTCCCGGGAATGGAACAGGAGGTCCAGGATGTCGAAGTCGGCCACTGCGGCGATCTTATCCATCCATTCCCGGATGACGGGGAAGGTTTCGTAGAGTTCTTTGCCCATGCCCGGGTAATAGGTCCCCTGTCCGGCAAAGACCAGGGCCAGGGGCGGCGGAGTCTCGCCTATAACGCCGGCATAGACTCCCTTGCGCTCCAGACCGCGCAGGGTCTTGGGGGTGAAGGGGCCTGTCAGGGGGAGCAGGGAGGCCACCTTGGCCCGGGCTTCCTGGTCCGATTCGGCGATGACGGCCAGGCGCAGGGACTGCTTGCCGTTTTCGGTTTCAAAGAAGGCCACACCCGAGGTGTCGGAGGCCTCTTCTTTGCCTTCATCGGGCCTGGCCGCTTCCGGCTCAGGCGCGGCGGGGAGGGAAACCAGCACGGGCGCCTGCTGATCCCGGCATTCTTCCAGGTGCACCACGTAATTGGCGCCTCCGAAGCCGAAGGCGTTCACCATGGCCCGCCGGGGCAGGCCGTTGAGCCGCGGCCAGTCCTGGGGCTGGGTGGGAACGAGGAAACCCCAACCCTCGGGGTCGATGTTGGGATCGGGAAACTCGTAGTTCAGAGTGGCGGGGATGACGCCGGCGTTCATGGCCATGACGCCCCGGATCAGGCTGTTAAGCCCCGAGGCCCCCAGGGTGTGGCCGATTTGCGATTTGAAGGAGGTGAGCCAGGTGCGCCGGCCCTGGGGAAAAAAGCTTTTCAGGGCCTTCACTTCCTCCTGGTCGCCCTGCATGGTGCCGGTGGCGTGGCATTCCACCAAATCCACGGTGTCCGGGCCATACGCCACCCGGTCAAAAGCGGCGCGGATGGCGATCTCCTGGGTTTCGGCCAGGGATTCCACCATGCCGCGATCGTTGTTGGAGGCGCCGATGCCGGTGATGAAGCCGTGGATGCGGGCGCCCCGGCGGCGGGCTACGGACTCCCGCTCGATAACAATCATGCCGCCGCCTTCGCCCAGCACCATGCCGTCGCGCTGGGCGTCGAAGGGCCGGCTATACTGATGGGGAGCCCGGTCTTTGCCCAGGAGCCCGGCCAGGGCCTTTAAGGCCGAGAACTCCAGGAAATGGGCAGGGCTCAGGGGTTCTTCCCCGCCGCCCACCACCGCCGCGTCCAGGACTCCGTTGCGCACCATCTGGATGGCGGCGTACAGGGCCACCAGGCCGGTGGCGCAGGCCGCGGAGACGGAAAAGGACGGCCCCATGAAGCCGTAGCGGTTGCAGATGAAGCCGCCGGCGGTGCAGTTCAGGCGGCCGAGAAGCGTGGTGTCGTCCACCTGCAGCCCCCGGGCGCGGATCTTCTCTTCCACGGCCAGGGCCAGGTCAGGAGTTAGGGGCAGGAGAGCCCCCAGATCCTCCGTAATATGGGGGGCCGACAGGCCGATGACCAGATCCCGGAGCGTGCTGGCCGACTCGCCGGAATTTTGGGAGACGATGACGCCGATGCGTTCCCGGGGGATGTCTGCGGCCAAAATGCCGGACCCCAGCAGGGCCTCCTGGGCCAGCCACATGGTGAGCTTGGTGGACTCGGCCATGGTGCGGAATTCGTGGGGCGCGATGCCCAGTTCCTTCCGGGAGAGGCTGAGATTCTGGAAGGCCCCCACCCGGCAATAGGTTTTTCCGGGCTGGCGGGGATCGGGGACAAAGTAACGGCTGTGGTCCCAACGGGAGAGGGGCACCTCGGTGATGCCGCTTTTCAGGGCCACCGAGGCGTCCCAGATTTCCTGGGGACTGTGGCCCAGGGCGTTGGCCAGGGCCATGCCGGTGATGGCCAGGCGTTCGGGACCGGCTGGGGGGGACTGGGCAATAGGGATCATAGTGGGCGCAACAATGGGTTGTGCGGCGGGCAAGGTGAGATTCAGAGGCCCTTCCGCCAGTTCCCGGTGAAATTCCTTCAGGCTGCGGAGCTGGCCAATGGCCCCGGCCACCGCGCCGCTCATGAATTGTCCTTCCTGTAAACAGGTGGCCTCATCCAGAGCCGGGCCGCCGGGCCGGTCCACCCCCCGGGCGGCCGTGAGCAGGCTCCGGGCGGTGAGGGTTTCCAGACGCTGGCGGAAGGAGGCTTCATCTTCCCGGCCTTGCCGGAATTCCTCTTCCAGATCCAGGACGGCGGTCATCTTGGGGGTCTTGAGCGACCGGACCCGCAAGCCCACCGTCTCGCCGGACACCGCCGTGGCTCCCGGCTGAGATTCCAGCACCAGGCGCTGATATAGTGGCGCCAGGGCGCCGGTGGCGACGATCTCCTGCGTGGCCAGATAGGCGGTGCCCATCTGAATGGCGTCGGCCCCCAGCATGGCGGCCCGGAAGGCCGTCTCCCGGTCGTAAATGCCGCCGGCCAGGATGATCCGGCGGTCCTGAAACAGCTGGGGCTGACGGCGTTTCAGTTCCAGGGCGATCTGGGCCAGGGTCAGGGTGGAGTGGACTCCCACGTGGCCTCCGGCTTCGGCGCCTTCCAGGACCACAAAGCGCACCCCGGCCTCCAGGGCCAGCCTGAGCAAGCCTTCATCGGGGGCCAGGTAGAGCACCTGGATGCCGTCTTTGAGCAATCGTGCGGCGTAGGCCGGGTCGCCGGCGGCGATGGTGGCGAAAGGCGGGCGGTGCGCGGCAATCCAGGCGAGCTGATCCTCCAGGGCCGGATTTTCGGGCAGGGCGATGAGATTAACGGCGTAGGACCGGTCCCCCAGGGTTTTCTTGAGATCACCCAGGTCCCGCTCCAGGATGGCCCGGTCCCTCAGTCCCAAGGCCAGGTTGGGCAGGCCTCCGGCGTCGGCGACCTCCCGGGCGAAGGCCGGCACATCGGTGATCCAGGTCATGGCCCCCTGGACCAAGGGGTAAGTGGCGCCCAATTCCCGGGCCGCCGGGCTATCTTGGAAAGCCTTGAGAAATTCCGGGGCAGCCTGCCACAGACGGGTGACTTCCTCTTGAAAGGCGCGCAAAGCCTGCCCGGCATCCTGGCCGAAACGCGCTGCAAAGCCTGGCGCAAACGCGGCCTCCGGCCCCAGGGGAATGAGCTCGTCCCGGCCGAAAGCAGAATCCAGGGGATGCACCATGCGCTGCAAAACGGCCTGGGCGAATTCCCGGCGGGCTTCCTTCCCCCCGTCCTGGTCCTGGGCCAGGGAGGCGGCGATCACCTCCTGGACCGCCCGGGAGTTGCCCTTGTCAAAGAAGCGCACCGGCATTCCCAGACTGGCCCCCACCAGCCGGGTGGTGTCCACCCGCAGGCGCGCCAGGCGCTGCCGACGGGTGTCATCGCCCGCGGCCTGGTCGGTGAGCCAATGCAGACTCTCAAAGACAATACCCGCAGCGCCGGTGGCCAAAAACGCAGCCGCGGCCTCGGGTGTGGCAATGCCCCCCCAGAGGTAAAGGCGCGGGGAGTCGGCTTTGTCCCGCAGTAGTCGCTTGACCGCCACAAACAGCAGATTCTGGGTTTCCTGGCCCACGAATCCGGCCGCCTCTGACCCTTTGAGGGCCAGGGCCCGGGGCGGGGCGTCTCCGGTGAGAAAACTGGTGATAAGTCCCAGGTCGCCGATGACCGGAATAATGTCGCAGACCTTCTCCAGTGCCCGCAGACGGCTGGCCAACTCCTCGCCTGTCCCCGGCAGGAGGGCCGGGTGGCACTCCACCCAGAGGCGCTCAACGCCACTTTCCTTCAGTGAGGCCTCAAAACGGGAGTCTAAGAGATGGTGGGCGAACAGTCTAATGTCTGTGGCGCCGGCAACCTTGAGGTCCGGCAGGGCCGCAGCCGGATCGGGACAAGTCAGGTCGGCGATGGCGCGGGTGGCGGTCGCTTGTGTCAGATCCACCACTTTCCGGTCAAGTTCCTGGGGCCGCCAGAGGAACGCCAGGTCAGGAATTGTGTGGCCGGCTGGCATCAAAGAGTCTCCAGCTATCTTGAGAGTCTTGGCAGGGCAAATTGAGAAAGCCAATTGCCAGGTGTCTTGAAACGGAGGAATCTCCCCCAGGTTAAAGAATCCCGGCATTTTGGCCACACCTGGGGGCGGGTGCCAAAAAACCAGGTCCTCACAGTCATGGCACAGTTTCGGCAGCCCAACCGGTGAACGGATTCAGGAAGGAATGGGAGGATGAAGTCGCACCGAGTTTCAGGCCACTCAATCCTCTATACCTACACAAAATGGCCAATCTTGTCAACTGCACGGGCGCCGGGTAATAGGGGCAAAGACAGCCTTTGCTCCAATGGCGTGCAGCTCTCCTGGATTTGACTTGAAATCGCCGGAAACGTCTCCATCTTAAAATGATGCCCAGAAAAGGGGGTGAAATCGGGATGCAGAAGCCGGCGAGCCGCGAGGCCCTGGTACAAGAGGCTGCCTTCTGGGCGAGGATTCAGTCCCTGGCCAAGGAGAATCCTGAGAAGGTATGCCACAAATGAAAGAAGTGAAAGGCTTAGTGTTGCTGGTTCAGCAACACCAGACCGGGGCGGACGCGGCGGCTGAGGGCGGCAGGCTTTGTGCCGCCGGGTCCGCTCCACCTGTGCAGATGAGCCGGCCGGGCCCATTGCCAACGCCTGAGGTTTCCCATGACCACCAGCCATCCCCTCACCTTCATCCTGCAATGGCATCTGACGGAGCGCTGCAATTTGCGTTGCCGCCACTGTTATCAGGACGGGCAGGGGGGGCCGGAGCTGTCGCAACCAGAAATTTTCGGCATCATCGATGAAGCCGCGGCTGCTTCATGACCTGGAGGTGGCGGAAGTCCAGGTGAGCCTCGAAGGCCCCCAGGATATTCATGACCAGATCAGGGGGGCGGGAAGCTTTACTGCAGCCCTGGCCGGGGTCAGGATTCTTCTGGAAGCCGGTCTCAAAGTCTCCCTGAACACCACCCTGTCCCGCCTCAATTTTCCGCGCTTTCCCGAATTGCCGGAAATAGCCAGGGGTGTGGGCGTCCCGGAAGTGGGGTTCTCCCGCCTCGTCCCCTCGGGACAGGGGCAAGCGCTGATCAAGGAGATGCTGAGCCCCGGAGAACTGGAGGACTTTTACCGGCGGATGCTGGCGCCCCCTGCCGGGGACGTGGCCGTCATCTGCGGCGACCCGCTGGCCGGGCAACTGGACGCGGGCCAGGACCGGGACGACCAGGGAGACGCGCCTTTTGGCGGCTGTTCCGCGGCCATTGCCGGGCTCACTCTGCTGCCCGACGGCACGATCCTGCCCTGCCGCCGCCTGGCCATTCCCCTGGGCAACGCCAGCCGGGACAGCCTGCGGGAAATCTGGGCCCTGCACCCGGTTCTTACCGCGCTGCGGGACCGCGGCCGGTACACGGGCAAGTGCGGCGTCTGCGCGCGCTGGGCCCTGAGCCGGGGTTGCCGGGCCGTGGCCCATGCCTGGTCCCAGGCTCAAGGAGCGCCCGACCTCCTGGCCCCTGATCCCCAGTGTTTTGTGGAATTGGGCGCCGGGCCGGATGCCTGAATCCGTGGATTTCCTGCACGAGGATCGTGGATAAGAAAAAAATCCCCGCCACGCGGCAAAGTTGTGGTATGGAAACAGAAGGGCAGGATATCTTTTCCGGCCTGAGCCAAGCTCAAAAATTACCACAGCGGTGGCCGCTCCATGCAGACATTCCGGCAAACGGCAGTTAGACAGTTGGCGATCTGGTCCTTGTGCGCGGGTTGGCTTCTGGTCTGGGCGTGTGCGCCCTATACCCCGCCGCCCCCGCCCCCGGAAACCTATCCCAGCCGGGTGGTGACCACCGCGGGCGTGGCCTTCCAGGTGACCAAGCTCAAGCTGCCTGGCACCCGGCAGGAACTGCACGTCAAACTGGGCCAGGCCAGCCAGTGGATTTCCCTGGCCCAGATGGCCAATCTGCGCTTCACCGGTCCGGCCCTGCCGGACGGCTTCCGGCCGGCTGTCATCACCATGGCCGAGGGCGGGTCCATCCGGGGGGAGATCTATGCCGACGTGCTCATCGAGGGCCAGACCGACATCGGCTACTGGAACACCTCGCTTCTCAAGGTGGACCGGGTGGATTTCGGCAAGGATTGAGGCGCGGCAAGCGTCCTTCTCTGGCAGGTCGCTTGGCCCCGGCCGGCAGGTCCGAGTCACCAATCGTGATGAACTTTTTGTAACAGGCGCGCCCGAATCCGGGGTTCTCTGAAATATCGGTGGCACAGGCTTTCCAGCCTGTGCGGACACCCGAGGGCGGGTGTCCTACATAATGTATCTTAGCAGAGTCTTCCATCTTTCCTATGTGCGGCGCCCTGGTGATGGCGGGTCTGGCGGGTCTGGCGGTGGGGAGCTTCCTCAACGTGGTCATCACCCGCCTCCCCCGGGAAGAGCCTTTCTGGCGGGGACGCTCCCGCTGCCCTGTCTGCGGCGCCGCCCTTGCCTGGCGCGACAACATCCCCCTGGTGAGCTTTTTCCGGCTGGGCCGGCGCTGCCGCAATTGCGGCGCGCCCATCTCCTGGCGCTATGTCGGCGTGGAACTGGCCGGCGGCGTCCTGGGGGTGGCCCTGTGGCTGAAATACCCGGCTGAGCCGCTGCTGTTCGCCTTCGTCCCCTTCGCCGCCGCCCTGGTGGTTCTCACCGTTCTGGACCTGGAATATTTCTGGCTCCCCGATGTCATCACCCTGCCGGGCGCCGCCCTGGGGATCATCCTGTCCTTTTTCCTGCCGGGCATGGACGCCTGGGACTCCTGCCTGGGCGCCCTGGGCGGCGCAGCCTTCTTTCAACTGGTGCGGTGGCTTTACGAGAAGCTCAGCAAACTCCGGGGGGGAGAGGGGAGGGTGGGCATGGGCGGGGGAGACGTGAAGCTCCTGGCCATGATCGGCGCCTTCCTGGGGGCCTGGGCCCTGCCCTGGATCATTTTGGTGAGTGCCGCGGCTGGCAGCGTGGCGGGATTATTTGCCGCCTGGCGCCGCGGCCAGGGCCGCCACACCCCCGTCCCTTACGGCCCCTTCCTGGCCGGCGCGGCGCTGCTGGAAATGTTCTGGGGGTGAGGACGTTGGGCGGTAAGGAGGGAGCGGTTCCTCACCGACCTTCGCCCCACCCGTACCACATGAAAGGTTGCCACCCTCACCCCAGCGCTCCCCCCATTGAGGAGAGGGAGTAAGTGAGGACCTTTCATCACAATCAGCGCAACGGCCGTTCCTGGTACGGAGGCTCCATGATGCCCAGGGGGCGTTTGAAGGTCCAGGCCGCGGGCCGGCGCACCAGGTTGTTGCCGGTCTTTTGCACCCGGTCCTCCCGGCCGATGGTGAAGGGCAGCATGAGCGTCCACAAGGTGGCGCCGGTCACCGTGGCCACAAAGCCCGCGGGCCGGGCGATGGCCGCGTCCGTGGCCATGGCCGTGGAACTCACCGGCCCCCGGTATTGCAGGCTCAGGCGCTCCGACTCTGGCCGGAAGCTGTATTCCGTGGCTAAAGCCGGCAGGGTGAGCGCAGTCATCAAAGTCAGGACCAAAACCAGTTTCATAAGTCGGCGCCGCATATAACCTCCGGATAACGCCTCAATCTCTTCCGGGAAAAAGGCGTTGGCGGGCGGAGTCCGCCCTAAACCTGCCGTGCACAGGCTGGCAAGCCTGTGTTAACTTAACTCCTTACCAAAATATCCTGCAAGCCCTGTGCCGCCAGTCACTCTGAGCGGTCCAGGTTCCTCCCCTTTAATACCGCGACGGCGGGCTGGGCGGCAGGGGCTTCCCCGGCGGCGGGGAAGGTGACTCCTGCAGGCCCACCTTGTCTTTCATGTGCTGGGTGATGCGGGCCCCATCCTCGGGCGTGGCGACAATGTGCGGGGTGATGAGAACCAGCAGCTCCGTCTTCTCATTCTTGGTCTCTTCGGTCCCGAACAAAAAGCCCAGGACGGGCATGCGATGCACAATGGGAATGCCCGACTTGGAGCGGCTGGCATCCTCCCGGATGAGCCCGCCCAGGACGATGGTCTGATTGTCGCCGGTGATGAGCGAGGTCTTGGCCTGGCGGATGGAGATGGTGGGGGAGTTGGATACCCCGGTGGTGGTGGGCACGGCAGAACTCACCTCCTGGGCGATGTCCAGGGTCACCAGGCCTTTGGCATTGATTTGGGGCTTGACGGACAAGATGATGCCGGTACTGCGGTACTGCACCGTGGACGTGGCGAAAGACGTGGCCTGGCTGACCAGGGGAACCGATTCGGAGGTGAGGATGGGCACCTCGTCGCCGATCTGGATGCGGGCCTCCTGGTTGTTGGCGGCCATGATGTGGGGGGTGGCCAGGACGTTGATCTTCCCCTGGGAGGCCAGGATGTTGATCAGAGTGCGCACCGTGTTGGCCGCATCCCGGGCCGCGAAGGTGAAGCCGCCCAGCGCCGAGGAAAAGGCCGCAGAGGCGCCGGGTAAGAGTTCCAGGCCGGTGAGAGTCCCGGTGCTCGTGCTGGAGGCGGTGGCGCTTTGACCGCCGGAGCCGCTGATCGTGGTCGTGGTGGTGGGCACCTGTCCCGTGGTGCTGGCCTGCCGGGCCCCCAGAAACCACTGGATGCCAAAACGGAATTCGTCGGTGAGCCGGATTTCGGCAATAAGAACCTCGTTCAGCACCTGGCGGGGCATGATGTCCAGTTTGCGCAAAAGGGCGTGGATCACCCGCCACTCATGGGGCGGCGCCACCACCAGCAGGAGGTTGTTTTCCTCGTCCGGAATGATGCGCACCCCTTCTTTCAGGGCGCTGCCCGTGCTTGCGCCGGGCGCGGCCCGTTCCTTCACGGCTGCGGCTGCACCCGCGGCGGCGACGCCGGGCGCGCCGGCCCCGGTCCCCGTCAAAGACGGCGGCTGGGTTTCGCCGAGCATGCCTCCCGGCCGGCCCGCGGCCCCGGTGAGGGATGACATGGAGCCGGCGCTGCCCATGCCGGTGCGTCCCATGCCCGTCTGGCCGGAAATGGTCTGGGTTTCAAAGGGCCGGGCCCCGGTCTCGGGCTTTTTCTCTTTGATCCCGGGACCAGCCACTGTGCCGCCATAAGTCTGGGTCAAAAGATCGGCCAGGTTCTTGGCCTTATAGTTTTCCACGTGGTAGACGTGGACATTGCTGAGCATGTCGCTTTTGGAATCCAGCTGCTTCACCCAGAAGATGGCCCGTTCCATCAGGGCCGGCGAGCCGGCCAGGGCCATCATGGAGTTGAGCCGGGGCACCGGCAGGAAGGTGACCCCGAACTTGCCCTTGTCCGCCAGCGCGCCGTAGGCCGCGAAGATAGTCTCCAGTTCGGCCACCATCTCCTGGGGGTCGGTATTGTAAACCTTAACGAGACGCACCAGGGTCTGGGCCAGGGCCCGGGAGTCAATGAGCTGGACCAGGTTGAGGATTTTCTCCAGGTTGCCTGGGTAGTCCACCACGATGAGGGTGTTGTGGGCCGCATCGCTGATGCTGCCCCCCGGAGACATCATGGGTTTGAGAACCGTCTGCAGCTCCTTGGCTGCAGTTTGCTGCAAAAAGACCACCTGGGCCGTCATGCCCTGGGGCGGCACCCCCCGGGCGGTCACGGGCAAGGCGCCGGTGGAGGCCTTGTCCAGCGGCACGATCTTAAAGAGGTTGCCTTGCTTGATGAGGGTAGCGCCGTTGACCACCAGGATGGATTCCAGAAGCGAGATGAGTTCGCTGTGGCTCAGGTTCCCCGAAGCCCGCACGTTGGCCGTGCCCTTGACCCGAGGGTCGATGGTGTAGTTGAGGCCCATGGTGTCGCCCAGGACCCGCACCGCTTCCACCAGGTCGGCGTCTTTGAGATTGAGGTCCAGGGGATAGACTTTTTCCCCTTGTTTGGGAGCCCGGCGGGATTTGGGCAGCTTGGCGATGGTGGTGGTGAAGCCCTGCAGGGCCTTTTCTTCGGGGAAGGAGTCCGGCGGTCTGACCCTGGTTACTTCCGTTTCCCGGGGCAGCCGGGGCGCCGGATCAGGCACGCCGCCGCTCACTTTCACCGGCAGTCGGGGCGGCGGCAAGACGGCCTGCGGCGTCGGTTCAGGCCTGGAGACGCAGCCCCAGCCGGCCAGAGCCAGGATCAGGCAGACGAGCCCCGCCGGCAGACTGATCAGCCAAAAACCATTTCTGGCTTCCACGATTGTCCCCCCCTAAATCAACCTATAAAGGAATTAATCAGGAAAGTCCAGGGTTTTTCGCCCTTCCTTGCCTTGGAGCACCACTCCTTGACTGGTAATCTCCACCACCTCATAATTTCCCCACTTCTCCCCCTGGCGGATCACCAGCACCCCTTTCTTCCCGGCTCTGGCAGGTTCAGTGATGAGCGCGGCGCGCTCCACCCCGACAATGATGACGCCCATGAGCCTGCTCCCCTCCAGGCTGGCTTGGCCTCTGGCGGGCTTGGCGTCTTCTTCGCCGCGGCGGTCGGGGCTGAAGAGATTTTTTTCCACCACCAGGCGATACGCTTCCAGGGATTCCCGCCCCCTGAGCAGAGGAATCTTGGGGACTTCCAGCCCGGTGTGCGACTTGACTCCCGGGCCGTTATCCTCTTCCCCCCACCAGATAGTGATGATGCCCAGCAGGAGGAGGGCGCATCCTCCCACCAGAAGCAGGTTGAAGAGGAGATTTTGCCGGCTCCTCATGTCGCCGCCTTCTTCTTGATCACCCCCAGAATCACCAGGTTGACCTGCAAGGGAGGGGACTTGACCTCCCGCCCCAGGCGCCGGGGTGAATTGATCTCGATCTCCGGAATAAACAGCAGTTTCTTATGGTGCTCCAGGTGAAAGAGAAAGGTGTTCAACTGGTTGATGCTGCTGGTCATCTGCACCTGGATGGGCACCTCCACATAGGGGCCGGCTTCCTGGGAAGGCAGGATCTTGGTGCTGTTGATGGTCAGGCCATGGGTTTCGGCCAGGTTCTTGACGATTTCCTGCAGATCCGATGCGGCCACTGCGGCGTTGCCCCCGGCCAGGAACTGGCCCTCCAGGGTGGTCAAGGCCGTCTTGAGGGCCTGGTCGGCCCGGACCATGGCCGGCCCCCGGACCTGCAAGGCCTGGTAGCGGGCCAGCAGTTGCCGCTTTTTCACCAGCTCCCGGCCCCACTCCTCCTGGAGAGACAGGATGGGGCTGATGATCAGCAGATAGATGACGGCCACCCCCAGCAATCCGCCCAGGATCCAGGCCAGCCGCAGTTGCCGCGGAGTCAGCTCCTCAGGAAGCAGGTTCCACGACTTTAATTTCTGCTTTAATTTTGAAATGTTCCAATTTGCTCGCATCGGTGACAATGGGGGAGGCGAACTCGGCTTTGGTGAGCCAGCCCGAGCGCTCCAAAAGGGGAATCAGGTCCGCGGCCGACTTGGACATGCCGCTCATCTCCAGTTGTTGCTGGCTGATGCGCAGGTGAAAAATATAAGTGTGCTCAGGGATAAGCCGGGTCAGTTCCCGGAGGGCTCTCAGTTTATCGGGGTATTGCCCCATTTTTTGCCGGAACGCGGCCAACTGGTCGGTGAGGGTCTTGCCTTCCCGCAGGCGCTGCTCCAACTGGCGGGCCTCGCCGCTGAGGCTGGCGAGCTCGCGGTTGACCTGGTACAGAGCCACCCGCTTATGGATGAGCAAGCTGCCCACCCACAGGCACAAGAGCCCCGCCAGCGCCATGAGGAAGAACTTGTTCATGAGCAGGGAGCCGGAGTGGGCCCGGTCCCGGGACTCAGGCGGCAGCAGGTTGGCAGGCAGGGGGACCCGCCCCACGCCCCGCAGCGCCGCCCCCAGGGCGGGCACGGCCGCCTCCGGATCGGCGTCCGCGGGCCAGCCTTCCAGATGCAGCCGGGCGGGAGTAAAAGTGGGCAATCCCGCGGCTTCGGCCAAGGCGGCGCTTTCCCGGGAGCCCTGGCGAGGCCCGTAGAGACACAGCCCCTCCGGCTCCATTCCCTGTTCCCGCAGGCGGGCCAGTTCTCCGGTTAACAGCCGCGGCAACTCCTGGCGGCTGGAAGCCGGGGGTGGGCTATGCACATCTATGGTCCGCTCCCGCACCGCGGCCACTTCCAGGCTGCCGTCCCCGGCATGGACCAGCAGCCAAAGGGACGGCAGCTTTTCGGTCAGCAGGGCGAAGGCGTTGGCCGCGGCGGTGGGCTCCAGCTCCAGGCCGGCCACGCCAAACCCCGCTTCCCGGAACAGGGCCAGACATTCATCCAACGGCGGGCGCGGGGCCGCCATCAATGCCAGGGTAAGATGCTCGCCCGTTTCCCTGATGATCTGGTAGTCGTAATAGACTTCTGCGGCGGGTAAAGGCAGAAACCGGTCCAACTCATAGGCCACCACTTGGCGCAAATTCTCCCGCACCGCCTGGGGCAGGGTGACCTGACGCCAGAAACCCAACTCCCGGGACACCGCCAAAAAGACGGGGAGCTGCTGGTTTCCCAGGGCCGCGTTCAAGCTGCGCAAACCGGGAGCCACATCCTCAAGATGACCGGGGGTGTAGTCCAGACGGGTGAAATAGGTGAGCCGGGAACGGGTGAGGCCTTTTTCCAGGCTGGTCAGAGTAAGGTGGGACCGATGGAGGACCGCCCCCAGACCGGCCGCGCCGGCCCATAATTCTCCGGCCACGACGTTCCACCAGTGCCGCCACCAGACGTGATCAGCCATAGGCTCCTTAACCCGGAAAGTCATCCGCCCAATAGAGGATTTGCCAGGGCATGGCCCGTCCCTGATCCAGACGCACGATGGCCTTGATGGTGTGACGGGCCCGGCTCTTCTTTATTATACCTGTAGAGAGAATGGTATAGAAGGGGGAGTTTTGAAAAGTCACCGGCGGGCCGAACTGAGTCCGGCCCGTCTGGCCCACCCGGGGCAACTGGGCCATCTGCCGCACCGGCCCTGATGACCGGGCAGTGAAAACCTCATCCACCTGGGCGGCGGTGAACCCCAGGGCCAGCAGAACCTCCCGGGAGGCGGTGTTCAGGTTGACTCCCTGACCCACTTCCTGCACCGTCAGCCACTGGCCCAGGCGGGGGATGAGGGGACTGCCGGCGAAGCCCTGCACCCAGGCCAGTTCCTCCACCGTATCGAACCGCCCCTGTTTGGGGGGGTACAAGGCCCCCATACCCGGCAGGGGCTCGGAGCGCAGCGTAAAAGGCCCGCTTTGCAGACTGCGGCCGCGCCAGGCCTGGATGGCCGCGGCCCGCTCCTGGGCAACGGGTTTTTCAAGACCCAGCACCTGGAAAAGATTGATGAGCAGGTCCTCCCTGGCCACGTTCAGGTTGATCTTGCCTCCCTCGTCCGCGGCCCGGATCTCGATATCGCCCGTGGCGAGTTCCAGTTGGTAGGCGCGGTCGTCGGCCTGCCACAGGGCCGAGGGCTCCGGCTGGGGGATCGTCTGCCGCAGGGCCGCGGTTTGCTGGGCCATGGCGGACTCGAGAAGTTTCCCCACCGCATAGTAAATACCCGCTTCGGCCAGCCGGCGGCTTTGCCGGCTGTCCCGGTGGTTGGCGGTGAGCTTGAGTTCAGTGCGCCACTCATGGGTCCAGCCCATGACCACCAGGCTCAACAGACCGACGATCCACATCACCAACATCAGCACCATCCCGGCTTCGCCAGGGGCGCCGGGCTCGCGGGAAGGGCGTTTACCGTTGTTCCTGGGTTTCGGCCACATGGATAGGGATAAGCCACACCTGGGGCTGGCGCCCCTCGACAGTGAGATTGACCTGCACCCAATCGGGCAGGGAGCCTTTCTTGCCGCCATCCCAGGAATCAGCCGCCTTGCCGCCGGAGCCATAGGAGTAGGACAGGAATTTCACCCCGCGCAGGATGATTTGCCGCACCTCCACTTCCTCGGGATCGCGGTTCCAGACCACGCTGGCGGACTGCTCTGCCACCAGGCAGGGAACGCCGTCTTTATCCTTGCCGGAGAAAAACCGGAGGTGATAAATCCCGCCCGGAGAATGAGCCTCCAGAGGGGTGGCGGTGAGAAAGCGCACATCCTGGGCCGAGCCCAGGAAATAGGCCCGGACCCCGCGCATGGCCTGAACCCGGGCCACCATGGAGGCCAGGCTGCGCTCCAAGATGGCCTGGGCCACCCGCAGTTCCTGGGAGGTTTCGGCTTCCGCCTGGGTCCTGCCCGCGGCCCGCAGGCTGAGGCTCAGGGACGCATACGCCACGATGGAGAGCACCGCGGTGAGGACCAGGGCCACCAACAGTTCCAGGACGGTGAGGCCGGATTCATCCCGGGGCTTTTCGCCGGAAGGACTGTGACTGCGCAGGTGCAGACGCCGGTGCCCCCCGACGTCCGCTGCCGGCTGACTGCGTCTCTTGGTCACCGAAAAATCGTGTCTTCCCCGCAAATTACCAACTGACATGGCCCGTGGGGGATGGGACGTAGGGCGGGAAAGCGAAGCGCATCCCGCCTGAGAGAAAGATAGAAAAAGTGCCACGGCTTAAGGCTTCTCCTGGACCTGGGTGCGCGCGGTTTCCAGGTCCACGGACCGGATTTTGCCCCCCTCCTGCCAGCGGACGGTGACCCGCACCAGGTAGCAGGTCAAGTTTTCCCGGGCAAGGGCCTGGGGCTGGGCAACGGTGTACTGGGGGGACAGCACGACCTGATAGGCGAACTTCCCTTCCTGTCCTGAGAAGGTCCCGGGCTTGAGGAAGCGGTTATGGGAATAATCGCCTATGATCCGCTCGGCCGCTTCCAGGGCCGCAGTGTGTTGCCGGGCCATCTTCAGGGAGTCCAGGCCCGCGCCCATGAGTTGCATGATCATCACCAGCACCAGCCCCATGAGCGCAGTGGCCACCATGACTTCCAGCAGGGTGAAGCCGTTGGGGCAGGCAGTGGGTAGGTGAGACCGGCCAACTCCCCCTCCCCTGGTGGAAGGGCGCTGGGGGGAGGGGGATGATTTATCGAGAATCCCTGATACTTCACTCCCACCCCAGCCCTCCTCCATCACGGGGGAAGGAGGAGGAGGTACCTCAATTCTTAATGGCAGGTTCAATTGGCATGAAATTCTTTCCCTTGGCAGAGCAACCTGAAAAACAGATGTATGAGCGGGAGAAAGCTTTGATAATCCCCCTAAATCCCCCTTGAGAAAAGAGGGACTTACAGGACACCTTTCAGAAATATCAGGACGTCTCCCTCTTCTCCTTCCCCCCTTTTTTAAAGGGGGGTCAGGGGAAATTATGGGGCCAACGCTCTGGCACCAAGGTGAGTATGAGTCCTTTGTCATGGTTGTTATGAAAAATTCCGACAGTTCCCGGTCTCCCTCAGCCGCCCCCGGTGCTCAGTTTGACCTTGCCGGTGATGACCTCCACCGACAGAAAATGCCGCCGCCCGGAGGGGTCTCCCAGGGCCAGGTAGCCGCCGCTGGAGCTGCCGTCGCCGTAAAAGGCGATGTAACCCCGCCGGGCGCCCGGGTTTTCCCACACCAGGTGGGCGTCCAGGAGGCGCAGGGGCCGGGGCCAGAAGCCGCTGCGGGAGCCGTCCTCCAGCCGGTAGGCGCCCTGCTCCAGATCCACCAGGACCCGGACGCGCTGGTGCTGGGCCACGGCCAGGCTGCGCGCGGTCCTGAAAGCCCCGGCCATCTGCCGCAGCCCCGAGGCGATTCTCAGGCTCTCCCAGCCCCGGCGCAAGGTGGGCACGGCCAGCCCCAGCATCAGGGTGAGCAGCAGCAGCACCGCCAGGAGCTCCAGCAAAGTGAAGCCCTGGGAGGCGGCGCCTCCTCCCCGGCCATGGGCCCGCAACCGGGCGGACTGCCTATTGGTTGGTAATGTCCTGATTCTCCCCCTCCCCGCCGGGGGCGCCGTCGGCGCCGTACGTCGTAAGGTCATAAGGCCCTTTCTCGCCGGGGCATTTATAAATGTATTCCCGGCCCCAGGGGTCCTTGGGGGTGCCCCGTTTCAGGTACGGTCCGGCCCAGCCCGCCACATCCCCAGGCTTTTCCACCAAGGCCTTCAAACCCTCTTCCGTGGTGGGGTAACGGCCCACGTCCAGGTAAAAGAGGTCCAGGGCGGTGCCCAGATTGGCCAGGTCGGCCTGGGCGATTTTGGGCTTGGCCTTGCCCATGACCCCCATGAGACGGGGGGCCACCATGTAGGCCAGGAGGCTCAGGATGCTGATAACGATCATCAGCTCGATGAGGGTGAACCCGGCTTGGCTCATAATCACAGGTCGTTTCGGCAACGTGGCAGTCCTCGCGAGGCAGGGTATTTTTCTTGAAACCATTATTATTACAAAGCATCAGGTGCCAAGAATTGTTTATGAAAATAAGATAGATGGATTATTTTATCCCACAATTTTTCTTAAAATTGAATTTCATACAGATTCAGCACCGGCAGCAAAAGCGAAACGATGACAAAGGCCACGATCAAAGCCATGGACAGGATCAGGGCCGGCTCCATAATGGCCAGCAGGCGCCGGAGCTCGGCGCGGCTTTCCTGCTCCAGGGTGTCGGCCGCGGAAAGGAGCATGGGGGCCAACTGTCCGGTCTCCTCGCCCACCGCGGTGAGCTGCAACAACAGTTCAGGCAGCAGCCCGGATTTGTTGAGCACCCCCGAAAGACGCTGGCCCTTTTCCACTTCGGTGAGCACCTCGGGCAGAAATTGGGCCAGGTAACGGTTGGGCACGGCAGTCTGCACGACCTTCAAGGCGCCCACCAGGGGGACGCCGCTGTTGATCAACGTCCCCAGAGTCTTGGCGAACAGGGATGCGGCCACGGTGGAATTCAAGCGCCCCAGCAGGGGCAGGGTGAGCTTGAGGCGGTCAATGAACAACCGACCCTGGGCGCTGCGCCGCAGCCGGGCCAGACCTGCCGCCAGAACCAGCACCAAAATGACCCCCACCCACCAATAGGAGCGGAAGATCTGGCTGACCCCGATGAGGGCCTGGGTGGTGAAATAGAGGGTTTGGCCCATTTCCCGGAAAAAGAGCTCGAATTGGGGCACCACATAGATGAGCATGAGGATCACCGAGAGGCTGCCCACGCCGCCCAGGATGACCGGGTAAATCAGGGCCGTGCCCACGCTCTGGCGCAACTCGTGCACCGCGGCCAGGTACTCGCTCAGCCGGGTGAGGGCCTGATCCAGGAAACCGCCCGTTTCCCCGGCTTCCACCAGGCTCACATATAAAGAGGAAAAAACGGCATGGCGGGCCAGGGCTTCGGACAGGCTTTTGCCCCCCTGGAGGTCCCGCAGAATCTGGGCGATGATGGCCTTTAAGGCAGGCCGGGTGGTGACTTCCAGCAGGGCCTGGAGACTGCGGTCCAGGGGCAGGCCGGCGCCCAGCATGGCGGCCAGTTCCCGGGTGAACAGGACCAGGTCTTTTAAGGGCACGCGGCCCCCCCGGCGCCAGGCCAGCAGCCCGGGCTTGTCCTGGGTCTCCCCCTCCCGGCTGATGCGGATGGGGATCAGGCCGCCCTGCTGCAGGTGCTGGACCACCAGGCGTTCTTCCCGGGCCTCCAGGCTGCCCTGGACGATGGCCCCGGCGGCGTCGCTGGCGCGGTAGTGAAACAGAGGCATGCCTTAGTCCTGGGTCACGCGCAAAACTTCCTGGATGGTGGTGAGCCCCCGCACGGCCTTGTCCCAACCGTCGCCTGACAGCGTTTGCATGCCCTGACGCTGGGCGGCCTGGCGCAGGGCCACCGCGTCGGCCCGGTCCAGCACCAGGCGGCGCAGGGTTTCATCCAGCAGCAGGAGCTCGTAGATGCCGGTGCGCCCGCGAAAGCCCGTGTGCGCGCAGGCGTCGCAGCCCTGGCCGTGGAAGAGGCGCTCCGGCCGGGGGCCGGCGCGCAATGCCGCGGCTTCCCGCTCCACCTCTGCCGGAGGGACCTCCACCCGGCAGTGGGGGCAGATGAGGCGCACCAGGCGTTGGGCCAGGATGCCGATGAGTGCTGAAGCCAGGAGGTAGTCCTCGATCCCCATTTCCAGCAGGCGGGTCACCGCGCCCGCGGCGTCGTTGGTGTGCAGGGTGCTGAAAACCAGATGCCCGGTCAGGGCGGCGTGCACAGCGATTTCCGCGGTCTCCCGGTCCCGGATTTCGCCCACCAGCACCACGTCCGGGTCCTGGCGCACGATATGCCGCAGCCCCCGGGCAAAGGTGAGGCCGATGGAGGGCTTGACCTGCATCTGGGTCACGCCTTTCAGGCGGTATTCCACCGGATCTTCGATGGTGATGATCTTTTTCTCGATGGAATTGATGCGTTCCAAGGCGGCGTACAGGGTGGTGGTCTTGCCCGACCCCGTGGGCCCGGTGACCAGGATCATGCCGTAGGGCTTGTGAATCAATCCGTCGAATTGGACGAGCTCCCGGTCCGGAAAGCCCAGGCGCTCCAGTTCCAGGATGACCCGCTCCCGGTCCAGGATGCGGATTACCATGCTCTCCCCCAACAGGGTGGGCACGGTGGACACCCGGAAGTCGATGTCCCGCCCCTTCACCTTGAGGCGGAAGCGGCCGTCCTGGGGCAGACGCCGTTCGGCGATGTCCATGCGGGCCATGATCTTGAGGCGGCTGATTACCGCGGCCTGGAGCCCCTTGGGGGGAGCCTCGGCCCGGAACAGGATGCCGTCCTTGCGGTAGCGCACCTCAAAGGATTCCTCGAAAGGCTCCAGGTGGATGTCGCTGGCGCCCATGTCAATGGCCCGGAGCACCAGGAGGTTGACCAGCTGGATGATGGGCGCTTCCCGGGCCATGTCCCGCAGGTGGCCGATTTCCGCAGTCTCCTCCCGCCCCAGGTCCAGGTCTTCCACTTCCAGGTCGCCCACCAGCCGGGCCATGGGACTGCCCGGCTCATAGACCGCGCGGATGGCCTCCAGAATCTCCTCTTCGCTGGCCGGCACCGGTACCAGCAGGCCGCCCAGGGCCACGGCCAGGGCCTGGCGGACATCCTGGTCGTCCACATCGGCCATGGCCACCCAAACCCGGCCGTCGTCCCGCTTCAGGGGCAGGCAGCGGTTTTCTTTGAGAAATCGCACCGACACCCCCGGAAAGGGGGCCAGGGGGGATTTCCAATCTTTCAGAGATGGCAGTGCAGGGGTGGGGTTCTCCGCCATGTTATGCCTCGCTGATCTGGCCTCGGATTCTCAGCATGTCCCCTAATATTATAAACCTATATCGCCGCGTTTGCTTTCCCAGGTATAGAGCCCGGCGCCAGAATTTTCCGGCCGGCGTTTTTGAGGAATGCCTATTGATACCCCGCGTCTGGGCTGCCCCAGGCCGCGGCCAGGAGTTTTCTTGATGCAAGGGGGAGCCGGCCAATGGACCTGGCAAAGAACGGAAGTTGAATGGCAGAGAGGGGAGGGGGCCTGCAAAAGCAAGATGACCGCACCCAGGAATGGCAAAAACCCCACCCGCGCCACAGCCATAAAAGGATAAGGAATTTCGTGATCAGAAAATGGGACTGAGGGCCGCACGTCTCATAGCCGCGGCTCGAAGGGTGGTCCGGCCGCGGCCAGATAATAGCCCAGGACTGATTCCACGAAGGCCTGGGTCTCCTTGATTTGGGGCACCTGGTACCCGGCCGCCACCACCCGCCGGTGCCCGGCGTTATATGCAGCCAGGGCCAGAGGGAGGGACTGGTTGAAATAATCGAGCAGCAGGCGGACATAGCGGCAGCCTCCCAGGATATTTTCCCGGGGCGAAAAGGGGTCCGCCACCCCCAGAAAGACCGCGGTCTGGGGCATCAGTTGCATGAGGCCCATGGCCCCCTTGGGGGATACGGCCCAGGGGATGAAGTTGGACTCCACCTTGATGACCGCCTCCACCAGCGGCACGGGCAGGCCATAAAGTTGCGCCGCTTCCAGGATGAAAGGCAACAGTTCGGCCCGGGCCGCGGCGTTGCGAACCAGGTGCGCCGCGGGCGGCCCCTTGGGCTGCAAATTGCTGATGACGATCTTGCCGCCCCGGGCCTTGCGCACCATGATACTGCCCGCGGGCTTTGGCCGGGGGACCGCGGTGACCATTACCGGAGCAGGGGCGGGCGGGCGCGGCATCACTGCCGGAGGACCCTGCCACAAAACGGGGCTGGCCGCAGCCAGTTGCAGGGGTGCAGAACCTCCCCCGGGAGCGCCGCTGGGCAGGTTGGTGATGCACAGAACACCCAGGCTGTTTTTGAAGCGGCGGATGGAACCGTAACCGTTTCCCTGGGGAATGGCCACCGGCGTCCCGGGCTTTGCGGCTGACAACCGGCGTGACCACGGGGGGCTCTGAGGCGCGGCGGCGTTTTCCAGGCCGGTGGAGGCCGTGGCGGCCTTGATGAAGGCGTTCACTATTTCGCCGGACACCCGGGCCAGGGCGCCCGGCCGGAGGGGGGGGGCCTCCCCGGCATGCAGCTTGGCGGCGTCTCCCGGATGGCCGGCCGGTGACTTTGCCGCCGGAGGGGCGCTGGCCGTCAGGGGCGGGTTCTCCAGGGGCTTGGGCGCGGGGTCGGCGTTGGTAATGCGGATCACTCCGCCTGCGCCCTGGTTGTGACTGATGGTCTGGGCTGCCCCCGGTTTGGCCGCGGCGGCCTGCTGCCCCGGCATGGCCGGCGGCAATGGCGGCATTGGAGAGACGGGCGGCACTGCCGGGTGCTGGGGCGACTGCGGCAGTGCCAGGGACGGCGGCGCTTTGGTTTCTTTGGGGGCCGCGGGAGCCTGTGTCGTGATATGGATAACCCCGCGCTGGTCCACGAACCGATGCACGCCGGCAAACGAGGGTGCGGCCCAGGCCAACAGGACCAGGCCAAGCCACAGGGCCTTTCCTCGTTTTGCGATGCCGGTGCGCTTCATGTGAGCAATTCGTCAGATTAGATCAAAAGACGCTGCACCCAACACTCCCCTAGTATCCCAAATATAGCGAAAAACCAAACCTGTCAACAAGTTTCTTATTGAAGAAAGTAAAAAGGAGGCATTTTTACAATAGTTGGAAAAAAATTATTCTGCCCCACCGAGTTTGCAAGCATTGGTATTTTGAGCCAGGCAGGGAATTGTGTCCTCTCACTTGTTTGTAATAAATCCCTGTAATGGATGCTTACTGTAAAACCACGGTCAAAAGAAACAACATTTAGAAAATTTGCTGTAACACTCCACCAGATGCAGTGGCTTGAGTTAGCCTTCAAATACCAGTTTTACAACAGTCCGTCTGGGGCGGCCGCTACCGTTCCATCACATTTCCTAAAGAACCAAGAATCAGATTTCAGGAAGTCTTCCCTTCCGCCTTCCCCGTGATTTGACCGCCTGGGACAGATCTGTTGACCTGGTTACAGGGGGGAACTGGGGAAAAATGCGGCCTGGAGGAGGCTATCCGGGCGCCAGCCCCGTGTTCTCTGCAAATTAGGAAAAAAAATGGATTTATCTAAAGAAATTTGTGCTATCATGGCTTCCAAAAAAAAATTGCATATTCAAAGGGGATGCTCTTGCAGGAAGCCTTTTGGGGTTTTAAATTATTAATGAAAACATTCACAATCTTTTCTGACTGACGCAGCCAGGGCTTCCGCTTCTTCCTAATGTTAAGAAAGGGAGGAGGGCTTCCGATGTCCGGATCAAGATATCCTCACGTCTGCCTTGGGCTGGCGCTCGTCATCCTGCTGCCCGCCATCGTTTCCGCCGCCATCGTCACCCACGAGGGCGACGCCGACCCCACCACTGAATCCCCGGCCTGGGCCAAGGGGGGCACCCTGAACGGCTCCCCGGTCAATGACGGCGGCACCAAAGCCTGGAAGACCCAGGACAGCGATACCAATTACGTTAGTTATCGTTTCACAATACCAGAGTCCACCTTCAACGACCCCGCTGGTTGGACGTATAGGGTGCGGGCCCGGGTGGTGTCGAGCCCCTATGACCCCACAAAGTACGTCGGCATAGGTTTTTGGATCAACGAGATCAATCATTACTTTCTTTTCTGTTTGGTGTAAGGGGACACTGAAGCCGACAATGGCCTGTGGATAAATCTTGGCGGGCTCAACTATACCCAGATCAAGCAGAAGGACACCACCAGTGCTTATCATACCTATCAAGTCATTTACAATCCGGCCCAGAGCGACCGGGTCTCCGTGTACGTGGACGGCGTCAAGGTGGGCGAAGTATTGGACAGCCAGGTGCCCACCGCTTATAGCGGGGACAAGTATATTGCCTGGGGGATCACGGGTACAACTGCCTTGGGAGAGGATGCCAACTGGAGTCGCGTGTCCTTCGAGACCGGCCAACATCCCGTGGTCAGGGGGAATGCCGGGATGCCGCTGTTGCTTCTGCAAGATTGAGGCGGTCCCTGGCACATTTTTCTCTTATTGGCTGAACCAGAGGGGGGCTTGGCCCTTCCGCGGCTGAAAATGCCCCCAGAGTTTTCCGGTAAACCGCAGGACTAGGGTGGCGGGAGGCGAAAACGATAGCACCGGAGTTTTCGATACACCCGGCACTATCACAGGCGTTTTAACGATGTTTCTTCTTTATAATTGTGGGAAAGCAATCGCGTAAGAGGGCATGTCCAGAAATGGATTGCCATTTTCCCACTGATATGCTAACGACATTAAAGGAAGATGGTGGGAAGAACCTGGGGCACAAGCATGATTTTTGCATGTCACTTTCTTAATCGGCCGGTGCCTGCTTCTGACCGTTTTTCTGGGACTGATCCTGGTGGTCATGGGTTGCGGTTCCCAGGGCGATCCCGGACCTTCAACACAGACCCCCCGGAGTGGTTCACAAGCATCCATCCCGGGCAAGAAACCCGGCATCGCTAAAGTGCACTCTCCCGGGCTGGAAAAGAAAAGTATCGCTGCAACGTTCGGGAGGAAGGTTACCACCCCCTTGGGTACGGAGAATGCAATAGCGCCTAAGTGACCCCCAACCACCAGAGAAAAGAAGGCTTCTTCTGCCTTGCAAAGGAGTTAGCCGGGAAAAACCCCACAAAAGGAGGTGCCCCCCTCCGGCAAGCCAACCGAAGCTGAGGGAGCAGCCCGGGCCTTTGAGACGGGCCGTTACCAGAGGGGATTCCAGGATATGAATTCCCCTGTGAAAAGAAAGAAGGCATAATATCTTGGGCAAAGGGAAGTTTGCCCACCCCGCCCCGGGAAATTTTCTCAATTGACCTGAATTCCGGAGGCAAGCAGACCATCTCTTAAGGGAAATTCAGCATATATTCAAGGATCATAAGGAGGAGACCATGAAAACTCGGAAATTGGCCCTAATGGTTGCTCTCTGCCTGATGACGGCGCTGCTCGTGGTTCCCCAGAACGCTCCCGCCGCGCAAGCGCCTCCCTTTTATGAATGCAGCATTGACCAGATAAATCGCACGAACGACGGCTACACGGCGGTTAACCTGACTGACACCCTCGGCACTTTCACGAATCAGTGTTTTATTATCCCGGCAAGCCAGGCCAAAGAGTATATGGCCATTATCTTGACGGCGATTTCCACCACGAAAAACGTGGTCATTTATTGTGACCCTTCCACCCCCCACCCCCCTCCGGTGTATACCGAGATTAAAATCCTCTACCTGTATAACAAATGATGGAGGGGAGGGAATGAGCCAGTTTTTCTCCGGCCAAGTTCTCTGACAGTCTGACGGGGAAAGAGTGGCCCCGGTTCCTCAGCCACTTTTGAACGAAAAGCTGTTTCTCATCCTCAGGCGCTCCTTGTGAGCGCCTTTTTTTCATAGCCAGGACACTGCCGCACCCGCAATTCTCTGTTGCCGCACTCTTCAAATTCATTTCCTCGACACCCAAGCTTGATACCCATTCTTTCCTTTTATTTCCTCAAAACCCAGACTTTTATCAGGCAAAACCCAAGCTTTGGCCTTTTTTCCCCGAAAAAATGGTGGCATGAGGTGTGCAAAAACAGGGAATGAATAAATCGTCTTGACATGAAAGATACCTGCAATGAACAAGATGGAGATTCGCATGAAACCGACACGTTTTTTATTTCTCCAAAACCTTCTCTTATTAGTTCTCATTAAGACTATTGTTTACCTCCCAGCAGTCTCTCTGGCAAAATACTCAGACACTCCCATCATCAAAAGAATGTTTCCCGCAACCCCGCTGCTGTCACTGCCAGCTTTTCAAGACGATAGGTCCGACGGTCCCGCCAATCCCTGCCGGTTAGAAGTGCCCCTGTTTTTTACAGAGAACCAAGGAGAGCTCAACCCGAGCATAAAATTTTCGGCCCGGAGCCAGGGCATGACCGTCCTGGCCACCGCGCAAGGGGTATCTTTTCTCTTCAATCCTCCCGCCGGGGGGGGGCCTGCCGGCCAGGGTGCAACCTTGAAGCAATTTGCCCTCAGGCTTCCCTCTGGCTTCCGGGAACAGGATATTGCCAAACGGACCCCCCAAATTGTCCATCTTACCCCGTTGGAGATGTCAAAAAAGGTAAAAATAGAACCTTGTCAGCCTCTTAAAGGCAATATCCAAGTATTTTCGGGTCAAAACTCGAAGCATTGGCGCACCAAAGCCATTGCCTACGGAGGCGTCGTGTTCCGGAACGCTTACCCCGGGATTGATCTCAAGTTTTACGGCCAGGGCAGACAGTTGGAGTATGACGTCATTATCCGGCCGGGAGGTGATCTCCGGCAGGTGAAATTTAAATATGCCGGAGTAAGGCATCTCCGCCTCAATGAGCAGGGAGAATTGCTGGTCACCCTGGATACGGGCGGCACGCTGAGACAAAAAAAGCCGGTTATCTACCAGGAAATCAGTGGCAACAGGGTCAGCCGGTCAGGGAATTTTAAAATTATCCGCCATTCCGGCCAGCCCCAGTATAGCTTCGAAGTGCCGGACTATGACAAGGGGTATGCCCTGGTGATAGATCCCATCATCGAATACTCCACCTATTGGGGCGGCGGCCAGCCCGAAACCGTTTTGGGGCAAGCCATAACCGTCGACGCTCAGGGGAATACCTATATTACGGGCGCCACCGGATCAGTTGATCTGGCCTGCACCCCGGGAGCCTTTCAAACAAGCCTGGCCGGGGGATATGATGCCTTCGTGGCCAAGTTTGGGCCCAAAGGAGCCCTCATTTATGCTACGTACCTGGGTGGCCTGGGCACCGAATTCGGCCAGGGCATCGCCGTTGACGCGGATGGGCAGGTCTATGTAACCGGATACACCTCATCGGATAATTTTCCGGTGGTCAATCCCCTACCCGGCGGGGACGTTCTGAAAAACGGGCGGGGCAGTTTCGACGCCTTTCTGGCCAAGCTCAGTGCCGACGGCAGTGCGCTCCTCTTTTCCACTTTCCTGGGAGGAACTGGCCGGGACTATGCCTTTGGCCTGGCCCTGGACCAAAACCGGGATGTTTACCTGGTGGGGGCGACCACCTCCCTGGATTTCCCCACCACCGCAGGGGCCTGGCAACCTGTCAAACCGGGACCGGAAGA
>CAZFWX010000030.1:0-28706 GCA_964522695.1 uncultured Desulfobacterales bacterium
AGGGGGCAGGGGTCTGCGACCCCTGGCCCCCTCCCCCAAGCCATCATTTTGCCAGCACTTTCAGGCTCTGCCGCAGCAGTTCTTCCAACGTCGCCGCGCCCTGGGAGCGGGCGGTGTCCAGGGCTTTTTCCGCGGTGGCCCGGGGGTAGCCCAGGTTCAACAATGCCGAGAGGGCGTCCGCGGTGAGTTTCTGTCCGGGCAGGGGCAGCCGGGTCTTGGCTCCGGGGGCGAGCCGGTCCCGCAGTTCCAAGACGATGCGTTCCGCGGACTTGCGCCCCACGCCGGGGATGCCGGACAGGCGTTTGAAGTCGCTTTCGGCCAGGGCCTGCTGGAATTCCTCGGGATTGATGCCGCTTAAAATGGTCAGGGCGATTTTGGCGCCGATGCGGGGAATGGTGAGGAGTTGCAGGAACAGGTCTTTTTCCTCCTGGCTGTGGAAGCCATAGAGGAGCAGGGCGTCTTCCTGGACCCGGGTGTGGATGCGCAGAGCCACCGGCGCCGGCGGCTCAGGCAGGGTGTAAAAAGTGGTGAGGGACACGGCCACCAGGTAGCCCACGCCCCCCACCTGGACCAGGGCCTGGCCCGGCGTCTTGTCGATGAGGAGGCCTTCCAGGAAACCGATCATCAGGCGGCCCAGGGAGAGGTGGCGTGAAAGAGGTGGCACATGCCGACAGCCAGGGCGTCGGCCGCGTGGTGGTTTTTCACCGTCAGGCCCAGGAGCCGCTCCACCATGAGCTTCACCTGGTCTTTACTGGCCTGGCCGTAGCCCACCACGGCCTTTTTCACCACCAGCGGCGTATAAAAGTGTATGGGAAGGTCGGCCTGGGCCGCGGTCAAGAGCACCACGCCCCGGACCTGGCCCAGGGTAAGGGCGCTCTGAACGTTGGCGGCCAGGAAAATCTCCTCCAGAGCCAGGGTCTGGGGATTATGTTGACGGATCAGGCCGCCCAGCGCGTCATAAATTTGACAGAGGCGGTTTTCCAGGGGGGTGCGGCTGGAGGTGACGATGCTGCCGTGGGCCACGTGCACCAGGCGGTCCCGCTCCCCCTCGAGGAGGCCGTAACCGGTGTTCCGGGAGCCCGGGTCCACCCCCAGAACCAGCATGGTCACGTCAAGGCCTCGAGCAATTGGTCGGGGATGTCGAAATTGGCGAAGACATTGCTCACGTCGTCGTGGTCCTCGAGGCCCATGACCAGTTTGAGCACCTGCTGGGCGGGCTGTTCTTCGGTGATCTTGACCGTGGTTTTGGGCCGGAGTTGCAGTTCGGCCAGGACGGGCGTGAAGCCCCGGGCCTCCAGGGCCTCCTTCACATCCACAAAGGTGATCGGGTCGGTGAGCACTTCAAACTGGCTTTCGGAGGACTGCAAATCTTCGGCGCCGCATTCCAGGGCAGCCTCCATTAAATCATCCTCCTGGATCCCCTCCCGGTCGAAGACGATGACGCCCTTTTTCTCGAACATCCACGAGACGCACCCCGGCTCTCCCAGGCTGCCGCCGTTTTTCGTAAAGATATGGCGCACATCGGCAACAGTGCGGTTCCTGTTGTCCGTAAGAATCTCCACCATCAGGGCTACGCCCGCGGGACCGTAGCCTTCGTAAATCTGCTCTTCCAGGGCAGCGCCGCCGCCTTCGCCAGCCCCTTTGCGAATGGCCCGGTTGATGTTGTCCTTGGGCATATTTTCAGCCTTGGCGGCCAGGATGGCGGCTCGCAGGCGGGCGTTCCCCGCCGGGTCCGGTCCGCCCATGCGCGCGGCCACCATGATTTCCTTGGCCAGCTTGCCGAACAGGTTGCTCCGTTTGGCGTCGGCGGCCCCCTTCTTGCGCTTGATGGTGCTCCACTTGGAATGTCCTGACATCTCCCCGTAATCCTCCTTCGTCTCTCCACTGCCCTTTATATCATGCCGCCGGTGGTTCCGGCGGTCGCGCCCCCTTGGCCTGCCTGTGTCCGTCCCGCCGCTTCAGTCCCACAAGGTAGAGCTCCCGGCTTTCCTGGCGGGACCCCGGCGGTTTCACCCGGTGGACCGCAGTGAAAGCCCCCCGCAAGGCAGCCACCAGGCTGTTCACCTCAGGACCCTCGAAAATCTTGACCAGAAAATGCCCTCCAGGGGTCAGAACCGCTTGGGCGATTTCCCAGGCCCGCTGGGCCAATTCCAGGGAGCGTTGTTGGTCCACCAGCCGCACCCCGGTGGTCCGGGGGGCCAGATCGCTGACCACCACCTCGAAGGCCGGGCTGACGGCCTGGAGGACTTCCAAGTCTATACTTTGAATGTCCCCGGGCACAAAGTATAGGGGTGGAACGATGGGAAGCTTGGGTGTTGACAGGTCAACCCCCACCACCTTCCCTTGGAGGCCCACCCGGGAACCCAGGTATTGCAGCCAGGAACCGGGGCTGCACCCCAGGTCCAGGACCCGCTGGCCGGGTCGCAGAAGATGGAATTTGTCATCCAGGGCCTTGAGCTTGAAAACTGCCCGGGAAACAAAACCTTGGGCTTTGGCCTGCTGCCGGTAGGGGTCCGGCACCCCGGGACGGGGCATGATTTATTAACCTATCCTGTGAAATTAATTGAATTTATTTTACCACACCCAAACTTCCCTGGCAATGGGTAAACCCAGACTTCCCCCTGTCAAATAATTGACAGAAATCAGCATCTTTGACGCCTTCTGACGCAAAGCCTATTAAATTATCTTGTTATTTTAGCGTGATAGCTTCATATCAGGCCTCGGCAGCGCTTGGCACAATGATTGCTTCTTGCCTGGCAACAGACTGGAAAAGGAGTTGTCATGGCCACGGAAGCAACCGTCTCCCCCGAAGAAAAGCCTGGGAAGAAAAGAAGGAAGTGGCTCAAAATCCTGCTCCTGCTTCTCCTGTTCTTTGTCCTGGCCGGAGGGGGCGGCCTGGCTTACATCGTTTTCGTGGATGATGCCCCCCCCCCAGCCACCGGCGCCAAGACGGCCAAGCCAACGGAGGCCCCCAAGGCCCTGATGCCCTTGGAGCCCTTTCTGGTCAACCTGGCCGACAAAGAAACCCGGCGCTATCTGAAGTTGAAGCTGGAACTGGAGGTGGACAGTGAAAAATCCATCAAAGAATTGGAAAAGTCCCTGCCCCGCCTGCGGGACGCCTTGATCCTGCTCTTCAGCAGCAAAAATTATGCGGAGATCGCCTCTGCCGAAGGCAAGCAGCAATTAAAGGCAGAGGTCCTGAAACGGCTGGCCCCCATACTGGGCGGCAACAAGATCAGCGGCGCCTATTTTACGGAATTCATCGCCCAATAGGAGGCTGCCCGTGACCAAGGTCCTGTCCCAGGAAGAAGTGGACGCCCTGCTCAAGGGCTTGGTCGACGGCGAGATCGAGGTCGACAAAGACCCTCGGGGCTCCCATGAAGGCGTCATCACCTATGATTTCACCTCCCAGGAGCGCATCATCCGGGGCCGCATGCCCACCATGGAAGTCATTAACGAGCACTTTGCCCGGGCCTTCCGCATCTCCCTGTCCATGATACTGCGCCGCACCGTGGACATCCAGACCAGCTTCGTGCAGATGGTCAAATTTGGGGAGTTTCTGCGGTCCCTGCCTCTGCCCAGCAGCTTTCATATCTTTAAAATGGACCCCTTGCGCGGCCAGTGTCTCCTGGTAGTGGACAGCAAGCTCGTCTTCACCCTGGTGGAATGCTTTCTGGGCGGCAATGCCCGTCTGCGCTTCAAAATCGAGGGGCGCGATTTCACCAGCATTGAGCGCCGCCTCATTAATAAGGTGGTGCTCATGGCCTTCCAGGACCTGGAAAAGGCCTGGGCCCCGGTTCACCCAGTCAAGATGCAGATGGCCCGGGTGGAAATCAATCCCATGTTCGTGGGCATCGCCACCCCCAATGACATCATGGTGATCAGTAAATTCCAGGTGGAAATGGAGCAATCAGACGGCTTCATTACCCTGTGCTTTCCGTATGCCACCATTGAGCCCATCAAAGGAAAGCTCTATTCAGGGTTTCAAAGCGAGCAACTGGAAACCGATGGCCTTTGGACGAGCCGGATTCAGGATCAGTTGCGCGACATCACCGTTAATTTAGCGGTGGAATTGGGGGTCGCCACCATGACCACCAAAGAGGTCTTAAACCTGGCCGTGGGAGATGTCATCGTCTTTGAGAAACGGGTGTCCGAGCCCTTGCTGGGACGGGTTGAAGGCATTCCCAAATTCTTAGGATTTGCAGGCCATTTGCGCAATGTCAAGGCTTTTCAGGTAATAAAACACCTGCCCGCACAGCACTAATGCAGCGGAAGATGTGAAGGAGAACCCTCCATGGCTCACCCCGAAAACATGCCGGGTGACATGAATTTCGACTGGGATCAGCCGGAAGCCCCGCCGGTCGCTGCGCCCCCTCCGCCGGCGCCAGGGGCCACGCCCTCCCCTGCCGTCATGGCCCCTGCCACTGCGCCGGCCGGCGCCAATCCCAACCTGGACCTCCTTTTGGACATACCCCTGGAAATCACCGCCGAGTTGGGCCGGACCCGCATGATTGTCAACGACTTGCTCCAGTTGGGACAAGGGTCGGTCATTGAACTGAACAAGCTGGCGGGGGAACCTTTGGAAATCCTGGTCAACCACAAGCTCATCGCCAGGGGAGAAGTCGTTGTGGTGAATGAAAAATTCGGCATTCGCCTCACCGATATCATCAGTCCCATGGAGCGCATCAAACAGTTGGGGTGACAGAACCGAGGAGGCTGTCTGGATGGGAACGATCTTTTCCGGGGAACCGCTCATGGCGCCAGGTCTAGCCCTGGTCTCCGCCGCAGTCCAGCCCTTGGCCGACGCCCCGGTGTCATTCTGGCCGCAGCTGTTGAAAGTTGCCGGGGTCCTCTGCGCCATCCTGGGCTTTCTCGTTCTCATCCAGCAATGGGCCCAAAAGGCGGGCTTGCTGCGCCGGAGCCATGCGTCCCTCATTCAGATTCTGGACACCCAGTACCTTGGCCCTAAACGGGCGCTTCTCCTGGTGCAGGTCGGCGGCAGCCGCTTTCTCCTGGCCAGTACCGGCGAGGGTCTCGACCTTGTGGCGCCTTTGCCGGGAGTGACAGTTGATGAGCCTCCCCACCTTGAGGAAATGCGAGCCATCCCATCACCGCTTGCCGCACCCGGAGACAAGGGGGCCTGATGACGTATCTTGTCCTGGCGATCCTGGGCGCAGTATCACTCTGTGCCACCCCGCAGACGGGCTGGGCCGCCTCGCCGTTGACTCTGGATCAACTGGTGGCCCCGGAGCGCCTCAGCCTCTCGGTGCAACTCCTCCTGGTGCTCACGGCCCTTTCCCTGGCCCCGGCCCTGGTGGTCATGGTCACCTCCTTCACCCGCCTGGTCGTGGTCTTCTCCTTTCTCCGCCACGCCCTGGGCACTCAGCAGATGCCGCCCAACCAGATTCTCATCGCCCTGTCCCTTTTCCTCACAGTCTTCATCATGGCCCCCGTCTGGCAGGAGATCCAGGACAACGCGGTGACGCCCTATGTGGGGCAGCAGATTTCCGGCGAAGAGGCGGCCCAGCGCGGCCTTAAGCCCCTCAAAGACTTCATGTTGCGTCAAACCCGGGAGAAGGACCTGTCCCTGTTCGTGGCCATCAGCAAGTCCCCCCGTCCCAAAAATTTTCAGGATATCTCCGTGGCCACCCTGGTGCCCGCCTTTATGATCAGTGAACTGCGCACCGCCTTCGAAATCGGCTTTCTCCTGTATTTGCCCTTTCTCGTCATCGATATGGTGGTGGCTTCAGTCCTTCTCTCCATGGGCATGATGATGCTGCCGCCGGTAATGATTTCGCTGGTGTTCAAGGTTCTGCTGTTTGTCCTGGTGGATGGCTGGAATCTTTTGGTGGGCTCCTTGGTGCGCAGTTTCCAGTGAAGGACAGGAGGTATGCTTTATGACTCCGGAAATGGTATTGGGAATAGCCCGGCAGGCCATCCAGGTGACCCTCCTGGTCTCTCTGCCCATCTTGGGTATCGGCTTGCTGGTGGGGGTGGTGATCAGCCTGCTCCAGGCGGCCACCCAGATTCAGGAGATGACCCTGACCTTCGTCCCGAAAATCGTCAGTATTTTCGTCGGCCTCTTGCTTTTATTGCCCTGGATCATGAATCAGCTCATGGCCTTCACGGTGGAGATGTTTAACAACATCTCCACCATTATCCGGTGAAAATAATGGAAATCGATGGGCTCGTCACATTGCTTCAGAACTTTCTGCTGGTGGCCCTGAGAACCGGCTGTCTCATGTTTTTCTGGCCGGTCTGGGACTACCGGACTGTGCCTCGCCAGATAAAAGTTTTTTCCCTGCTCGTTATTGCCCTGGCCTTGACTCCCGCAGTCTCTCCCCTTTTGCCGGCGTTTCCGGCCACCGGCCCGGCTGCAGTGAGCCTGGCGCTGCGCGAGGTGCTCCTGGGTTTGGGGGTGGGCGTCATAATCCGGGCCATCTTTGCCGGGGTGCAAATGGCCGGCAACCTGGCCGCCCTGTATATGGGTTTCAGCATGGTGACCCTGTTTGATCCCCAGACCCGGGAGCAGAACACAATCATCGCCGACTTCCTGATGCTGGCGGCCCTTCTCCTGTTCCTGGCCCTGGAGGTGCACCACGCCCTCTTCCGCCTCCTGGCCCACAGCTTCGTGGACCTCCCCCTGGGGGACGCAAGGGCCCTTCCCTTCCAGGCTTCCCAAATGCTGGTCGGCCTGGGAAGCCTGGCCTTCCGGCTGGCGGTCAGCTTGATGGCTCCGGTGCTCTCAGTCCTCTTTTTCCTGCAGCTTACCCTGGGGTTTTTATCCCGGGCTGTGCCCCAGATTCAAATCATGATTCTCAGCTTCCCGCTGACCATCGCCCTGGGGCTGCTGTTTTTCTCCCTCACCCTCCTGTCTGTGGGAGTGAATCTCCAGGAGCAGTTCAGCAGCCTCAAGACACCTTTGCAGCAGTGGCTGAAAGCCTGGCAGGGTTAAACCATGGCCGAGGATAGCTACCAGGACCGCACTGAGCAACCGACCCCCAAACGCCGCCTCGAGGCCCGGGAAAAGGGGCAGGTGACCCGCAGCCGCGACTTGAATGCGGCATTGGTCCTGCTGACATCCCTGGGCATCCTGGCCGTGTGGTCCCCCCACATGGGGCGGCGCTCCCTGGCTCTTTTTCAGGGGTGGCTGCAGGACTTGCAACCCGGGATGCTCACGGTGACCCAGTTGCCTCTGCTCCTGGGGAAATTCTCCCTGGTCCTGGCGGGCTTGCTGGCGCCCATTTTTCTCGGCCTGACGGCCGCTTCCCTGTTGGCCAACTTCCTCCAGGGCGGCTGGATCTTTGCTCCTGCCAGGCTGCTGCCAGATGTCAGCCGCTTGCAACTCTTCGGCGGCTTCAAACGCCTCTTCTCCGGCAACTCCCTGGTTGAAATTGCCAAGTCACTTCTTAAAGTGACCATTATCGGCCTGGTCGCCTATCTGTTTTTGCAAGGTAAACTGCCAGCCTTCCTGCCGCTGGTCCACCAGGAGGCCGGTCAAATCATCGCCCAGCTTGAGCACGCCGCGTTTCAGGTTTCCGGGCGGATTATCCTGGTCCTCATGGTCTTGGGCGTCCTCGACTATGTCTATCAGCGCCACCGGTTCGAAAAAAACCTGCGCATGACCAGGCAGGAGGTCAAAGACGAAACGCGTCAGGTGGAGGGCGATCCCAAAGTCAAAGCCAGGATTCGCGCCCTCATGCGCCAATTGTCCAGCAAGCGCATGATGGCCGAAGTCCCCCGGGCCGACGTGATCATCACCAACCCAACCCACTATGCCGTGGCCTTGAAGTATGACGGGGCCCGCATGTTGGCCCCCCAGGTGGTGGCCAAGGGCCAGGGCTTTGTGGCTTTGAGGATTATGGCCCTGGCCCAGGAAGCGGGAGTGCCCCGGGTGGAGAATCGCAGCCTGGCCCAGGCCTTGTATCGTCAGGTGGAGGTGGGGGAGCTCATTCCCACGTCCCTCTACCTGGCGGTGGCTGAAGTCCTGGCCTATGTCTACGGCCTGCGGGCCGGTTCCGGAGGCCGCCCGTGAATACCAGCCTGCCCCTGGCCGGCGGCAAGCCGCTGGATCAGACCCGCAGCTTCCACAAAGGCGAGCTTTTTGTCGCCTTTGGCGTCATCCTGACCCTCCTGGTCATGATCCTGCCTCTGCCCCGTCTGCTGTTGGATCTGCTGCTGAGTTTTAATCTCACCTTTTCGTTGATGGTGCTCCTCCTGTCCCTTTACACCATAAAACCCATTGAATTTTTTGTCTTTCCTTCCCTTCTCCTGGTGACCACCCTCTTTCGCCTGTCTCTAAATGTGGCCTCCACCCGGCTCATTCTCCTCCACGGCTCCGAGGGCATGGAAGCGGCAGGCCGGGTGATCCGCTCCTTCGGCAGTTTCGTGGTGGGCGGCAATTTTGTGGTGGGCGGCATCGTTTTCATTATCCTCATCATCATCAACTTCATCGTCATCGTCAAAGGCTCCACCCGCATCGCCGAAGTCGCGGCCCGGTTCACCCTGGACGCCATGCCAGGCAAACAGATGAGCATCGACGCCGACCTAAACGCCGGCCATATCGATGAGATGGAAGCCCGGCGGCGGCGCGCCGGGCTGGCCCGGGAGGGAGAATTTTACGGGGCCATGGACGGCGCCTCCAAGTTCGTCCGGGGCGAAGCCGTAGCGGGTCTCCTGATCATGGCCATCAATATCGTGGGCGGCCTGGCCATCGGCGTCCTGCAGCACGACATGACCCTGGCCGACGCCGCCCAAACTTTTACCCTGCTCACCGTAGGCGAAGGGATGGTGAACCAGATTCCGGCCCTCTTCGTCTCCACTGCGGCCGGTCTCATCGTCAGCAAAGCCGCCTCCGAAGCCAGTCTCGGGGAAGAATACGCGGCCCAGTTCACCATGAAGCCTCAGGCCATGAGTATGGCTGCGGGCATCATCTTTCTGGTGGGCCTCATTCCCGGTTTGCCGCACCTGCCGTTCCTGCTGCTATCGGCTCTGACCGGGGGGCTCTCCTATGTCGCCTGGCAGTCCCGGAACCGCCAACTTGAGGAACAGGCCAAAGCCGCCAAAGCCCCAGCCCGTCCCCGGGAGGGCGACCCCATCGACAGCCTGCCCGCCATGGACCTGCTGGAAGTGGAGGTGGGGTACGGTTTGATTTCCCTGGTGGATGAGGACCAGGACGGCGAACTCCTGGAACGGATACGGACCTTGCGGCGGCAATTCGCCCAGGACATGGGGGTCATCGTTCCCCCCATCCACATCCGGGACAACCTGCAGCTCAAGCCCGGAGGATACGTCATCAAGATCAAGGGGGTGGATATCGCCCGGGGAGAATTGATGGTGGGATATTTCCTGGCCATACATCCCGGCGACGCCTTGCGGCCCTTGGAGGGCATCCCCACCCGTGAGCCTGCCTTCAACTTGCCTGCTTTGTGGATTCCCGCCTCCAAAAAAGAAGAGGCCCAGCATCTGGGGTATACCGTGGTCAATCTGGCCAGTGTGGTGGCCACGCATCTGTCAGAAATTATCCGCTCCCACTGCCATGAACTTTTGGGCCGCCAGGAAGTGCAGCGACTCCTGGACCGCCTGGCCCGGACCAACCCCAAGGTGGTGGAGGAACTGGTGCCCGGCACCCTGACCCTGGGCGCCATTCAGAAAGTTCTTCAAAGTCTCCTCCAGGAAAGGGTGTCCATCCGGGACCTTCTCACCATCATGGAGACCTTGGCCGACTACGGCGCCTATACCAAAGACCCCGATATCCTGACCGAGTATGTGCGGCAGCGGCTGGGCCGGGCTTTGACCCGCCCCTTGGAAACGCAGGACCATAAGCTCATGGTTTTCTCCCTGGACCCATTTATCGAGGACCTCCTCAAGGACGCCCTGCAGAAGACCGATTATGGCACCTATCTGGCCATCGCCCCGGAGACGGCTGAGGATATCATCAAGGGCATGCAGGACTCCGCGGAAAAGGCCTTAGCCCAGAACCTGCATCCCATCGTGGTGTGCTCTCCGGCAGTGCGCCGGCACCTGCGCCGCCTGGTGGAACGCCACCTGCCGTCGTGCGCGGTGTTGTCCCATCATGAACTGGTTACGGATGCCGCCATTCAGTCTCTGGGTGTAGTGAGGTTGGGCCATGAGACTTAAGACGTTCGTAGCCCAGAACCTCAAGGAGGCCTTGTCTCAGGTAAAACGGGACTTGGGGCCCGAGGCGGTCATTCTTTCAACGCAGGGCTGCCGGTTGCCGGATGGCAAATCCGGCGGGGGGCCCCGTGCGGGAGTGGAGGTTACAGCCGCGGTGGACCTGCCGTCTCAGCAAGATGCTGCCGCGGACGGACTCTGGGCAGGGAAGTTTTCTCCGGCGTCTGAAAGTTCGCTCAAACGGATTCAGGAAGAGTTGAAGGAGTTAAAAGGAATCTTCCACCACTGGCTCCGCCAAAACGGGCCGCCGGCCTGGCTCTCACAGCACGGGGAATTGGTTTCCCTGTTTCGAGCCCTCACCCGGGCCGGGGTGGCTGAAACCGTGCTCAGCCTCTGGCTGGCAAAGATGCAGGCTGTGCTGAGCCGTCCTAATCGGGAAGCGGTATCCCTCAAAGAAGAGGCCCTGCGTTGCCTGATGTCGGCTTTCCCGGTGGTGGACCCCTGGGAAGCCCGGAAGATAGAGAGGCGTATCTGGACCTTTCTGGGCCCCACCGGTGTGGGCAAGACCACCACCCTCGCCAAGCTGGCGGTGCAGTTTTCTCTGATAAAAAAGCGGCAGGTGGGGCTCATCTCCCTGGATAGCCAACGTCTGGGGGCTGTGGAGCAACTGGCTGCCTTTACGAGGATAGCCGGGTTGCCTCTACATATGGCCCATTGCCGTACGGATATGGAAACGGCCTTGCACAATATGGCCGGTCTGGATTTGATTCTCATCGACAGCCCCGGCCGGAGTCCCCATTACCCGGCTCTCCACATGGAACTCCGTCAGCTTTTTGATGGTCTGCCTGACGTGCAGCATCACCTGGTTCTCAGCGCTGCGGCCAAGGAGAGCCATCTCGCCGACGCCATCCGCAGCTTCAGCGTGGTGCCGTTGTCTTCCATTATCGTTACCAAACTCGATGAAAGCCGGACCTATGCCCAAACCTTTAACCTCATTTGCCAGAACCGGCTCCCCCTGTCGTACCTGACTACCGGTCAGCGGGTGCCGGAGGACCTGGAATTGGCCACTCCCCGCAGGGTGACGGAATTAGTCCTGTGGCCGCATCCTCAATCCCCACACCAAGGCACGTAAGGGGTTGACCGTGAAAAGACCGATGCTGTTGCCATCCTTACATGATCGGACCCTGGGCCTGGAACGCCAGGAGTCCGCCAAACGCCCACCTTTGCGAGTCATCGCCGTAACCTCAGGGAAAGGGGGGGTGGGGAAGTCCAACATCGTGGTCAATCTGGGGTTGGCTCTGGCCCGCCTGGGGTGCAAAGTTCTGCTCATAGATGCAGACCTGGGCTTGGCCAATCTCGATATTCTCTTGGGACTCGTTCCGCGCTTTAGCATCAAGGACCTTTTTTCTCACCAGAGATCATTGGCCGAAGTCCTGGTGGAAGGTCCAGAAGGAATAAAAATTCTGCCTGCATCTTCGGGAATTCCGGAGTTGGCGGACTTGGATGAGTACCAGAAAATATTCCTTTTAAATGAACTCGATGACTACTCGGAAAACATTGATGTGGCTCTCATTGATACCGGTGCCGGCATCTCACGCAATGTTTTGTTTTTTAATATTGCCGCTCAGGAGCGCATTGTTGTTGTAAATAATGAACCAACATCAATTACCGATGCCTACGCCCTTATAAAAATATTGGTTACCAAACATGGAGAACGGCATTTTAATATTGTTATCAATGGATTATCAAGACCTCATGATGGCGAAACGGTTTATCGAGCGGTTATGAAAGTGACGGAACGTTTCTTGGGAAAGGATGTTTCTTTGGATTATTGGGGAGTCATTCCTTTTGACGAAGCCATACCCCGGGCAGTTTTAAAGCAACAGGCAGCCTTGTCTCTCTATCCCAAAGCCCGGATTACCAGAAGTTTCATGGGATTGGCTCAGAAACTGTGGGGATCTCCCCCGCCGCCAGACCTGGGAAGTAATATCAGATTTTTCTGGCGCCGTTTGCTTGAATGCCAGGTATAGGACGGGGAGGCAGGGACATGGAGAAACACCTGGTGGCTCAGGTCCAAACCAACGGTACGGCAGAACACTGGCCCGCCAGTGTGGATGCTGCCTGGCAGGAGCATATGGTCATCCAGTATGCGCCCCTGATCAAGTACATCGCCAGCCGACTCGCCTTGAGGCTGCCTTCGCATATTGCCCTGGATGACCTGATCAGTTCCGGGATTCTGGGGCTAATCGATGCTGTTCACAAGTTTGACCCCGGCAAGAACATCAGTTTCAAAACGTACGCAGAATTCCGCATCAAAGGGGCCATCTTGGACGAATTGCGCAGTCTGGATTGGATCCCGCGGTCGGTGCGCAAGAAGTCCCACCTCATTGAAAAGGCCTATGCAGAATTGGAGAAAAGCCTGGGGCGTCCAGCCGAACCGGAAGAGGTCTGTGCCGCCCTGGGGGTGGAACTGGAAGAATTCTACCAACTGCTGGACGAAACCAAGTCCGTCTCCCTGGTTGACCTGGAGGGGGTCTGGAAGGCTCTGCGCACGGGGCCTGATCTGCCGGACTCCAACTTGCCGGAAATCCTTCAGGATGAAAACGTCCGGGACCCTTATCTGGCGCTGCACTTTTCCGAACTCCAAGATCTGCTTGTCCGGGCCATAGAGGGTTTGCCCGATAAAGAGAAACTGCTCATCTCCCTTTACTATTATGAAGAACTCACCATGAAGGAAATCGGCCACATCATGGGGTATACAGAATCTCGCATCTCTCAATTGCACACCCAGGCCATGCTGCGGTTGCGCGGAAAATTGCGGGAATATTTTCAGGTTGAGGACTAAAAACATCGAGGCCCCATGCTGAATCTGCGAATCATTTTCCTTGCCATGGGCCTTTGCTTGATCCCAGCCTGGCCTGGAGGTCAGGCAACCCCCGGTTGGTCCGAAGGCCCGGGGCTCAGCCGGGCAAAGGCGAAAGGGATGTCTGCCTCCGCATACCCCGGAGCAGCCTCCTCTGCGCCGCAGATACGCACCTTCGTGCTGGAGCCCTTTTATTTTTTCCGAGAACACCAGGGGCGTGTTCAAGTTGAGCGGGTAATTATTACCCTGGAAACACCCGTGGCGGAAAAAGAGACCTCCATTGATTGGTGCGGGGAGATTATCAGGTCGGCATTCCTCCGCATACTCAGCCAAGGCATGGATCAAGACAGTCAACAGCAGCAGGCCCAGGAATTATTGCGCCGGCAATTTGGCCAGCAGGACCCAGTCAACGTCAAGATCACCCGAAGTGTACTCTTGATGCCTTAGGGGGAACGCATGGACACCATCGACCCTTCAGACCAAGTTGCTCCGGGCAGGCTGCCTGCCAGAATTCTGGTCAGTGAGAAAGTGGAGACCAGAAGAGACCGCCGCAGCAATATGAGAAACGGGCACCCGGCGCGACCCGGCCGCCCTCCTGCTCTCCTAAAGGAAAACCAGGAGGAGACTCCCGGAGACGAGCACCTGGTGGATATTGTCATCTAAGCTGGAGGAAAGAGACATGTTGAAACATCTGGATTATTGGATCCTGGTTCAGGCGGCCCTGGAACTTGTCTTGGTGGTACTGGTCGTTGTCTTCCTGGCCAAGATCAAGACATTACGACGTCTGATGACCGCCGGGGCCATGCCAGAACAAGGCCCAACGAGTCAACCGATTAGAGATGAGGGGGAAAAAAGAGGAGGCGCCGGGGGCCTCAACCTGGAAAATATGCTTTCCCAACTGGCCCAACGATCCTCCGTCCTGCAACACCAACTGGATCAACTGGAATCCAGGATAGGACAGAATGGGTCCGTTTCTTCGGTGGAGGAAAGTGGTGCGTCGCTCCGCTCGCGGGTGGAGCACCTTTTCCGCCACGGGCTCAGCCCGGAAGAGATTGCCCGCCGGCTGGGCCTGAACCTGGCTGAGGTGAAAGTGGCCCTGGACCTGGCCCGGGCCGGCGCCCGTTCATAAGCCGGGTAGAGATGGAGTCGATTGCGCGAGCCTCTGACAATTTTTGATCAACAACTCTATAACCTCAGGATGATAAACCCTGAAGGCCGCCTTCTGTGGCCTTGGGGCGCAGATGCCTGTAAAGGAGTCCAAGATTTTTAAGCGAAGTTAAAGAAACCTTTAAAGATTTTCACAAGATATTGCCGATACAAAGGTAACTACTCTGGTGACGTCAGGATTGATTTGCTTCCGAATAAGGCCCGGGACGGATCGGTGGCCTTTATAGCAAGGTTTACCTCTGGCAAAGGCGGCTGCCACGGCGGCCTTCCGAACCGTTGGGTCGTGCCGGGAGCACCAGAGACTTTAAGCGGGTGACGCCCGTGAGTCCCCATGGGGATACAGAAGCCATGCCCGAGAGATTGAGTTTTTCCTCCAGAACCACTTTCGCTATCTGCCTGGCAGGCAGCATCCTGACTGGCTGCGTCTTGCTCTTGTTTATTGCCAGAAAATTTTCTTACTCCCAGATGTTTCAAACGGCTTTTGCCCCTCATCTCCTGGCGGCAGTGGGACTTCTGAATCTCCTGCTCTGGACAGGGCTGATTCTGATCTGCCGCAGTCAACCTCACAAACTGCTCCCATCACTGCAACCGCCGGCATTGGACCACCTGCGGCCCCTCAGGCCATCACCTCTGGAAACAGTCAACACACTCCAGGCCCTGGCGCAGGTCTCGCCCCTGCCCATGGTCGCTGAAGACCGCCAGGGTCTGGTCACCCTATGGAATCCCGCAGCCCAGAGGGTTTTCGGCTGGTCAGCGGCTGAAGTCCAGGGAAGTCCGACCCCCCTGACGCCGATAGAGAAGCCGGCGGCATTCCATAAGATGCGGGAGCGGGTCTGTCAGGGAGAAACCTTCTCTGAATTGGCAGTGCAATTTGGGCGTCAGGACGGCGAGGTCTTGGAGATGAGACTATCTGCGGTTCCCCAGAGCGATGCCGAGGGGCAGGTGACCGGTATCCTGTATATCATGGAGGACATTACTGCCCGCAGCCACGCTATCCGGGATTTGGAGGAATCGGCCGAGCGTTTCCGGTTGATTTTCGAAAACGCTCCCGACGCCTTTTTCCTGCATGACGTGGAAGGACACTTCCTCGATGGCAACAGGGCGGCTGAAGAAATTCTCGGCTATTCCCGGGAGGAGTTGAAAGGCAGTAACTTCAAGACCATGCCTATCCTGGCGGCACAGCAAATCCAGGAGGCCTCCGCCATTCTGGCCCGGGCCAGGCAGGCGCAGGGACCGGCGTCGGTGGAGATTCCCCTTATCAAAAAGGACGGCGACGAGGCAGTGGTGGAAGTGCGGACTTATCCGGTGCATGTCCAGGGGCAGGACCTGATGTTATCCGTAGCCCGGGACGTCACCAGACGCCGGCAGGCGGAGAAGAGGATGGAAGAGGCCAAAAGTCAGCAAGCCGCCATCCTTGCCAATATTCCGGACATGGCCTGGCTCAAGGATCTGGATGGACGATACCTCGCCGTCAATGAACCCATGGCGCGATTTTGCGGCCTTGCCCCGGCAGAACTGCTGGGCAAGACTGACCTGGACATTAAGCCTCGGGACCTGGCCCAACGCCATCAGGAAGAAGAAGACCGGGTGTTGCGAAGCGGCCGTAAGCTGCAAGTGGAGGAGTCTTTGAAGGATGCTCAGGGTCAGATGTGCTGGCTGGAAACTATCCGCACCCCCATCTTCAATGAACAGAAGGAGATCATCGGCACCATCGGCATCGCCCGGGACATCACCCCACGTAAACTGGCGGAGGAGGCATTAAAGGATAACCAGGAAAGAGTATACCAGGCCCAGAAGATGGAGGCCCTGGGGGCGCTGGCCGGGGGCATCGCCCACGATTTCAATAATCTGCTGACCCCCATGATCGGGTATATTGAACTGGTGCTGGGGGAACTTTCCAGCCAAAGTTCCTGGCGCCATGACTTGGAGCAGGTTCTCGTGGCCGGTCTCCATGCCAAGGAATTGGTGCAGCAGATCCTTACCTTCAGCCGCAAGACCCCTTCGGAACTGCAACCTGTGCTCATCTCCGAGATCATCGAAGAAGGCGTCAAGCTGCTTAGGGCTTCCATCCCGGCCACCATCGACATGGTCTCCGATCTTAAGGCTCCCGAGGCTTTGGTGTTGGCTGATCCCACCCAACTGCACCAGGTCTTCATGAACTTGGGCACCAATGCGTATCACGCCCTGCGGGACCAGGGAGGCGTCCTCACCATCGGCCTGAGAGAGGAGGAGATCAGAGAAGGTGAGACCGGCACCCGATCCGGGCTGGAACCGGGGTCTTACGTGGTCCTGACGGTGAGCGACACCGGGCCGGGCATTCCTCCGCACCTCCTAAGCCGCATTTTTGAGCCTTACTACACCACCAAAGAAGCGGGAGAAGGTTCGGGATTAGGGCTGGCCATCGTCCATGGCATTGTCAAAGAAGCCGGCGGCGACATCCTGGTGGAGAGCGAGGTGGGACAGGGCGTCACCTTCCGGGTCTTCTGGCCCAGAGCCGTTGCCGGCCGTCAGGAGACCAAACCCGTGGCCGAAGAATTGCCCACCGGCAGCGAATGCATCCTGTTGGTGGACGACGACCCTGCGGTGCTGGAAGTCACTCAAAGGTTGCTGGAGCGCCTGGGTTACCAGGTTACCGGCACCACCGCCAGCTTGGAGGCGGTCCAGATACTGACCGGCAATTCCCAAAAATTTGACCTGGTGCTCTCCGATATCACCATGCCCCATTTGACGGGGCCCAATCTCTCCCGGGAAATCCGCCGTATCCGCCCCGACCTTCCCATCATCCTTTTTACCGGCTACAGTGACGGCTGTGACGAAGAAAGGGTGCGGCAACTAAATGTCCAGGCCCTGGTCATGAAACCTTTGGCCATCAGCGCCCTGGCCCAGACGGTGCGCCGCGTTTTGGACCATCGGCCTGCGGCCTGGGGGAATCAGATTGTCGGCTAACTAAGGGCCCTGATTAACCAACTTCCTTCCCCTGCCTCCCTGATCTCCCTGGTCTGATGGACCCTGCCTCGTGCCGGAGCGTCCCCAAGCTGCATCTTCCCGGGAATTTTTCTTTGGAGACTTTCACTGTTGCGTCATAATTAGGTTGAACCGCAAGGAGAGTTCTTGTCCCTGCCAGGGAGAATCTCTCCTGGCGGGTCATGAGGCTCGTGGGCCAAAGGTCCGGATTGGAGACGCACTTCCACCCCCTAAGCCCACGACAATCTTCAATGAGGAGGCTCGATATGCAGATCGTCGCCGTGCTGGGCAGCCCCCGCCTCCAAGGCAACAGCAGCACCATCGCCAACCGGTTCCTCGAGGCTGCGGGACGAAAAGGGGCGGCCTGCCAGGTCTTCACCCTCAATAAGATGAAATTCAAAGGCTGCCAGGGCTGTGGCAGTTGCAAGGGCAAAACCGAATATTGCGTGGTCGAAGATGATTTTTCGCCCGTCTATGAAGCCATTCGCACCGCCAATGTTCTCTTAGTGGCATCCCCCGTGTATTTTGGGGATATCTCCGGGCAGATGAAGTGTTTCTTCGACCGCACCTATGCCTTCCTCAACCCCGATTTCTCCTCTCGCCTGCAACCGGGGAAGAAGGCCGTGGTCATTCTCACCCAGGGACATCCTGACCCGGCGTTGTTTGGCGATGTCTTTCCCCGCTACGAGCAGTGGTTGAAAATATATGGCTTCAGCGAGATTGAGCTGATCCGGGGGGTGGGGCTGCAGGAGGCCGGCGCAGTTTCCAGCCGGCCTGACGTGTTGGCCCAGGCGGAGGCCGCAGTCGGCCGACTGGTGGAGTAAAGGCCGGAGGCGAGTCGCCGGGAGGGCCTTCCTTCCGGCTCAGGAAGCCCGTTTGACTCCTGTTTTCCCTTGGTAGCGGACGGGGGCTATGGTACGATAAGAGAGCAAAAAAGTCGAATTTCCGAGGAAGTTATGGATATCCTCATCCTGATGGGGATCGGCGCTACTTCCTTTGTCGTCGCCCTGTCCGGGGCCCTTATGCCCGGGCCTTTGCTCACGGCAACGGTGGGGGAGGCGGCCCGCCGCGGCTTCTGGGCCGGGCCTCTGATCATGGTCGGCCACGCCCTCCTAGAACTGGCCCTGGTGATACTGCTTTTGGCCGGATTAGGAGTGTGGCTGCACCGTCCTCTGGTCTTGGGTCTGGTAGGAGTGAGCGGCGCCATCATGCTGGGATGGATGGGCCTGGGGCTCGTCAAAGCCTCCCGCTTCACCCGCCTGGCACTGACCGCTGAGAACAACAGCGGCATGTCGCCGGTCCTGGCCGGGGTCGTCTTGAGTCTGGCCAACCCTTACTGGCTCATCTGGTGGCTCACCATCGGCCTGGGGTATGTCATGTTTTCCGCCACATATGGCTGGTCCGGCGTTTTGCTTTTCTTCGGCGGCCATATTCTGGCCGACTTTGCCTGGTACAGCCTGGTTTCAGGCGCAGTGGCCCAGGGCCGGCACTTCCTCTCCGACCGTCTTTATCGCGGCTTCCTGGCCGGCTGCGGCGTTTTTCTCTTCGGCTTCGGACTTTACTTCGGCATTCAGGGAGTAAAATTCCTTTTTGATTCGGCAGCTTAGGAGCATAACATGATTCAGCGACCTTTAACGGTGGGCCTCCTGGAGGTTAATTGCTATATCCTGGGTGATGAGGAGACCAAAGAAGCGGTAGTGATCGACCCCGGGGGAGACGAACAAGAAATCCTCGATTCCTTGAAATATCACAATCTTACCCTTAAATTGATCATCGATACCCACGGCCACTTCGATCACGTGGACGCCAACCAGCCGCTGAAAGAGGCCACCGGAGCGCAAATCGCCATCCATGCTGCGGATGCCCAAATGCTCAGCAAGCCCTCCATGGAGGCCCTGTTTTTCACGGGCAACCGTTTGCGAACCTCCGAGGCGGACATACTCCTTAAAGAAGGGGACGTCCTCACCTTCGGGTCCTATCGGCTCAAAGTGCTGCACACCCCCGGGCACACTCCGGGCGGCATCTCCCTGGTATTGGAGGGTCACCCCCTGGTGTACGTGGGCGACACCCTGTTTGCCGGGTCCATCGGCCGCACCGACTTCCCCGGTGGCGATTTTAACACTCTCATCAACGGGGTGCGGCAAAAAATCTTTCCTTTGGGAGACCACTTCACCGTCTATCCGGGCCACGGCCCGGCCACAACCATTGGCCAGGAAAGGAAGTATAACCCCTTTTTCTAGAGGAAATGGGAAGGCCAGGGGGAGAAAGGTGGGGTCTTTAACCTGCTCCAGCACGGCCTTCCCCAGATAACCATTCCATGCCATTTTCGGGAAAGCATCTTCTGCTCGGGGTAAGCGGCGGCATTGCTGCGTACAAGGCCGCGGAACTGGTGCGCCGTCTGGTGGCGGCCGGCGCCAGAGTCAAGGTGATGATGACGGCTTCCGCCCGGGAGTTCGTCACACCCCTCACTTTTGCGGCTTTGAGCGGGGAGCCGGTGGCCGCCGAACTCTTCGGTCCCGGCGCCCACCCCCTGGAGCACGTCTCCCTGGGGCAGGGGGTGGATGCCATCCTCCTTGCCCCGGCCACCGCCAATGTTATCGGCAAGTTGGCGGCGGGGCTGGGGGACGACCTGCTCACCACGGTCATGCTGGCTGCCAACCGGCCCGTGCTGCTTTGCCCCGCCATGAACGAACAGATGTGGGTTAACCCTGTGGTGCAGGAGAACCTGGAGCGTCTCCGGCAACGGGGCTACCGGGTCCTGGACCCGGCTTCCGGCGCCCTGGCCTGCGGCGCGGTGGGACTGGGCCGCCTGCCGGAACCCGACGTCATCGTCGAGGCCCTGGCCGCCCTGGTCATCCCTCAGGACCTGGCCGGCAGGAGGCTTCTGGTCACCGCAGGGCCCACGCATGAAGATCTCGACCCGGTGCGCTTCCTCACCAACCGCTCCACCGGCAAGATGGGGTATGCGCTGGCCCGGGTGGCCGTCCGGCGGGGCGCCGCGGTAACCCTGGTGAGCGGCCCCTCCACCCTGTCTGCGCCTGTGGGCGTGGAACTGGTCCCGGTGCGTTCAGCCCTGGACATGCTGGTCGAGGTCCAGGAACGTTTTTCTGAAACGGACGCCCTGATCATGGCTGCGGCCGTGGGAGACTACCGCCCGGAAACCCTGGCCGAAAAGAAGATGAAGCGAGGTCCGGACCTCATTGAGGTGCGTCTGATTCAAAACCCGGATATTCTGAAAGCCTTGCGGCCGCTGAAAACCCGGCAGATTGTCATCGGTTTCGCGGCCGAAACCGGCTCCCTGGTGACAGAGGCCCAGCGCAAGCTCATGGAGAAAAATCTGGACCTCATTGTCGCCAACGAGGTCAACCGTCCGGATGCGGGCTTTGCCGTGGACACCAATGAAGTCACCCTGGTTGCCCGGGAAGGGGATCCCATAGCCTTGCCCCTGATGAGCAAAGAGGAAGTGGCCGCCAGAATCCTGGACTGGCTGGTGCAAGCCCTGGCAGCCCGCCCCGGAGAGCAGGGCCATGGCTGAAGACCCGGTCTGGGAATTGCGGGAACTGGTGGGCGCCCTCAGCAATTGGCTGCGGTTCCAGGGACGCCTGGGCTGGGCCGGGGTCAAAGAAGAAATTGAACCGCCGGCCCCTCCCAGAAGACGCCAGCCCCAGGCTTCCCGCCAGACTCTCCAGGATATTCGGGAGGAACTGGGGGACTGCCGGCGCTGCAAACTGGCCCAGGGCCGCAACCTCATTGTTTTTGGCGATGGCTCGCCCCAGGCCCGCCTCATGTTCATCGGGGAAGGACCGGGCGCCGAGGAAGACGCCCAGGGGCTGCCCTTCGTGGGCAAGGCGGGTAAGCTGTTGAACAACATGTTGAGCAAGTTGGGACTGCGCCGCGAAGAGGTCTACATCGCCAACGTGGTGAAATGCCGCCCGCCGGGGAACCGGGATCCCGAGAAGGATGAGATAACGGCGTGCCTCCCCTTTCTGGACAAACAGATCGACAGTATCCGCCCCCGGGTTATTGTCGTCCTCGGCAAGATAGCGGCCCAGACCCTGCTCCACACTCAGGCACCCATCACACGTCTGCGCGGACAATGGCAACGCTACCGGGATATTCCTGTCATGCCCACCTTCCACCCATCTTATCTCTTGCGCCTCCCCGAGGAAAGGCGCAAAACCTGGGAGGACATGCAACTTGTCATGGAGCAGCTTACGTCCCATGCGGACCATTAGACGCCTTCTCTTTTTCGTCATGTTTCTGGCCGGTCTGGCCTCAGTTCTGGCCAGTGCGGCCCCGGAGCGCCGCCGCAGCGTGTATGTGCTCGACGCCGTTGGCTCCGTCAACCCTGGTCTGGCGGAATTCATCATCGAAGGCATCCGCCATGCCGAAAAGGAGCAGGCCGAGGTCCTGGTGGTGCAACTTGACACCCCGGGCGGTCTGGACTCCTCCATGCGGCAGATCGCCCAGGCCATCATCAACGCCAAGGTGCCGGTGGTCCTCTACGTGGCGCCCAAGGGCGCCCGGGCGGCCTCTGCGGGAGTGCTCATCACCATGGCGGCCCATGTGGCGGCCATGGCCCCCGGCACCAACATCGGCGCGGCCCACCCCGTGTCCCTGGGCGGCGGCAAGCTGGACAAGGTCATGGGCGATAAGATGGTCAATGATATGGTGGCCTACGGCCGGTCCCTGGCCCTGGAAAGGGGCCGCAACGCCGACTGGGTGGAGAAGGCCATCCGCCAGAGCGTCTCTGTCCCGGCCGCCGAAGCGCAGCGCCTCAAGGTGGTGGAGATCCTCGCCGAGGACCTGCCCGAACTGCTCCAGAAGGTGAACGGCCTGACGGTGAAGGTGGCCGGCAAACCCTGGAAGATCAACACCCAGGGCGTTCCGGTGAAAGAAATCAGCGAAGGGTTGCGCATCCGCATCTTAAAACATATCGCCGATCCCAACATCGCCTTCATCCTCATGATGATCGGCCTGGCCGGTCTATATTTCGAACTGGCCCATCCCGGGGTGGTTTTGCCAGGCGTGGCGGGGGCTTTGAGCCTGCTTCTGGCCCTTTACGCCTTCCAGTCTCTCCCGGTCAGTTTTATCGGGCTTTTGCTTATCATTTTGGCCTTTATCCTTTTCGTCCTGGAGATCTATGTCACCAGTTACGGCCTGTTGACCGTGGCCGGGGTGGCTTCGCTCTTCTTTGGGTCCATGATGCTTTATGGGGGAGGTGAGACCGGTATGGATATCGCCTGGGGGGTGCTGATTCCCACGGTCCTGGCCATTTCGCTCTTCTTCATCAGCATCACCCTCCTGGTCTTCCGCAGCCACCTGAAACGCTCCAGTACCGGCAGCAGCGGTATGGTGGGAAAGCGGGGCACGGCTTTTACTGATCTCACCCCGGCGGGTCAGGTCTTCGTGCATGGGGAATACTGGCAGGCAGTGGCGGAACAGCCCATCAAGGCGGGAGAACCGGTGGAAGTCATGGAGGTAATGGGGCTTAAGCTCCGGGTGCGCCTGGCAAAATAGCAGCTTTAAGGAGGCTTGCATGTTCAGTGGTGTGGGACTTATCGTCATCCTGGTGGTCTTTTTCCTCTTCAGCGCCGTTAAGATTTTAAGCGAATACGAGCGGGGCGTCATTTTCCGGCTGGGCCGGGCCATGGACCGGGCCAAAGGTCCGGGCATGATCATCCTCATCCCCATCATCGACCGCATGGTGAAGGTGAACCTGCAGCTCGTCACCTACGACGTGCCCAGTCAGGACATCATCACCCGGGACAACGTCACGGTGAAGGTCAACGCGGTGGTCTATTTCCGGGTCATCGACCCCTATAAGGCGGTCATCGAAGTGAGAGACTATTACTCCGCTACCCAGCTTTTGGCCCAAACCACCCTGCGCAGTGTCTGCGGCCAGGTGGAACTGGATGACCTGTTGTCCGAACGGGAGAAGGTGAACGCCCAACTGGCGGATATCCTGGATTCCCACACCGACCCCTGGGGAATCAAGGTGACCCTGGTGGAGGTCAAGGCCATCGACCTGCCTTTGGAGATGCAGCGGGCCATGGCCAAACAGGCCGAGGCGGAGCGGGAACGGCGGGCCAAGGTGATCCACGCCGAGGGTGAATTTCAGGCCGCCGCCAAAATGGCGGATGCAGCCCGGGTGCTGGCCGCAGAGCCCGTCTCCCTGCAACTGCGCTACCTCCAGACTTTGCGGGAGATCGCCGCGGAGAACAACTCCACCACGCTGTTCCCCATTCCCATTGATCTGGTGAAACCGTTCCTCACGATCGCTAACCGGTTGGAGGAACTGGAGGGGAAGAAATAGGGCCGAAGTTAGGAATTTAAAGGGTGAGGGAAGGGTCGGAAAAATATCCCCCCTACCCTCTCTTCACGTTCCGTTTCAATCCCCCAACCGGCCTCGGCAAGATGCGGCCAACCGTGCGGTCTTGCCGGATCTGGATGAAATATGGTATGGGTTTGGTGAGAACGAATTTGCGGGAGGGGGTCAGGGGGCGGAATCCCCTGACCCCCTCTCGCAATATGTCATAGGCAAAGGAGCATGACGATGGGCAAGAAAGAGAAGAAGGACAAGAAGGAAAAGCCGCTGGAGAAGATGACCGCCACGGAATTGCGCAAATATGCCCTGGATCTGGGGAGCATCACCGGCGTCCATGGAATGAACAAGGAAGAACTGGTGGCGGCCATCAAAGAAGAAAAAGGCATCGCCGACGAAGGCAAGAAAGCGGCCAAGACCGTCAACGTGCGGGAGATCAAGCAAAAGCTTAAGGACCTGCGGGCCCAGAAACGGGAAGTCCAGGAGGCCGGCGCCACCAAGGCGAAAATCGACATCTTGCGCCGGCGCATCAGCCGCCTGAAGAAGCGCACCCGCCGGGCGGCATAGTCTCCCCATAATGGATGGTTTCCTTGGCGCAGCAGTGCCTGGCTTGTCAACTCAAGCCATGCTGCCTCAGGCTGTGTCCCCTTTCAAGGGGGCATAGAGGCAAGGTCCGGTGACTCCTAAAAAGGCGGCAGCGGCAATATTCCTTCCGGGTTTTTTTTGTCTCCTGGTTTGCGTCTTGTGGACTGGCGCGGCCCAAGCCGGCGCGAATGCAGGCCAGGAGCGTCAGAGGGTTCTTTTCCCCCGGGTCGGCCTGGGTCTGGAAGCCGGCGCCTATATTACCAACCGCAGCAACTCCACCGGCCTGATCCACATGGATGTGGAGGTGGACATGCTGCAGTATGGCCGCCACCTCATCTATTTGCAGTTTCGGGAGGACACTTTCTTAGGTGTCCCGGATAAGTACCGGGAATTTAACAACGTTTACTTCCGGCTGGCCACGCCCGGTTACCGCTACGACCTGGGAGATCACTATCTGGGCTTCCTGGTGGACCATTGGTGCATCAACAACTATGAGTCGATCGCCTTCCGCGGCCCCAATACGAACCGGACTTTTGCCAGCGTTTTCCTGATTTCCCTGGACTTTCTGGATAAGGGCATGCTCCTGGGGCTGAAAGACCGGGGCATCGTCTATGATCCAGCCAAACCCTTTGAATGGCTGGGGCGCTGGCATTACCGGGCCACCGCGGGCAGGGTCATTGCCAAAGATCCCGACTCCCTGGGGCTCAACTGGGAGATGAAAGGCCAGGTGCGGCTGGATTTATTCCGCTACCGGATTTTCGTCCCCTATCTCAGCGGCGGCTCCGAAGTGTGGGTCGGACCATCCTGGCGGTTCTTCCCTTGGGGAGAGGCCGGCGTCAGGGTAAAGGTGCGGGAGAACCTGAATCTGATCCCTTTCTTCTCCGGCGGGCGGCAACCCGAAATCTACCGGCTCCCCAGAGATGATGCCCCCGTTCAACGCCGGGCCAAGGAATACCTTTACGGCGGGGTGCGGATGGAGGCCTCCCTGGGGACTCCGGGAGTGGGCCCGGTCCGGGGGGAAACCTGGCAGTTCCTGCCGGAAGTCCACGGCACCCTGGGCTATAATTGGTTCCCTTCTAGCCACTATTATGGCTGGGGCGGTAATATGGAAATAGATCTGGAGGTTCTGCGCCGGGCGCCTTGGACAATTTTCTGCTACAGCGGCATCCGCATAAACACCAGAAAGAGTGATCTCTCCATAAAAAAAGGGAAATATTGGCTGCAATACGGCCTCACGTACAGCCGGGAGCCTTTCTTCGCCGAGGCTTTTCTGGAGCACGCCAAGCACCTGGCCGGCCGCAACTTCAACAACCTGCCGGAAAGCGCGCATCAGGCCGGCGTCCGCCTGGGGACCCAGGGCATGAAGCCGGGATACTATAACTACGGCATCTCCTTTGACCAACGCGGCTTCCACTGGCTCAACCGCTTCAGTACCCAGATCAGCGCGGCGCATTACTTTCAAAACCAGAACTGGCAATATCTCTGGAACATAGGCGGCCAGGGCCGCTGGGATATCTGCCGCTACGGCCCGCTGGTGGGCTATGTCTCGGGCGGGGCTGCCTGGCTGGATGGCGGCGGCGCCACTCCCGATGGCGTGGACGGCACCGCCGAAACCGGGATCCGGGTGCATGGGAAGTTCGATGTGAATCTCTACTTCCGCTATCAGCACGTGACCATGGGCCGCAAAATCTGGGGTCCGGCCGACAACCGCACCCTGGTGGGAGTGCAGGCCCTGTTTTAGTGATTATCTTTCCATGAAAAGAGGGGACTAAGGGCAGGGGGCTCCCATGCCCCTTTCCTCACCCCAACCTGAATTGCCAAGGAGGACACCGCAATGTGTCAGATGGGTCACGGACATGGCCATGGTCACGGCCACGGCGGCATGGGCGGTCATGGCTGCTGCACCCCCGGCGGGGGGCACGGCCATCACCATGGCGGCATGGGTGGCGGCTGCTGCCGGGGCTGGCGGCGGTTCGTTTCTCCGGCCGAGGAAATGGAGCGCCTGCGGGATTACCTGGAGGAACTGAAAAAGGAAATGGCCGGCGTTGAGGCGCGGCTGCATGAGTTGAAGGGGGGGAAATAATTTTCGCGATGGTGGCCCAGGCTTTCCCGCCTGAGCCTCTGGACAGGTGAGGACACCTGTGCCACCTGATGTTTTCGCAGGATGAAGGCTGGATGCGGAGGCCGGCACCCTGGTTTTCAACGGGGATGCCGTCGTCGGCCTTTTTTTCCACATGTTCCCAACTTTTCCATTTGCTTTGAAAATTTGCCCGTGATTGGTGGCGCAGGCTTCCAGCCTGTGCATCTGCAACGGCGGGCGAGACGCCTGCCCTACCCCGCATTTTCAAAATTTGCGGGTGGGCCGAAGGCCCGTGAGGAATTGCTCTGAAAGTGCTGTTTGCCCAGGCTGGAAAGCCTGGGCCACCGCAGCAAGCCATGTCTCCCACAAAAAAGGGGCGGGTTTCTAACCCGCCCCTTCTATTTTCTATCAGTGTTATGGGAAGCGGCTAAAGCCCCGGGAAGATCTTCACCGAAGCCATGGCCATGTTGTAGAAGAAGCCGGGGAAGATGCCGATGAACACGGTGGCCGCAGCAGTAAGGATGAGGGCGGCGTTTAAGCTGTAGGAAAAAGACACCGGGCCCAGATCCGCTTCTGCGGGTTGCATGTACATGATGACGGTGATGCGCAGGTAGTAGTACACTGACACCAGGGAGTTCATGACGCCGATGATGGTGAGCCAGATATAGCCGCCCTGCACCGCGGCGGAGAAGATGTAGAATTTCCCCACGAAGCCCGCAGTGGGGGGCATGCCCGCCAGGGCGAACATGAAGATGGCCATGGTGGCGGCCAGGGCCGGGTGCTGGGCGCCCAGGCCGGCGTAGTCGTAAATGCTCAGATAGCTGTCTTTCTTGCGGCCCACCAGGATGACCACCCCGAAGGCCCCCACGTTCATGACGGTATAGGCCAGCAGGTAATAGAGCAGGCTCACCGCGCCCAACTGGTTGGCGGCGATGATGCCCACCAGGAGGTAACCGGCGTGGGCGATGGACGAGTAGGCCAGCATGCGCTTGATGTTGGTCTGGGAAATGGCGACGACGTTGCCCAGGGTCATGGTGGCCACGGCCAGGACCCACAGGAGCATGTTCCATTCAGCGGCGAACCCGGGGAAGGCCAGGAACATGATGCGGGCAAAGGCCGCGAACGCGGCGGCCTTTACTCCCACGGCCATGAAAGCGGTCACCGAAGTGGGCGCGCCTTCGTAGACGTCCGGGGTCCACATGTGGAAGGGCACCGCGGCCACTTTAAAGCCGAAGCCGACGATGATGAGGGCCAAACCCAGCAGGGCCAAAGGCTTGGTCAGGCTGGCGGTCTCGGTGAGTTTGGCGGCCAGGTCGCTGATGTAGAGCGTGCCCCCCGAGGCCCCGTACAGAAAGGCCATGCCGAAGAGCAGGAAGGCGCTGGCGAAGGCGCCCAGGACCAGGTATTTCAGCGCGGCTTCATTGGAGCGCAGGTCTTCCCGGAACAGGCCGGCCAGGACGTAGACGGCGATGGACATAATCTCCAGGCCCAGGAAGATCATGATGAGGTGGCCGCCTGCGGCCATGAGCATCATGCCCACGGTGGCAAAAAGAATCAGGACGTAGTATTCGCCCAGATTCTTGCCGTATTCTTCCAGGTACTGCCGGGACAAGAGGATGGTGAGGGCCGCACCCAGGATCAGAATGAGATAGAAGAAGAACGCGAAGTTGTCCAGATAGACCATACGGACAAAATCGGCGCCGGTCCTGCCCCAGAGCATGACCGTCTGCCCCGCGGCAATGGCCAGTCCCAACAAGCTCAGTTGCGGGAACAGGGCCTTCCGCCCCTTGGGGGAGAGGGCGTCCAGGAGCAGGACGACGATGGCCGTCACCGTCAGGGTGAGCCAGGGGCCGATGCTGCTGAGGCAGAAAGTGGGGATGTTGATGGTCATCTCGCCTCCCCCTTAAAGACGTGGGATAAGCTCACAGTGGTATCTTTGGCCTTTTCCATCATGGCCACGAAGTTGGCCGTGGTGGCCTTGGTTTTGTCCAGGAAGGTGCTGGGATAAACGCCGATCCAGACGATGAACACCAGAAGCGGCACGAAGATGAGGATTTCCCGGGTGGAGAGATCCTTCAAGTTTTTGTTCTTGTCGTTGGTGACCACGCCGAACATGACCCGTTGGAACATCCACAGCATGTAGCAGGCCGCGAAGATGACGCCCGTGGCGGCGATGGTGGCATAGACCCAGTTGGACTTGAAAGCGCCCAACAGAATCAGGAACTCACCCACGAAGCCGTTCAACCCGGGCAGGCCGATGGAAGACAGGGTGACGATCATGAAAATGACGGCGTACACCGGCATGGGGGTGGAGAGGCCGCCGAAGTCGGCGATCATGCGGGTGTGCCGCCGTTCATAGACCATGCCGACGATCAAAAACAAGGCGCCCGTGGACAGGCCGTGGTTGATCATCTGGATGATGCCGCCCTGCACGCCGGGCATGTTGAAGGTGAACAGGCCCAGCATGACGAAGCCCAGATGGCTCACCGACGAGAAGGCCACCAGGCGCTTCAGGTCCTTCTGCACCATGGAGACCAGGGCCCCGTAGACGATGCCGATGACCGCCAGGATGCTGAAGAGCGGCACGA
>CAZFWX010000031.1:0-3128 GCA_964522695.1 uncultured Desulfobacterales bacterium
GCTGGCCTCACACCTGGGCCTGGTCCTGGACTGGCCCACGCTGGGGGTGGCCAAAAGCCGTTTGCTGGGGGAGTATACGGAACCGGATGAGGCGGCTGGCTCCCGAACCCCGCTTATCTGGCAGGGAAAAGAGGTGGGGCTGGTGGTGCGCACCCGTACCGGCGTACGGCCGCTTTATGTGTCTTCGGGGCACCGGTGCAGCTTGCGGGAGACTGTGGCTATCGTCCTGGGGTGTCTTAAGGGATACCGGCTCCCGGAACCGTTGCGCCGGGCAGATTGGCTAAGCCGGCGGCTGCGGGAGACTTGGCTGACGTTATGCGGCTGAAGGCTTGAGTTGCGGGCGGGTAGAATTCGGCGAAAAAAAGTTCCTGCCGGTAGAGGGCGCAGATGGGGGTGAGGCAGTTAGAGCAACACTGTTTCTTAGTGTCCCATTCCCGCCACAGGCAACCCGGGCACCTGCTTTTGGTGTCCAGGTTGAGGTAGATGACCCCCACATCCCGAAAGTCCATGCCCCTTTGGTTTCCTCCCCGATTTCCGGCATGCTTGTGCAAACTTTCTCAAAATCTTATAGCACGGCCTCTGATGCGTGTCCAGAATTTAATGCACACATGGGCGCGTTTGGCAAAAAAAACTTCCAGAAAATTGCTCACGCCTCGACAGACCTAAGCGTCGGGTTGGGGGTAGCTAAAAAAAGTCCCCCTTCCGAAAGATTAGCGGCCGCGCTGCGGCATCCAGGATTTTGGCCTCCACCACCTCCCCCACGAAAAGGCTATGGTCCCCGGCAGGGACGGTGTTCACTAGCTTGAGATCGAAATAGGCGTACGCCTGAGGCAGAATGGGCGCGCCGGTGGCCGCCCTTTTGAAGTCCAGGCCGGCGAACTTATCCACCTTGCGGCCGCTCTGGAAACCGAAGCGTTTACCCAGGTCCACCTGCCCTTCCTTGAGCACGTTCACCGCAAAGATGCCGCTGCCGGCGATGAGGTCGTGGGTGTAACGGGGCGGGGCGATGGAAGCCATGAGCAACAGCGGCGACAGCGACACCTGGGCCACCCAGGAGGCGGTCATGCCGTTCACCTTGTCCCCTAACCGGGTGGTGATCACGTAAACCCCATGCACCAAAGCGTCAAAGGCGATGTTCTGCATGGCCGGCCCTCCTCAACGGTTTAATGGGTTTCTGGTTCCCTCATGTGGCAAAGGTCCTAGCCCCGGCTGGGCGCCGTCCAGGTCCCGGGCAGGCGGGGCCTCCCGCCACTGGAGGCAGCGCCAGAATTTACCCGTCCCCTGCTGGAACACTTCGCAATAGCCTTTGTACCGGGGTGACCAGTGGCCGCAGGTGTGGCAGACTTTCAAAGAATGCTCCCGATTCTCCCTTGTGGTCATGGCAAATGGCCTTCAGCCTGTAGCATAGTAATCTTATTGGTTATGGGCGGTCAAGGCGGAAATGATCGAAGCCGCGGCCGGAGATATCCCGGTCGCCTTCGGCGCGCCGCAGGATGACGCCCTGCCCCGGGACCATTTCTCCCATACGCACCGGGATTGGCAGACCGGCCGCGGCAAAGGCCTCTTCGAGGCGACCGCCCAGTTCCGGCGGGCAGGTGAAGAGGAGTTGGTAATCCTCTCCGCCCCCCAGGGCCAGATCCAGGGGGTCCAGATCCAGAAGGCGGGCCACTTCCCGCACTGCGGCAGAAATCGGCACCGCTGCCGCCTCGATGATTGCGCCCACCCGGGAGGCCGTGCAGATGTGCGCCAGATCGCTGGCCACGCCGTCGGACAGATCAATGGCCGCAGTAGCCAACCCTTCGTTTGCCAACAGACGCCCGGCTTGCACCTGGGGCCTGGGGTTCACATGGGCCTGGATAAGCGGCCCGGCCACGGCAGGGTCCAGCTTCAGGCCCCGGCGCAGCACTTCCAGGCCCGCGGCCGACTCCCCCAGAGGGCCCGTAACGTAAATCCGGTCGCCCGCCCGGGCTGTGGCGCGTCGCAGAATCTTCCCGGGGTTGCCCCACCCCAGGACCGTCAGGGTCACGGTGATGCCGGCCGGGGAGGCCACCGAGTCCCCGCCGATGACCGTAACCCCGTACTTCCGGCCCGCCGCGGCCAGGCCCTGGCCTAACTCCAAAGCCTGGGCCAGGTCCCGGTGCGGCGGCCAGCTCAAAGACAGCAGGGCATAAGCCGCTTCCCCGCCCATGGCGGCCAGATCGCTGACGTTCACCGCCATGGTTTTCACTCCCACCTGCCGCAGCGTCACCAAGGCCAGATCGAAGTGGACGCCCTCCACCAGGGTGTCCACGGTCCAGATCAACTGACGATCCACGGGCGGGGCGATGACCGCGCAGTCGTCGCCGATGCCCACCACCACTGGCGCAGGCGGCGGGCCGAAAATCCGGGCCAGGGCCTCAATGAGACCCACCTCGTTTTGGGGCTTTTGGTCCATGGCAGGGTGCGAAGATTTTACCGGGGGAGGCCAGGGACCTGAAGTCCCTGGCCTCCCGCCAGCCGCCCTCCCAACCCGCAATCAGTCTGGTGGCGCAGGCTTCCAGCCTGTGCAATTGCACCGGCAGGATGCCGGCGCCGCCAAAGAACCTTAGGGGTTGGGGGAGGGAGTGTGAGGGAAGGGGCAGGGGTCTGTGACCCCTGGCCCCCTCCCTCACGAATCATACCTTCTCCAATTCATTGAAGAAGAAGGGGATTTCCGTGGCTGCCGTTTCGGGGCTGTCCGAGCCGTGGACGATATTGGCTTCGATGTCCCGGGCGAAGTCCGCCCGAATGGTGCCGGGGTCGGCCTGGCGGTAGTCAGTGGCGCCCATGAGTTTGCGGTTCAGTTCAATGGCCCCTTCGCCTTCCAGGATCATGGCGACGATGGGACCGGAGCTCATGAAGGCGGTGAGGCTGTCGAAAAAGGGGCGTTCCTGATGCACGGCATAGAAGCCCCGAGCCTGGGCCAGGCTCAGGTGCACCATCTTCAGGGCTTTGATTTTCAGGCCATTTTTCTCGAAACGGCCGATCACTTCGCCGATGAGGCCGCGTTTGACGCCGTCGGGTTTGATGAGGGACAAAGTTTGTTCCATGGACATGACGGGTTCCTTAAGGAAAGTTGGGGGAACGAAGGTTCTTTTTGATAGGCGGCG